>JANQQD010000120.1 GCA_028285185.1 Anaerolineae bacterium | reverse complement strand
GTCGGCGTGACCGTACGCAACTTCATCCATCACGGTTCGGATCAGATGGGTGCCGAGCCCACCGGGCCGCACATCGTCCAGCGGTCGCGGCCGGATCTTGGCAAGATCCACCGGCGCGGCATAGTCCCGGATCCTGATCCACAAGTCATGATCGTCGATCCAGGCGCTAAAGTCGACACGGCCCGGAACCGCGTCTCGATAGGCGTGCCGGATGATGTTCTGAAAGGCTTCGTCCACCGCCAGAACTAGGGCATCGGGCTGGTCGTCGACCGCCCCGTACCGGTTGGCGATATCGCGGACGGTCTGCCGCACTTCGGCAAGCATCGACGGCTCGATGTCCAGCTCGAGCTGACAGACGACCTGCTGCCCTGGCGGCACCATCGGATACCGGCTCCCGTCAAATCCTCAATCCGATATATCAAAGGTTTATCCGGATATTGTGAAAGAACGAAGAAGAAAAACCATCCGGCACGCCACCGTCGGCCGCCGATCCTTCCGCATCTGGCACCTGACCACTTCAACCCGTCTTGCCGCGGTCCGCGTTGCACAGCCGTGCCGAGCGGCACCAACGACGGCATGACCATGTGTCTGCAACCGCGGAGGAAACTTGGCAAACCAGAGGGAGCCAGGCCATCCACATATAGGAGTGTTGACGCCTGCGTTACCGCTTTCTTAACGAAGGGTTGCCTAGATTAACCGTCTCTTGCGTTATGTGCGTGAACGATGCGCAGTCTGAGAGCTCTTCGCACACATCGCCAGTCAGCGCTGGTGCTTGCCGGCGGCTTGGCGGTGATCGTCCTTGCCGCGGTTGCCCTGATCGTCCAGATCGGCGACCTCCAGCCGCGGGAGAATGCGCGACGGCTTGACCTTTCCAACCAGCTTGACCAGGTGGTGACGGCCCATGTGAGCGGCAGCCTGTTGGGAGTATCCGGCACCCTCGACCAGCTGGGCCAGCGGATGCTGTCCGATCCGGGGCTCTGGTTCGCACCCCACGACTATGCCTTCGAGAGGCAACTGGAACGCGCCGCGGAGCAGCCTGTCACGCAGGAAGTCCTCGTGGTCGACACTCAGGGGCGTGTCGTCCACGGATCTCACCGTGGCGACCGGGAGTTGATCGCGGATGCAGCCCTTATCCAGTCGCTTGACGAGGGCCAGAATGTGGTCTTCTCCGCAGGCGGAACGGGCTTGGAGGACGGCATTGCGCCTTGCATTGGCGTGGCCCGCGCCGTCGTTCAGGACGGCGAACGGCGCGGCGCCGTGGTCGTCACCCTCGATCTCGCCTATTTCGACCAGGTCTACGGCACCCTTCCGTTAACGGTGGACGGCACTGCCGTCTTCATGCTGTCGGACAACGGCTATGTTCACGCGCACTGGATGGACGGCGCGTTCAGCCGCGGCCAGGTAATGGCGCATCGGATCAACACCATCACGGACTTCTACCAAGGGCCGCTGGCAAGCCCCATCGACGGATCGGACCGCCTGGCCACCGCGCGCCGGATCCCCGGAACGCCGCTGTTTGCCGTCGTCTCGCTGCCGCCGCTGGGGCTGACGGAGGCCCTGGGTGCCGGCTTGGGCACACCAGGCGTCGTGCTGACGGCTTGTGTCCTGGGCATGGCCTTTCTGCTCACCTGGACGGGGATCGCCGGCATTCGTCAGATGCAGCAGGCGCGGTTTCATGCCGAGGCCGCCAATCGGGCGAAATCGGAATTCCTGGCGCTGATGAGCCACGAGTTGCGGACACCGTTGAACGCCATCATCGGCTTCTCGGAGATGATGGAGAAGGAAGTCTACGGCTCGCTCGGCGACGTCCGGTACAAAGACTACATGGGCGACATCCGCGGCAGCGGCGAGCGCCTGCTCTCAGTGATCAACACCATCCTCGATCTGTCGAAGATCGAAGCGGGCAAGATGGAGCTTGCCGAAGAACGGGTCAGCGTTGCCGAGGCCGTGGCCGGCAGCGTGCGGATGGTCTCCAAAGCGGCGCAGTCGGCAGGCATACAGCTTCTCACCCGCGTCCCACGCGACCTCCCCCGCTTGATCGGAGATGCCCGCCTGATTGAGCAGGTGATCACCAATCTTCTGACCAATGCCATCAAATACACAGATGCCAACGGCATCGTCAGCGTTGAGGCGCATACCAACCGCCAAGGCGGCCTGGTGATCGCCGTACGGGACACCGGGATCGGCATGGCGCCCGACGACATCGCCGTTGCGCTGTCACCCTTCGGCCAAGTGGATCACGGGCATGATCGCCGCCGCCCCGGCACCGGCCTTGGGCTTCCGCTCAGCATGCGGATCGTCGAAAAACACGAGGGCCGGCTGGAGATCGCCAGCGAACGGTTCACCGGAACCACCGTCACCGTCTGCTTTCCGCCGTCACGCACGGCGCCGAGGGCACGTACGGCATCTGTCTCAGGGCCATCCGCGCGGCCGCTGGCGACACAGATCACGGGCACGGCGGAGTAAGCGCGCCGACGAGTTCACGGGCCGAGTACGTCTGTCTCATCAAGTGAGATCTTGCGGCTCGTCGCCGGCTACGCCGCGCGGCAGCAGCCAGATAGACATGGCTTGTTGCCGTCCACGGATCGCTACGCCGCGCCTGGGAATCAGGCCTCGCAGCTCATCGGCCGCGCCACAAGCCCTGGCGCCCTCGACGACAGCGTCCGACACGACGATCGCGGCCTCAAGCTCGCGGGTCAAAGCCTCCAGCCGGCTGGCGACGTTCACCGCATCGCCGACAACCGTGAACTCCGCCGCCCGTGCGGTGCCGACATCGCCGACCAGCACTGGGCCGTAATGGATGCCGATCCCGAGCACCAGGGGCTGCTCACCCTCATCCTGCCGAACACGGTTCCAGTCCTCGATATCCGCGATCAGCAGCCGTGCGGCCTGCATCGCCTGGCGCGGCGCCTCCACGGTTGGCGCCAGGGTACCGAAGCACGCCATCGCCCCATCGCCGAGGTATTTGTCGATGGTGCCGCCGGCCGCCGCCACGGCCCGGTCGATGCGTGCGTGCACCTGCTGCAGCAGCGCGTGTGTGCCCGACGCTGAGAGTCTCTCGGCGATCGCCGTGAAATCGGCGATGTCGGCAAACAGAATCGCAGCCTGCCGCGTCTGCGGCCCCTGGCCTGCATGCTCCCCGCCGGACAGGCGTGCTGCAACCTGTGGATCGAAGTAGTGCGAAAGCCTGTGAGCGCTTCGGTCGGCGGCGCGCCGGCGGCGACGCTCATGGACCAATGCGCCTACGCTCTGTACGGCACCTACTGAGATCACGCTCAGCACCGGCCCTACAGCGCCGATCCAGACGCCCAGCCGGGCGAATGCGAGGGCGCACACGGCCCCCCAACCTGCGACCAGGCAGCCGAGCGCAAGTGCGCACACAATGGCCGGCGCCCGCGTTGCCGCGAAGGCAAGCCCGCCCAGGACGATGATGGCCGCCAGTTCAACGCTTGCCGACCAGGCAGGCCGAGAAAGCGCTTCGCCGCGCAGCACGTTCTCGACCACTGTGGCCAGATACTCCGCCCCGGGCAGGGTTCGCGAGAAGGGGGTCGAGAAGGTATCCCCCAACCCCAGCACGCTCGCCCCGATCAGAACGACACGGCCTGCAAGAGCGCCGGGCGGCAGCGTTCCGTCGAGCACATCGGCGAACCGGTATGTGTCGAACGTACCCTCAGGCCCGTAATAGTTGACCGCCAAGCCCATGGCCGGATCGACGGGAACGGTGCGATCACCAAGCTTGATGGTCTCACCCATCGTCACCACCACGGACTGCCTGGGAATGCCCAGATGCAGCCGCGCGACCTCAAGCGGCAGAGATGGAAAGTAGAGGCCGTCGAACGGTACGACAGAGAGGTCCCGGCGTAGCGAACCGTCGACATCGAGCAGAACCGAGACATGGCCCAGCGTGACGGCCGCCGCTGCCAAGCGTTCCGCCGACACGATCAACCCCGCCGGAACCGGCAGGTCAATGCTGCGGCCCGGCGCTGTCCGGACGACCCCGAAGGCCTGTCCGGCGATGACATCGGGCAGGCCGGCGACATTGGCCTGGTCCGAACTGAAAACGAAAGCATAAGGAACGATCACGCGGCCCGACCGCTCCATCGCGTCAGCCAGGCGGCCATTCCGGTCATCCTGCAACAGATACCGGTCGATCATACCGGTATCCGGCGGAGGGCCCGCGGTGGAGTCCCGGACCTGGCGGCCGGGCTCGGAAAACAAGAGATCGAAGGCGATCACGGAGGCATCGGCATCAATCAACCGGTCGACCAGATCGCCCAGCAACTGTCTTGGGATGGGCCACCCACCGAAGGCGTCGACAGAGGCTTCGTCGATCATGACCAGCGCAACCGAACCGGTCGGCGCGACCGGCCCGCGCAGGTGGTACCAGAGATCCAGCGCGGCAAGCTCCGCACGCCGCCACCACATGGTATCGGACGCTACGACCCAGAGCACCGCTACCGTTACCAATGCCGCGAGGCCCACAATCCGCTGTGGGGTCGCCGACACTCTACCGGCGTCCCCGGCGCTGGCCTCTCGCCTATTCGACCCGCGTGCGCGCCAGAACATCGGCCACCCGCGTTGCCCCCCACTGGCTGGGTTCCGGCAACGGCTGGCCGCCCTGCACGTCCACCCCGTCACCGGCTAGCAGCACCGCCTGTGTGCCGCCGACGCGCACTTCCACCTCGCCCTCTACGGACAACACTGACATCCGGTTTTCGACGACTTCGACGACCAGTTCGGTGGACCGGACCGAGGCTACCGCCAACCGCCCTTCGACGGAAAACCCGCCGCCAGTGCCCGAAGGCGCGACCAGGGCCCGCAAGATGCCGGAGAGCATGGACAAGGTCCCGCTCGATCGCCCGCCGACATCGTCCGTGGCAAACGCGGCCACGGCTACGTCGGTTCCGGGGCCCAACACGACCAGCGTCCCGTCGGAAAGCGTGACCTCCACCCGAGATGCAGCATGGGTCACCACGCGGTCCGCGATCTGGACTTCGACGCCGACCACCAATCCCGACGACTCACCGCCACGGACAAGCACAGCCGTCCCGCGCAGCCTGGTCACGCGGCCAGCGGGGCCCATCGGCTGAGCCCCGGCAGTGCGCACTAAACCGGCACAAGCAAGAGCGATGGCCGTAATGCCCTGCAAAACCTTTCGGCGCACTGCCATGTGGCGCCTCCCCACTGCAACCGACAGTTAGAAAGCAGATGCAGCCTTGCTTGGCAATCGAAAGCCCCGGCCTACTCCGGCAGGCCCTGCAGGGCGTACATGGCCCGCAGCATATCGCTCGGCTCCGCATCGCCGAACGCTGCCCGGAAGATCTCCCCGATATCGCCGCTGCGATAGAGCGTGGCCAGCGTCTGGTCGACAAGCAACCTGAAATCGGCATCGCCCCGGCGCATCACCAGTGCGTAGGGCTCGTAGGAAAGCCACTCGTTGGCGACGCCCAGGCTGGTCGGGTCGACGGCGGATGCCGTCAGCGCGATCAGGATGACCCGGTCGCCGAAATAGGCATCGATCTCTCCCGCTTCCAGCGCCTGCAGACCTTCCGGATGGCTGGCAACCGTCACCACCTCCGCCTCGATCTCTCGGGCTTCAAGGGTCAGGCGCAACCCCTCCTCCGTGGTCGTGGCGCCAAGCACGCCAATGGCTTTACCGGCGACATCATCGAACTCCTCCACCGGAGACTCGCGGCGCACCAACACACTGGTGCCGGTGACGAAGGTCAGCAGCGAGAAGTCGAACTCGGCCCGCCGCGACAGCGTGACCGACGTGGCACCGCAGAGGATGTCGATCCTTCCAGTCTCCAGCGCGTCGAACCGATCTTCGGCTGTAACAGGCAAATGTTCGACGACAAGGTCTTCGACATCCGTAGCCTCCGCCACAGCATCGGCGACGCGGGCGCACAGGTCCACGGAGTAGCCTGCGGCTTCTCCGGCGTCTGTCTGGAATGAGA
The DNA here is from genome assembly GCA_028285185.1 of Anaerolineae bacterium. Lineage (GTDB taxonomy): Bacteria > Pseudomonadota > Alphaproteobacteria > DSM-16000 > Inquilinaceae > JACKIG01. The sequence goes on along the minus strand of JANQQD010000120.1, from coordinate 13,658 downwards.
ACGGCGAAGCATCGGTGCGATAGCCGATGGCCAACGTTCCGGTCTCGGCGACCGACTCCAGTGTCTGGGCTGCTGCCTGACCGGCAAGCGGGCTGAGACACACAACGAGTACGGCGGTCCTGATCCACATCTGTTGCGCTCCCTTTAGGCTTGAAGTCCGCATCTTGATTGCCTCGGCTGGTCATGGCCACCGCATCGTGCCGGGCCACGTGTACTGCCTGGAATGGGTCCGACTATGGATTGGGCCGTCCCCCCATCAACCCCTGGGGCCGGAAGATCAGCACGCCGACCAGAACCGCGAAGACGGCAACGTCGCGATAGGCGATCGAGAGGTAGCCCGACCAGAAGGTCTCGATCAGCCCGATCACCAGCCCGCCGAGCATTGCCCCGCGGACCGAGCCGATGCCTCCGAGCACCGCGGCCGTCAGCGCCTTGAACCCCAGCACCACGCCCATGTGGAAATTGGCCACGCCGTAATGCTGGGCGACGATGAAGCCGGCCACACCGGCTGCCGCCGCGCCGATGACGAACGTCGCGGCGACGATGCGCTCGACATTCACGCCCAAGAGCGCCGCCATGCCACTGTCGTCGGCACAGGCTCGCTGCATACGTCCGAACGGCGTGGCACGCAGCAGCAGCACAAGCGCGCCGTAGGTCACCGCCGTCAGCCCCAGAACCAGACCCTGCGACAGGGTGACCGTCACGGGAAACGCCGTGTTCCCCGCCAACGTGATCACGTCGGGAAACGGCGGCCTCAGCCAGTAGTTGCCGGCCCCGTGCAGCAAGCGCGTGCCCTCGCGCAGGAACAGCGACAGCCCGATGGCGGCAATCAGCGGCGCCTGCGTTACCGAGGCATGCAAGGGCCTGAAGACCGTGCGATGGGTCATCCAGCCATAGCCGGCGGTCGTCACCATGGCGATGGACAGGATGGCAAACAGCCCGAGCGCCAGCCCGCCGGCGCCCGCGGCAACGAAGATCTTCGTCCAGATCATCGTCACAATGGCGCCGATCATGTACATCTCGCCAAACGCGAGGTTGATCTTGCCGATGATGCCGTAGACCAGCGTGAAACCGATCGCGAGCAACCCGTAGACGCAGCTCACCGTGATGGCGTTGCTCAGCTGCTGCAGCAGGTAGAGCCATGGCAGCGCCTCCGGCATCGGCGCGTCGTCGCCCGCGCGCGGCAGAAAGGGTTGGCGCATGTCCAGCACCCGCCGCAGCCAGAACAGCTGCATGTCGCTCAACCGGCCGTCCGTAGCCTCCACGCGCACCAGATCGAAGCGGCCAAGCCCGAAGGCACCGCCGGCGAACTCGCAAGCGATCGCGGCGTCGGACGGTACCGGATCGGCGCCCCCCGGCCGGTAGTGCAGCCGCACGCCGAATTGCGGCCTCGCCAGGCGCGAAGCGGTGACATCCTGTGCGCCCGGATCGATCACGCCCAGCACCTGGCGGCACAGGCGCGCCTGCTCGTCATCCAGGCCGCACGCTGCCACTGGCAGGACAAGGAAAAGGATGATCAGCGCGGGCCTCATCGGCCACGCCCGCAGCCGTGCCGGTGGCGCCCTAGAACGTGGCGACCTGGCTGGATCCGAGATAGAGGCGGAAGCCGTCGGCCCCGTTCGGCACGGCGAAATAGAGCGTTTCCTCGCGTGGCGGCTCCTCCGGGTCCAGCCGATAGGCATTCGTCGTGTTCCGTATGAGGGACCGCCCGAGATACTGCCCCAGTTGCGGCGCGATCTGTCCATCGCCGTAGACGAGCTGCAGGCTCGCCGTGCGCCAGATGAACTGGCGCGGATCCCTCAAATCGTTACCCGCAATTGGATCGACTACCAGCGTGACCTCAAGGATCGCGCCATCCGTGTAGCGTATGACGGACGCGATCTCTTGATCGCCGACGCGGTCAACCGACGGTATGGCGTCGATGCGCTCTGCGCTCCGCACCGTGACAGAGACGATGTCGCCGGGCGCCGGATGGGGGCCTACGGGTGGCATCGGGATCCGGGCCGCGGCCAGTCCACCGAAGTCGAGCGTGAACGCCTCGGCCCCTTCCGGAACCGCAAAGACGGCGTTGAAGAAGACAGGTGGGTCGCGCTCCGGCCAAACGCCGGGGCGGGTCGCAGCTAGATGCGGCGTTCGCACCTCAAAGAAGCCATAGAGATCATAGGTGCCGATGATCGGCAGCAGCTCGTCCGTTCCGGCAACCTGCAGGGCGACATCACGATGGCTGACCCGGACGGTTTCCACCTCTTCCGTCCAGGGCGGCGCGAAGGTGGCCCGAACCCAGAGGAGAACCTGTCCATCGCGCGTGATCATCTGCGGCGCGCAGCATGCCAGCAGATGATCGTTGTCGACCGGTACGCCCTGGAAGGCCTGCACTGTAAGGCGTTCGATCGTCAGTGCGTCGGGAGTCAGTTCATCAAGGCCGTCCTGGGCGATAGCCGTCGCCGACGCCGCCAGCACCCACAAGCCGGCCATGATCCGGCCAAGACGTCCCTTCATTCGGTTTCCCTCTGGCGGGGGTATCGCTGCATGCCAGCATGCTTTGCCCCGCCGGGCAGGCCACCGTCAACGCTTCCCGTGCATAGCGGCCCTGCCGTTTCGGCCCCTTCCCTTTCGTCGCCAAACATGCATGTCATATTCAGTGTCGGGAACGAATGTCTCAAAGGAATGCGGCGGTGAGCCAGGAAAACACCGGGCAGGTGATCAATCTGAAGACAGGCCTTGCGGAAATGCTGAAGGGCGGCGTGATCATGGACGTGGTCACGGCCGAGCATGCCCGGATCGCAGAAGACGCGGGCGCGGTCGCCGTCATGGCGCTGGAACGCGTGCCGGCCGATATCCGCAAGAGCGGCGGTGTGGCGCGCATGTCCGCGCCCGAGCTGATCCAAGAGATCATGGAGACGGTCAGCATCCCTGTAATGGCCAAATGCCGCATCGGCCATTTCGCCGAGGCCCAGGTGCTGGAGGCCATGGGCGTCGACTATATCGACGAAAGCGAAGTGCTGACCCCCGCGGATGAGGAATTTCACGTCAACAAGCATGCGTTCCGCGTGCCCTTCGTCTGCGGCGCGACCTGCCTGGCCGAAGCGCTGCGCCGCATCGGCGAGGGTGCGGCCCTGATCCGCAGCAAGGGCGAGGCCGGCACCGGCAACATCGTGGAGGCCGTGCGCCATCTACGCCGCATCCGCCAGCAGATCCGCCGCGTGATCAGCCTGGAGGACGAAGAGCTGATGACCGAAGCGAAGACCATGGGCGCGCCGCATGCGCTCTTGGCCCTGGTCAAGCAGACGGGCGGGCTGCCCGTGCCCAACTTCGCCGCCGGCGGCGTTGCCACACCGGCTGATGCGGCGCTGTGCATGCAGCTCGGCGCGGAAAGCGTGTTCGTCGGCTCCGGCATCTTCAAGTCCGAGAGCCCGCCGACCTATGCCAAGGCGATCGTCAAGGCCGTCGCGCATTGGGACGACCCAAGGATGGTGCTGGAGGCCTCCAAGGGCCTGACCGGCGCGCCCATGCCGGGCCTGGATGTGCACGGCATCGAAGAGGACATGCGGATGGCCGGCCGCGGCTGGTGACGTTGGTGCGGCCGCATCGGCCGCACTGCAATGCCGGAGGCTAATGGCGCGTTATGGACGCCGGGCCCATGCCGACCATCGCGGTGCTCGCCCTTCAGGGCTGTGTCGAACGTCACCGGCCGCATGTCGAAGCGGCCGGCGCCCGTTTCCTGACCGCCAAGACGCCTGCGGATTTCGAGCAGGCCGATGCCTTCATCCTGCCGGGCGGCGAGAGCACGACCATGCTCAAGCTGATCGCCGCCTTCGACCTCGAGGCGCCGCTGGCGCGCGCCTTCGCGGCCAAACCGGTTTGGGGTATCTGCGCCGGCACGATCCTGATGGCCGAAACTGTGCTGAACCCGCCGCAACGGTCATTCGGCGTGCTGCCCATCACGGTGCTGCGCAACGGCTACGGCCGCCAACTGGACAGCGCGGAGGGCGAGGTGGACGGCTATGCCGTCTCCTACATCCGCGCCCCGGTGATCGACGAGGTCCACGCGGACGTCGAAACTCGGGCAACGCGCAACGGCAAGCCCGTCTGGATCGTCGCTGCACCCCACATGGCAACGACGTTCCACGCCGAACTGACCCTCGACTTCCCATCGCCGATGCATCGGGCATTCGTGGACCTGGTCCGGGCACACTATAAGCCTTAGACATCTCACGACTTGCGGTAGTGCGCCGGCTGCCATCGCGCAATTGACCCTGCCGCGCAGAAGGCTCACGATCTGGAACGAGCCGCGACCGACTGCCGCAGCCCTGCAGTCGCAAGGCCAGATGGCGCGCGGTCTTCATCCCTGCCCGTCGCTGGAGAAACGAGCGCCATGGAGAAGGTCACACGCGAGGCGGTGCTGCGCTATCACTCGCAGGGCCGCAAGGGCAAGGTCGAGGTCGTTCCCTCAAAGCCGAGCCTGACGCAGTACGACCTGAGCCTTGCCTATTCGCCCGGTGTCGCCATCCCGGTGCGTGAGATCGCAGACACCCCTGAGAACGCCTACGAATTCACGGCCAAGGGCAACCTCGTCGGCGTGGTCAGCAACGGAACGGCGATTCTCGGGCTCGGCAATCTAGGGCCCCTGGCCAGCAAGCCGGTGATGGAAGGCAAGGGCCTTCTGTTCAAGCGCTTCGCCGATATCGACGTGTTCGACATCGAGATCGACGCGACGGACACCGACGAAATCGTCCAGGTGGTGAAGGCGCTGGCCCCAACCTTCGGCGGCATCAACCTGGAAGACATCAAGGCACCGGAGTGCTTCGCGATCGAGGAGCGGCTGCGCGAGCTGTTGGACATCCCGGTCTTCCATGACGACCAGCACGGCACCGCCATCATCGCCATGGCCGGTCTGATGAACGCGCTGGAGATCACCGGCCGGAAGATGCACGAGATCAAGATCGTCTTCTGCGGCGCCGGCGCGGCCGGCATCGGCTGTGCGGAGCTGCTGGTGCGCGCCGGCGCGCCGCGCGAGAACATCACCCTCTGCGACAAGCTGGGCGTTGTCTACAAGGGCCGCACCGAAGACATGAACCCGTATATGGAGCGTTTCGCGAAAGAGACGGAGGCCCGGACACTTGGCGAAGTGGTCAAGGGCGCAGACGTCTTCTTCGGCGTCTCGGCCGCCAATGTGCTGACCAAGGACATGGTGCGGTCCATGGCCGACCGGCCGATCATCTTCGCCATGGCCAATCCGGACCCGGAGATCAGCTATGAGGACGCCAAGGCCGCCCGCCCGGACGCCATCATGGCCACGGGGCGCAGCGATTATCCCAACCAGGTCAACAACGTGCTGTGTTTTCCGTTCGTCTTCCGTGGGGCGCTGGACGTCCGCGCCCGGCAGATCACGGATGGCATGAAGCTGGCAGCAGCGCGCGCCCTGGCCGCGCTGGCCCATGCGGACGTCCCGGATTCCGTGCTGAAGGCCTATAACACCGAAAGCCTGCTGTTCGGCCCCGACTACATCATCCCCAAGCCGGTCGACCCGCGCGTGCTGCTGTGGGTGGCGCCGGCCGTGGCGCAGGCGGCGATGGCCGAAGGCGTGGCCCGGCAGCCGATCGACGCGACGACCTATCGCGAAGAGCTGGAAAGCCGCCTGGGCAAGGATTGGGCGCTGATGCGCACCATCTTCAACAAGGCCCGCATGGCACCAAAGCGCCTGGTCTTCGCCGAAGGCGAGGAAGCGCGCATCATCCGCGCCGCCGCCGAGGTGCAGGCGCAAGGCTTTGCCGAGCCCATCCTGATCGGCCGCGAGACCACGATCATGGAGACGATCTCCGAACTTGGGCTGGAGTATGAGCCGCGGGTGATCAACCCGCGCAGTTCCGACCGGGCGGAAAGCTATGCCAAGGTCCTGTTCAAGCGCCGTCAGCGCAAGGGTATCACGTTGCCGGAGGCGCGCGAGATGGCGCGGCGGCCCAACTATTACGGGCTGTTGATGGTGCAGTGCGGAGATGCCGACGCCTTCATTTCAGGCCTGACGACCAACTATGTCGAAGCGCTGCGCCCGGCCTTCCAGGTGATCGGCATGCGCCCCGAGGTACGCCGCGCGGCCGGGCTGTTCATCATGATCGTGCGCGACCGCGTCTATTTCTTCGCCGACTGCGCGGTGAACATCCAACCGACGGCGGAGGAGCTGGCCGATATCGCCGAACTGTCGGCAGAAGTGGCGACGAATTTCGACATCCCGCCGCGCATCGCCATGCTGTCGTTCTCGAACTTCGGCAGCGTTGCGCACCCGGTGCCGCAGACGGTGGCAAGGGCCGTCGACATCCTGAAGAAGCGCCAGCCCCACCTGCAGGTGGACGGCGAGATGATGGCCGATGCCGCGATCGTGCCGGAACTGTTCGACCGTCTCTATTTCTTCAGCCGCGTGCGCGACGCGAATGTGCTGATCTTCCCCGACCTGAACGCCGCCAACGCATCCTATCAGCTGATGCAGCGCCTGGGCGGGGCGGAGGCGATCGGGCCGGTGCTGATGGGGATGTCACGGCCGGTGCACATCCTGCTGCCCAGCGACGACGTGCGCGACATCGTCAACATGTCCGCCATCGCCGTGGTCGACGCGCAGATGCGCGCACTGGCATAGCGGCCGACAGGCCGGCGCCGGCCGTCCAGAAAGTGGTCGACCTCGCTGTCGCGGTCCTGACCGATCACGCTCGCGACCAGATGGCACGCCGGGGACTCGGCGAAGCCACCGCACGCTTGGTTCTTGCAGATCCAGACCAGATCGCGGCCGTTCGGCCGGGACGGATCGTTGCCCAGAAGCGGCTTTCAATGGGCATGCCGCCGCGTGGTACTCTGGTAAGCGTGTTCGTCGATGTGGATCGGATGCCCCTCGGCAATCGTCACCGCGTATCGCACCAGCCGGATCGCCCGGTATCGGGAACCCTGAATGAATGTCACCTATGATCCGCGAACCGATACTTTGAGCATCGTCCTGACGCCTGCAGATGTTGCCGAAAGCAATGAAGACAAGCCTGGCGTTACTCTGGACTATGATGTTGAAGGAAACCTGATTGGCTTGAAGATTCTAGACGCATCTAAGAAGGTCCCAGATGTGACCAACGTTAACTTGAAGATCGCAGTATAGAGAGCTGCGCGACTAAGACGCGCTCAGCTCGACCTCCCGATTGCCGATAGTCCAGCTACTCTGCCCGTGCGGTGCGCAAACCGATCGTCCAGCATCCGAACGCCGCCAACGCACCCTATCAGCTGATGCAGCGCCTGGGCGGGGCGGAGGCGATCGGGCCGGTGCTGATGGGGATGTCACGGCCGGTGCATATCCTGCTGCCCAGCAACGACGTGCGCGACATCGTCAACATGTCCGCCATCGCCGTGGTCGACGCGCAGATGCGCGCACTGGTATAGCGGCGCGTCCCCGCCACGCGGTCACTGTGCGCATGGAGCGTCCGGCGACCGTAAGCCCCCGGCCGTGAGAAGCCGCTCGCGGCGTCCGGTATCACAACCGTCGACGCCGTCTGGTTGTCGTCGGCGCTGCCATCCAGCCAACGATCTGCCATTTCCCGCCAGAAGCTGCCCATCTCTGACACTCCCAGGTCCGGCACGATCTCTGCGGTCGTGCACCTTTTCCGGCAGCAGACCTGCGACGGGGGATTATCGGATCACGTCTTCAAGACGCGAGACAATCCCCCGCCGCCGATCCGGCTGCGTCTCCTCCTGATGGCGGTGCCATTGTGGCCGGCACCGCTCGTTCGCCGTTCCTGCTGCAGCACGACCTCAAGGGCGGCGTGGCTGCCCGCAACTTCCGACATGCGCCGGACGATCACGCATTCCAGACGCATGTCCACAGTGTCGCGATGACGCCGCACCCGCTCCCGCACCTCAGAGAGCATGGGGCCCAGCTCTTCCAGCGTGCTGGGCAGATCGGCTTCGCCGTCCGCAGAGCAGAGCGATTGTGCCAAGGCTGGCGACATCATGATGCCCTTCCCGTCTACCCGCGACTACCTAAGTAGTTACTTGCAAATTTAGAGGAATTCATTGTTAATCTTCAGTCACCGCAGCCAATCAAGCAATCACTGACTGAAGTTCCTTAGTAGCATAATATGAAGCTGAGGGCAATTTGTGAATTAGGGGCTCTACGTATAGATATGATCCGTCGCGAGTGCAGTGCAGCATTTCGACAATATTGTGCACTCGCCGCTCAGATAAACAGCCACTAAACTAAAGTACATCACTATACCTGCAGAGTCTGCATCAACACCCGCGATATGGGGCGTCATTCAAGATCTGGGGGTCCCGCCGGAACTCTTCCTCAATATAGTCGACAAAGGCAGCCACCTTCGGCGGTGCAAACCGGCGCGGTGGGGACAGGGCGTGGATCGGCAGCGGCGGCGGTTCGAAATGCTCGAGAATGCGGACAAGCCGCCCAGCCCGCAGATCGTCGCCGGCCAACCAGAGCGGCAGCAGGCCAACGCCCAGACCTGCAACGACAGCGCCAAGCACTGCGGCCGAACTGTCCGCCTGCACGCGGCCGCGGACGCGAACCGCCACGGGCCCGGACGCCGTGGCAAAGGTCCACTCGGGCCCTGAAGCGAGCCTTGTGTAGAGAACGCAGTCGAGCCCCTTGAGATCCTGGGGCTGCGCGGGCCTTCCGGCCCGATCGAGAAAGGCAGGGCTTGCGACGGTGACACGCCGAGCGAGCCCGATGCGACGTGACCGGAGCACAGAATCCTTCAGTTCGCCGATGCGAACCACCACGTCGACGCCCTGTTCCACCGGATCGAGCCAGGCATCCGACATCACCAGGTCGATGGAGACTGCGGGGTACCGCGCCAGGAATGCGGCAAGTCTCGGTACGATCTGGACCTGTCCGAAAGATACCGGACACCCGACCCTCAATAGCCCTTCGGCGTGCCTGGGCCCGCGGGCTGCAGCCTCCGCCGCGTCGAAGCTCTCCAGCGCCGCCTTGGCGGCCTCGTAGAAGCGTGCCCCCTCCCCCGTCACGGACAGCGACCGCGTCGTGCGCACCAACAGCTGGACGCCCAGATGGCCCTCAAGCGCGGCCACCTGCTTCGATATCGTGGGCTGTGTCGTGTTCAGTTCGCGCGCGACCTCCGTGAAGCTGCCGGTATCGACAGCCCGGAGGAAGCTGCGCATGGCGGCAATCCGGTCCATGATTGATGCCAATTTTGAATGAGTAATAGTCCTAAGTTGCCTCTTATATCACCAACTATCGCGAAATACATGTCGTGGCAACCGGAACGCCGGTGTCCGCCAAGACCGCGGGCACACACGGCATCGCAGTGGAAGCCGCAGACAAAGGAAGGCATGGAGATGTTGGGATCAGCGTCGGAGCCCCGGCACGGCGTCGTTATCGGCGGGTCGCTGGGCGGCCTTTTCGCGAGCGCCATGCTTCGCAGAGCGGGGTGGACCGTCGACATCTATGAGAGGTCGTCCCACGATCTCGACAGCCGCGGCGGCGGCATCGTTCTGCAGCCAGAGGTCATCGAGGTCCTGAGGCGTGCCGGGGTCGAGGTCGACCGCATGGATCTGGGCGTGCCATCGCGGAAACGCACGGTCTTCAGACCGGACGGCACCATCGAGAGCAGGCAGTTCGCGCCGCAGACCCAGACATCCTGGTCGCTGATATACACAACGATGCTGCTGGCCTTCGGCCAGGATCATTACCACCGCGGCAAGACTCTGGCCGACGTGCGGCAGGACAAGGTCCGCAACACGGTCACGGCGCGCTTTACCGACGGAACCGAGGTGAGCGCAGATCTTCTGATCGGGGCAGACGGCAACGGCTCGACCGTCCGCCGGCTGCTCTGGCCCGACGCTGAACCCACTTACGCAGGCTATCTCGCCTGGCGCGGCCTTCTGCCCGAGAGCGCAATGCCAGCCTCTGCCCGCGCAGAACTGCATGGCGATTTTGGCTTCGCCAATACCGATGGCTCGCACATTCTGGGCTATCTCGTTCCGGGCGATCAGAACGATACGCGGGCCGGCCACCGGCTCTACAACTGGGTATGGTATCGCGTTGTCGACGAAATCGCCCTTCGCGAGGTAATGACGGATGTGGACGGCCGCGACCGAGGCTTCTCGATGCCCGAAGGCAAGCTGGCGCCGAAATGGCGCCGGCATATCCGCGATGAGGCCGACGCCCTGCTGCCGCCTGCATTCCGGGATGCCGTCAAGGCGACGGAGCAGCCCTTCGCCCAGACCATTCGCGATCTGGCCATCGAACGGATGGTCAAGGGACGCGTGATCCTGCTGGGCGATGCGGCCTTCATTCCTCGGCCCCATACGGCCGCCAGCACCTCGAAGGCCGCGGCGAATGCCCTCGCCCTAGCGGAGGCGCTTGCGGCCAATCCGGACGACATCGATCGCGCCCTCGCCCGGTGGGAGCCGGCCCAGCTGGCACTGGGGCGCCACCTTCACCGGCAAGGCACGCGCGCCGGGGACCATCTGCTGTTTCGCAAGCCGACCGGCGTCCGCTTTGGATAGGCGAGAACCGGCGCCAAGGATCGCCATAATCGGCGTCACGGACGAAACTTAGGCGATCACCTAATTTTTCCTTGCGCCATCGATCGAGCGCCAATAAGTTAGGCAAATGCCTAACCAACAAATCGAACTCGACAGCGTCTTCCGCGCCCTCGCCGATCCGACGCGCCGCGCGGTCTTGCACCAGCTCAGCCAGGGCCCCGCCTCGGTCAGCGAGCTGGCGCAGCCCTTCGGGATGGCGCTGCCGTCGTTCCTGCAACATCTGCAGGTGCTGGAAGACGGCGGCCTGATCCGGTCCCGGAAGACCGGGCGGGTACGCACATGCGAGATCCAGCCGGATCCGCTGGCGACAGCCCAAGACTGGATCGCTGAGCAGCGGGCCATCTGGGAAGGGCGCCTGGACCGTTTGGACGCCTACCTGAAAAGCCTCCAGGAGACGGAGAATGGCGATGGCGGCAATGCCTGATGCGTCCCACGAGATCACTGTCACCCGCGTGTTCGACGCCCCCCGGGCGCTGGTCTGGCGGGCCTGGACAGAAGCGGAGCATGTCGCCCGATGGTGGGGGCCGAAGGGCTTCACCACCCGCGTCGTGGAGCTCGATTTCCGCCCGGGAGGCCGCTCACGTTACGTGATGAGTGGCCCGGACGGAACGGAATACCCGGTCGCCGGGACCTTCCTGGAAATCGTGCCGATGGAACGCATCGTTTCGACCGATGAGTTCGACGAGGGCTTCGAGCCGCCCACCGGCGGCGACCTGCCGAGCGGCTTGGTGATGACCTGCCTGTTTGAAGATCTCGGCGACAAGACGCGGCTGACGCTGCGGATCGCCCATCCGACGGAAGAAGAGCGGCGCAAGCATGAAGAGATGGGCGTTGTCGGTGGCTGGGAGTCGACCTTCGACTGCCTCGCCGAGCATCTGAGCGGCCTGACCGCCTGACGGGAGCCTTCGATGGATCAGCTCATGGACAGCACGACCTCAGCGCCGAACGATCGGCAGATCGTCATCACCCGCATCTTCGACGCGCCGCGCCTGCTCGTCTGGAAGGCGTGGACCGAGCCAGAGCACCTTGTGCGCTGGTGGGGGCCGGAGGGCTTTCAGAGCTATGACTGCACGATCGACCTCAGGGTCGGGGGGGCCTTCCGCCTGAAGATGCGGGCCCCCGACGGCACGGTCTATCCCTGCGACGGCACTTTCATTGAGATCGTCCCGCCGGAGCGGCTCGTCTACGAGGGCGACCGCGATATGGCGCATCCCTGCGGCGCGGGCCTGCCGCCACGGTCCCGCGTGACCATCACCTTCGCAGAAACCGACGGCCGCACGACGCTGACGATCGACACCCAGTTCGAAACGACCGACGGCCAGATCGCCGCGCGAGAGGCCGGCTACGCCATCAGCTGGCCTGGATGCCTCGACCGTCTGGCCGGCGAACTGGCCACGATGTAGCCCGAATACCGAACGAGGAGGACGACAATGCGCCCCGAGATCGTATCCCGTGAGGAATGGTTGGCCGCTCGCAAGGCCCTGCTGGCTGAAGAGCGTGAGGCCACACATCTGCGCGACCGAGTGAACGCGGCGCGGCGCGCCCTGCCATGGGTCAAGGTCGAGACAGATTATGTCTTCCAGTCGCCCAATGGCCCGTTGTCGCTCGGCGACCTTTTCCAGGGCCGCAGCCAGCTGTTCGTCCAGCACTTCATGCTGGCGCCGGGCTCTGACCATATCTGTCCGGGCTGTGCGGCCATGGCCGATCATGTGGACGTGTCGCGCAAGCATTTCGAGCATGCGGACTTGTCCTTCGTCGCCATCTCGCGCGTTCCGCTGGACCAGATCGAACATGTCAGGGCCCGCATGGACTGGACGTTTCTCTGGGTTTCGTCGGCCGGCACCAGCTTCAACTACGATTTCGGGGCGTCTTTCACGCCCGAGCAGATCGCCAGCGGCGCGCCGGTCTACAACTACGGCACCTCGCCCCTGATGGCCGAAGACATGCCGGCCAACAGCATCTTCGCCAAGAACGAGGCCGGCGAGGTGTTCCACACCTATTCGGCTTATGCGCGCGGCAACGACAGCCTGTTCGTGCCGTTCAACTTCCTGGACCTCGCGCCCAAGGGCCGCAATGAAGCCGACGGCGTCATGAGCTGGGTCCGCCTGCACGACGAATACGACCGTGACGCCGCTGGCGGCAGCTGCTGCTAACCCGAGCGCGACGAGAAGGATCACCGTCATGTCGGCCATCGACATAAAGCCGGAGACGACGCCCAGCGATCGCGACCTGCTGATCACCCGCACCTTCGATGCGCCGCTGCATCTGGTCTGGGCGGCCTGGACCGATCCTGAGCGGCTGACGCTCTGGTTCTTCCCGGACAGGTGTACGCTTTCCGATACGCATTTCGACGTGCGGCCAGGCGGCGCCTACCGGTGCACCTATCACGGCGAGAATGGCATGACCTTCCGGCTGCGCGGTCTGTTCCGTGAGATCGTGCCGCAGCGGCGCCTAGTGTTTACCCATGGCTGGGCCAACGACGACGGCGTCGTGGAGAACGACACCGAGATCACCGCCACGTTCGAAGAGGTGGGCGACCGGACCCGCGTCAGCATCCGCCAGGTCGGTCTGTCGTCGGAGGAGAGCATCCTCTCCCACGGCGAAGGCTGGAGCGAAGCGTTCGACCATCTGGCCGCGCTGCTGCAGCCCGATACGGCGCAGGCCTCCTGACCGACCGCCTGTCCCAGCCCGAATGGAGGACGCCGATGCCCACGGTTCAATCGATCACGCCTTGCCTCTGGTTCGACGACAATGCGGAAGCGGCGGTCGACTTCTATCTCTCGATCTTCCCCAACGCACGGATCACGGTGGTGACGCGTTATGGCGAGGCCGGGCAGGAGATCCACCACAGACCGCCCGGATCGGTCCTGACCATTGGCTTTGAGCTGGACGGCCAGGCCTTCACCGCGCTGAACGCCGGGCCGGGACAAGCCTTCAGCCCCGCGATCTCGTTCCAGGTCAACTGCGACACGCAGGAGGAGATCGACCACTTCTGGGACCGTCTGTCCGAGGGTGGGGACGAGGCGGAGCAGCGCTGCGGCTGGCTGAAGGACAAATTCGGCCTCTCCTGGCAAATCGTCCCGACCGCCGTGATGCGCATGCTCCAA
>JANQQD010000119.1 GCA_028285185.1 Anaerolineae bacterium | reverse complement strand
GAAATAGACACCGAAGAAGCCGCTGACCCTGGTGTTGCCGACCACCAGGACGCGGCCGCCGGAGATGTCGTCGGTGAAGTAGATGCCGTTGTCCACACTATTATCGATGCCACCGATGATGGTGTTGGCGTCGGCATCCTCAGCACCGCCGATCAGCACCGTGGCGTCGGTCAGGGCGCCGTTGAAGAGGAGACCATTTGCGCTGAGCAGGCTGTCACCACCCGCGTCCACACCGCCGATGGTGTTGCCGGCGATGGTGATGATCAGCGCATCGGGATCTGCGTCGGCATCGGTGTTGGTGATGGCGTTGAAGAGGATGCCCTGGTCCCCGATCACCGTGCCGGCCGCGTCACCGATCGTATTGCCGATGATGTCGACGGCCGTCGTCCCGGTCGTCGTATTGGTGATCGTGCCTGCTACGTTGATGCCGGTGCCGTCGGCGATGATGGTGTTGGCATCGGCGTCCTCCGCACCGCCGATCAGCACGGTGGCGTCCGTAACCGTGCTGTCGAATTGGATGCCGTCGACCCCGCTGGTCAGCGTGTTGCCGGCGATCGTCACCGACGTTCCGGTGAGCGTGGAGCCGAACCGCACGGTTTCGTTGGTGCTGGCGATCTCGCTGTCTTCGATGACGACGGTGTCGCTGCTGGTCAGCGCGGCCAGGACATGGATGCCGTGGCTGGCCAGGCCGGTCATCTCGACGGTGCTGATCGTCGTCGTCCCGTCGACCGCGTTGGCGACGATGCCGTTGGCCAGGTCGGTGAAGCTGCTGTTCTGGACCGTGGTGCCGATGGCGGTGCTGACCGTGGTGCCGTCTTCGCCCAGCTCGACACCGATGGTGCTGCCCGTCGAGGTCACGGTGTCGAACGAGAAGCCGTCGATGGTCACGCCCGTGACGTCGCCGCCGTTGGACAGGTCGGAGATCGCGGCCACCTGGAAGCCGTTGTCCACATCGCCGTTGTTGCCATAGGCGTCGACGGCGTCGGTGTCGATCACGGTCGTGTCGCCCTGGCCGGTCAGCGTCAGGCCGTCGACCCAGACCTCGACCGAGCCGCCGAAGGTGCCCTCCAGCACCTCGATCGACAGATCCGCGCCCAGCAAGCCTCTGCCGGCCGCGTTCACGGCAAGCTGGATGCTCTCGCCGTCGATCACATAGCGGAAGTTGGTGTTGATGAGACCGAGCGTGTTGTCGTCGGCGTAATGCACCAGCCGGTCTTCCAGCGCATTCATCTGGGCGAGCGTCATGGCGCTGCCCAGAACGCCGTTGAAGGTGACATTGGTGGCGTCAATGTTGGTCGGCTGGCCTGGCTCGAACTCGGCACCGTTCGCCAGTTCGATATAGGTCGGGAACTCGCTGAGGAACTCTATGCTGCCCAGCGTGTCGTCCACGATGTCGATGCCCGGGCCGGAGAGCTTGATGCCTGTGGTACCGCCGTCGAAAGTTGCCTCGCCGCTGAAACTGACGTCGACGCCGGCAAAACCGTCCGTGGTCACCACCTCCACGACCGTGCTGTTCGTACCGCCGACGAAGTCGGCAGTACCCAGATCCAGCCCGCCGTCGGTGCCGGCAATCCCGGTATTGTCGACCCGCAGCGACCCGCCGGTCGCATCATAGGTACCGCCGGCGATCGACAGCGTGGTCGGCGAGGTCAGCGCGACGACGTCGATCGCCCGGTCGGTGGCATAGACCGTCTGGTCGGTGCCGCCGATGGCCACCGTCGCGCTGCCGGTGATGCCGCCGGCAAAGGCGATGCCGTCGGCGCCGACGCGTGCGTCGCTGGCCCCGATCGTGTTGCCGGTGATGGTGAAGGCCGTGGTCCCGGTGTCCGTGGTGACCGCGCCCGCCACATTGATGCCGGTCCGCGCCGCCGTGATCGTGTTGCCGCCGAAGACCTCATCTACCTCGATGACCCTGTCGCCGTCGACGTCCAGCTCTGCCGCGCCGATCACCACCGTGGCGTCGGTCAGTGCGGAGCCGAACCAGATGCCGTCACCGCGGAGTCTCAAGCCCTGTCCAACGATCCCGTTGCCGGCGATGGTGACCGTGCTGGACGTGACAGGGGCCTCCGAAGATCCGACGTCCGGGTCACCGAACTCGATGCCGTTGTCGGCACCGCTGATCTCGGTGTTGCCGAGGATCTCGATCTCGGCGCCGTTGGTGATAGCGCCTTCAAACTCGATGCCGGCGCCACCCGCGATGCCGGTGCCTTCGACTCCGCCCTGGATCAAGGTGTTGCCGATCACCCTGAAGCGGCCGTCCGAGATGGCGCCGACATCGATGCCTTCCTGTCGACCGACGATCCGGCCGTTGCCGCCGAAGGTCATGGTCTCGCCGGCGACGGTCACGGTTGCCGCGCCGATCGTCACGTCCGCATTGGTGAGTGTGCCGTTGAACAACACCGCATCGCCGAACGTGCCCAGGCCGAAGATCCCTTCGTCAGCGGCGATGCCGCCATTGCCGGCGATCAATACCGTCGCGTCGGTGATGGAGGCTGAGAGGAAGATACCGGTGTAGCCGCTGATCCTGGTGTTGCCGACCATCAGGAACTGGCCGCCGGAGATGGTGCCAGCGACTTCGACGCCGCTGTCAAACTCGAAATCAGCGCCACCGATGATGGTGTTGGCGTCGCCATCCTGGTCGCCGCCGATCAGCACGGTGGTGTTCGTGACGCTTTCGTCGAATGCGATGCCATCCGCCCTACCGTTCAACGTGTTGCCGGCAATCGTCACCGACGCGCCGGTGAGGGTGGCGCCGAACCGCACGGCGTCGCCGTTGATGCCGGTGCTGGTGATCTCACTGTCTTCGATCAGGACCGCATCGCCGCTGTCCAGCGCCGCAGCGAAGTCGATGCCGCCGCCGACGACGTCGGACATCGTGGCCCTGCTGACGGTGACCCCGCCGATCGCGCCGAAACGGAAGCCGGCGCCGCCGGTCGCCGAACCATCGTCGTCGCCGTCCTGCACGGTGACGTCCTGGACCACGTAGACCGCGTCGCCGTCGGTGGTGTCGCCGACATCGATGGCGGCGTCCAAGAGGTCCTCGAACACGCTCTTGTCGGTGCTGCTGGTGCCGCGGATCAGCACGTCGGGCGCGGCCGCGGTGCCGGTACCGGCACCGATATTGCCCTGGCTGCGGATGCCGTCGACCAGGTAGACCGGGTTCGCCGGGTCGGTGAGGTTCGCCACGAAATCGACGTTGACGATCTCGATACCGGTCAGGCCCGTCGTCACGTTCGTGCCGTCAAGCAGGATGCCGACGGGATCGGTGGCAACGGTCGCGGGCCGCAATGCCATGTCCCGGATGGTCGCGTTGTCGGCGTTGATGGTGACGGCCGGGCTTGCGGCCTCGATGATGGTCGCAGCACCGGCGCCGTCGACAGTGATGAATTGCTTGTCGACTTCGAAGCCTGCATAGGTGCCGGCTGCGACGGTGATGGTCACGGGGCTGTCCCCGCTGTTGTCGTCCAGGGCCACGTCGATCGCGTCCTGGATCTCCGCCCCGCCGGTGTCGCCGATGACGTTGACGTTGGTGGCCGTGCCGCTGATGCCGCCGGTCGCGGTCAGGTTGCCGTCGAGGTTTACCGTCGAGGTATCGAAGGCGATCGTCGCCGTGGCGCCGACTGTTGCGCCGTTCGACACCGTCGTCGTGCCACCCGTGGTGACGAGTGCGGCGAAGCTGCTGTCGCCGGTGAAGGTCGTCGTGCCATCGGTATTGAACGCAGCCGTGCCGATGCGGCTCAGATCGACGTCGGCGACATTGATCGCCGTGGTGTTGTTCGGCGTCGTTGGATCGCCGAAATTGATGGTGGCGGCGGTCATCCGCGCAAGCTGGGCGTCGGTGAAGCTCAGCCCGCCGGTCGCGCCGTCGCCGACGCCGATCGTGCCGGTCGAACTGCGCGCGAAGGTGATCGCGTCCGTGGCGTTGAGTGAGATCGTGCCGGTGTTGATTTCGGTATAGGCGGGCGTCGTTATCCGTATGTCTGCCGCGCTATTGATGACGGCCGTCACGCCGGTTTGGGCCCGAAGATCGTCGAAGGCACCGACGACCCCGGTTCCGTCGGCATCCACGTTGAAGATGGCGTCGCCGGCGGTCGTCGTCACTGTCGAGTCCCCGGTGAACGTGACGCCGTCATTGGCGTTGAACTCGACAGAGTCGAACGAAAGAGTATCCCTGGCGACGATGTAGGCGCCGCCACCGCCCAGGGCATTGAACTGCACGAGGCCGGGGACGGTCGCGCTGTAATCGAACGATGCTACTTCCAAAAGGGTGACGAGGTTGTCAGCCGCCGTCGGATTGCCAAACACCAGGCTGCTGGCGGATATTCGTGCCAACTCGCCATCGGTCACGTCCGCTTGGGCTGTCTGGTAGTTGTTGCCGACCACCAGTCTACCCAACGAGGCCCGCTGGACCGTGACGGTTCCCACCCCTGCCGCGACCGTGGTGTTGATGTCGAATTCGTCGGCGATCAACGTAACGTCGCCACCATTGGTGTCGATGGCGGCGTCGATGATGATCGTGCCGCCGTCATCGCCGCCGGCGCTGCCGGAGGCATCGAGCTGGTCGATGTTGGCATGCAGGACGAGGGTCAACCCTTCGCCGTCGTCGCTGATGGCTGCGTTGACGTCGATGTCGTTGTGCGCCTCCAAGGTCAGCGTCACGCCGGCCGCGGTTGTCGTCGTCTCGATCGCCGCATTGACGGCGATGTCGCCGGCCTCCGTGCCGCCATCCCCGGTCAGCAGCGTCACACTGGTGCCGCCGTTGAGCGAAGCCACGATGGTCGAGGCCAGCACCTCAGAGGCCGTGAGGCTGGAGAGGTACTCCAGCGGATCGGTGCCAACCGGCGGGATCTCGTCGCCGCTGAGTGTATCGACGACGGTGAGGTTCAGCGGGTCCAGCAGCCATTGCCCGGCCAGCCCGTTGACGGCGCTGGCCGTGACGGTGCCGGGGATGTCCAGCACGCCCGGTGAGGAGGTTTCGACGAAGCCGCCGTCACCGCCATTGGCACCGCCGTCGGCCGAAATCGTGCCGTAGAAGCCCAGCGCCTCGTCGGCCCACAGGATCACCGTGCCGCCGTCGCCGTCATCCGTGGCGTCGGCAGAGGCCGTGGCACCGCCATCGAAATAGGTGATGTCGGCGGTCTGGATATAGCCGATGCTCTCCATCGTCGGACCGGTGGAGATCACTGTGCCACCACCCGCCGCCGGTTCCAGATACTGCAGGCCGCTCAGATCCCGCTGCGGGCCGCCCTGATAGTCGCCGCCCAAGAGGATATCGCCGCCGCCGGCCTCGCCCGACACGTCGATATCGGCGCCGTCGGCCAGCACGACGGCCTCGCCCAGCACATGCACCGTGCCGCCGGCCTCATCCTCATCGTCGCCCTGGGCGATGATGTCGCCCGCCACCCGCACCGTGCCGTGCTGGCCGCCGACCAGCGCCACCTGGCCGCCGACGGCGTGGATGGAGTTCGCCATCACGACACCGTCCATGTTGATGACGTTGTCGACGATGCCAGCCGCCGCTTCCGCCGTCAGGATCACCGTGCCGGCATCGGCATAGATCTCGCCCTCCGGCATGTTCGCCACCAGCGCGTCCAGCGGATTGCCTTGGGCATCCACCGGCACGTCCAGGGTCGGCGCCGTGACCGCCAGGCTGACCAGCCCATCGCCGTAGAGGTCGATGGTCACCGCCCTGCCGGAGGCCAGCGCCACCGTGCCCGCCTGCGCCCGGATCACGCCGCTGTTCTGCACACCGGGCGCCACCAGGGCCGCCAGCCCCGCTTCGGCCACCGTGATCTCGCCGGCGTTCGACACCACCGCCGTCGGGTCGCCGGCCTGGTCGAACACCAGGTCGCCGGCCATGAAGCGGTCGTTCATGATGCCGAGCGAGGTGGCGACGATGGACTGGACATCGACACTGGCGTTCGGCCCGAAGACCACGCCGGCGGGGTTGGAGATGATGACGGTGCCGCCGGCGTTGATGGAGCCCAGGATCTCAGACGGCCCGCCGTTCAGCACCCGGTTCAGGGCGACCATGAAGTCCTGCTGCAGGAAGTTGACCGAGTTGCCTTCGCCGACATCGAAGGTGTCCCACTCGATGATGACCCGGTCGGAGCCCTGCTGGATGGTAACGCTGTCCACGCCGTAGGTGATCTCGGCCGACCCCTCCAGCACCGTGCCGCCGGTCGGCAGATCTGCCCATGCGGGATCGGTGGTCAGCAGCCAACCGCAAACGGCCGCCGTGGTCAGCGCCGTCGTACCCGCCAGCATGCGGCGCAGCGCCGGGGCGGCGGGATGGGTCGGGGTCACCATGGTCTCGCGACAGATCGACATGTCTCTTCCCTTCAGTTCACCGCCCGCCCAAGGGGCGCGTGAGGCAAGCGTTCACCCAACCCGCACGCTGCACGACGTGGGGAGGCAAAATGACCGATAGATGGCTCTGCCCTGGAGTTCAGTATCGCCAAACACAGGCCGGCAAGCTGTGATATGCCAGGCCCGCATTTCCGCAGCATTTTCTTGTATGTATCAAAGTAAACTCGTTAATGCAAGATAATATTTTAGTTAATTTGTCATTTTTTGCTCCATTTTAAATGAAAAGACTCTTCATTAGAATCAGAAAGAATTAATGAGTACAATCTTTGATTCAGTTGACTCCAGTTTATCGACGAATTGACTCATGGCAATTTTGCATGCCTTCCACATGATCCGCGTCAGTTCTGTAGATCCTACGTCCTGGGCCGATGTTTACAGGTATGGCGGCAGCCTTGTCTTAGGCCGGACACCATAATCGGTGCAGCCTCACGACTCCTAACAGTCCCCGCCCCGCTGCTGGCGTCGGCGTCCACATTGCACCGGCGACGGGGGCTTCCCGTCTGCCCCGTACGCAAAAGGAATTACTAAATCAGCGGCGGGTCTGTCTCTGGCTGCACGTGCCAATCGTCTGGATGAGCGTGCCATCCTTGCCGCACCGCCCTGTCGGCGAACGGAAACACCGGCCATTTCATCGGACGTCTTTCCGCTCAGCCGGGCCTCGACGCTCACCGCATCGCCTGGCTAGCTTCCCTACGGTCCGCGTTGCCGCCTCGCTTGCCGTCTTCCGCTGGAGCGGCATCGTCGCCGTCTTCTGCGATGGCCGCCACGATGCGGTCCCAGATGCCGGCCCTGCGCCACCGGACGTAGCGATTGTAGCAGGTCGTGTACGGGCCATAGTCCTTCGGCAGGTTCCGCCAAGGTGTGCCGCTGCGCAGGATGAAGAAGATGCCGCTCAGTACCCTGCGGTCGTCGACGCGCGGCACCCCGCGCGGCTTGTTGGGAAGCACCGGCCTGATGGCTGACCACTCAACATCCGTCAGATCATACTCATTCACCGCAGTCTCCTCAGGTTCTCCAATGTTGCGCGGCTTCTCCGCTCCTCAGGCTCGGTGACCGGTCCTTGGGGCGAGAGGGGGGCATCCTCTTTGCGATCGGCGCGCCTGGCGTCCAACCGTCGATCGCAAGAGGGATGTGGTTCTCGGCGCTGCCTCAGGCCCGCGCCTACTGGCACGCCGTATCGACGTTCCAGAAGTCGGCGAAATAGGTCTCCACACAGGTGTCCTCGGCCTGGGCCTGCTGGCTGCCGGGGCCGGCCACCGGTTCCAGATCGCCGAGATTGACCGGGCCCTGGCTCTCGCCGCCGGTCTCGCCACCGGCCGCCGGCTGCAGCCCGCCGGGGCCGCCCACCGCGCCGATGGAGAAGGCGGTTGAGCGAGGTGGCGACGATCGACTGCACGTCGACACTGGCGTTCGGCCCGAACACGACGCCGGCGGGGTTGGAGATGATGACGGTGCCGCCGGCGGTGAGGGAGCCCAGGATCTCCGACGGCCCGCCGTTCAGGACCCGGTTGAGGGCCACCATGAAGTCCTGCTGCAGGAAGTTGACCGCGTTGCCCTCGCCGACATCGAAGGTGTCCCACTCGATGATCACCCGGTCGGAGCCCTGCTGGATGGTGACGCTGTCGGCGCCGTAGGTGATCTGGGCCGACCCCTCCACCACCGTGCCGCCGGTCTGCAGGTCCGCCCATGCGGGATCGGTCGTCAGCAGCCAGCCGCAAACGGCCGTGGTGGTCAGCGCCGTCGTGCCGGCCAGCATGCGGCGCAGGGCCGGGGGGGCGGAATGGGTCGGGGTCACCATGGTCTCGCGACAGATCGACATGTCTCTTCCCATCTGTTCACCGCCCACCCGAGGGGCGCGTGAAGCAAGCGTTCACCCAATCCGCCACGCGCAAGACGTGGAGAGGCAAGATGACTGGTAGATGGCTCCGCCCTGGATTTCAGTATCGCCAAGCACAGGCCGGCAATCTTTGAGATTCCTGGCCCGCATTTCTGCAGCATTTTCATATATGTATCAAAGTAAACTTGTTAGTGCAAGATAATATTTTAATAAACTTGTCATTTTTTACTCCAAAACAAATGAAAAGACTCTTCATCAGGGTCTGTACATATTAATGGTTACATATTCTGTCCTTATTGAATCCATAACATCGGCGAATTGACTCATAATATTTTTGAATACTCTCCGCATCACTCCGATCAGTGCTATGCGTCTCATGCCCTGGGCCGCTTTTTACAGGTACGGCCGCAGCCTTGTCTTAGCCGGGATACCATAACCGGCACAGCCCCAAGACCTCCGATAGTCTGCGAACCGTCACTTCCAGCGCCTCTTTCTGTCTTGTGCAATCCTCCGTCAAACCGACCACAATGCGCCGCGGCCAACTGCTGGCGCCGCTCACGGATGGCACGCTCGTGCGCTGTTCGCCGGGAAGGGAGCATCCCGCCACTCCGCGCCAAGCTAGAAACTCATTACAAAATCGACTGTTGGCCTGTCTCTGGCTGCGCGTGCCAATCGTCTGGATGAGCGTGCCATCCACCGCCATGTCGGCGAGCGGAAACGCCGGCCATTCCAGCGGATGTCTTTCCCTCAGCCGGGCCCTGAGGCTTGATCTCTGGCAGGCGGGCCACCGACAGTGTCGGTCTCCGGGCCGCTCTTGTGGGACGCCGGTTCTAAGCGCGCCAGTCCCAGGCTCACCGCATCGCTTGGCGCGATGTGGAACCTGGCTCGAAACAGGCGGCTGAAGTGGTTCTGGTCGACGAAGCCATGGCGCCGCGCAACGGCATAGATCAGGCCGCGCGACGGCAAGGCGAGGCTCAGCTCACCGAAGGCGCGGACCAGGCGACGTTCGGTCAGATAGCGGCCAAAGCCACCGTCGCGGGCGAACATGCGGTAGACCGTCCGCCGAGAAATCGCGAACATCCGGCAGAGCTGATCCACCTCGAGCGCGGGATCGTGAAGGTTCTCCTCGATATGGGCACGCACCGCCTGGTCCCGCGTCACCGGCTCTTGGACCAGGTCGGGCGCGCCCATGTGGCGGGCCGGAATCGAGGTGTGCAGGGGATCATGCCCCGGTGCGGTCGGCTCCACCTCGCCGTCCCTTGTCGGCAGGCCCGCGGACTGGGGCCCTTCCGTACCGAGAAGCTGCCTCATGTGGTGGTAGGTCATCATGAGGGCCGCGGCCTCTTCGGCGTTCCTGAGGGCGCTCTTGTCCTCGACCCAAGACCACATGCGCAGCCTCCCAGCACCACCATCCGGAAATGGCACGGCGAGGCATTCCTCAGCTTTGAGTCCAAAGTCCCTGGCAATTCCGTTGCGTTCATACTGGGCCTTGAAGCCGGCCAGTTCGCCCGCCTGCGAGAGATAGGGCCGCACTTGCCTGGCCAGGACGGCGAGTCTGCGGCTTTCCTCCTCAACACCAAACGACAAGGGCGCCGGACCATAGGCCGCCAACAGGTCGGCCCGCCGCTGTCCCACCAAGTCCGCGAAGTTGTCCCAGACGGGCCTTATGCGGATCGGCCGGGTTTTGGGGATCTGCAGCGGATTTATGATCTCGCACACCCCCAGATACCCGCGGTTCGTAAGATGAGCGGTCAGCCGTTCGCGCAGCTGGTCTAAGTCTGCGGCCTCATACAGAGCCTCCAGACTCCGGCCCAAGCCAGCCCGTGCCACGGTCTGTCACCTCCCCACAGTCATCGTTTTGAGCCCTCCTTACAGCCAGCGTCTGCTGCCGGATGCCGGTCGCCCAGGCTCCGCGCCTGCGGACCGGCCGCCAATTGCTGCGCGTCGGCGCCCGGGCTGCGGCGAAGAAGGGCCGACATTCACACCACGCTCAGAGCGGCGCTGCGCCCGAGCGGAGACCCAAGAAGTCATTTAAATCTCTTCTCATCTCTGTCGTTCACGATTGCTCACGGATCTGTGATATCATCCATTCGCGTAATCCACTCCAGCGCACCTCGCAACAAGAATCTGAAAAACTTTTCCATTCACTTGATTTTTTGGCTCACATCACTTGCTTAATGAGTACACGGTCCACTTTTTGACTGTTTGCTCTATCGCTGAAACCTTCGCTGAATGGATGCCCGACTGTCGGAAGGGCGAGGTATCGCGACACCTACAATCTTGCTGCAAATTGGATGCTGACCTTCATCTATCTCTGGGGCGACTTTGGCGATCAGACGGACTGAACAGCATATTTATGGGTACAGGAGCCCGAATTTGCGGGTGCAGGGCCAAGAACGCCTGTCTTTGGCTGTGCGTGCCAACGTGACGCAACACCGTGAGCGGCGTGGAAGCGGCTGCCACGCCCTTCCCCCCGTCAGGTCAACTGGTCGCCACGGCTCGGTCGCTCCCGAGCAATCCCGGGGTAAGGTCGCTTGTCAAACCCCTGTCGCAGGTCACCGGTCTCCGGTTCGCCGATCCAACACCGATCGCATCGCTTGGCGCGATCTGGAACTTCTTTCGGAACAGGCGGCTGAAGTGGTTCTGGTCGACGAAGCCATAGCGCTCTGCGACGGCAGAGATCAGTCCGCGCGACGGTGAAGCGGTGCTCAGTTCACCGAACGCGCGAGCCAAGCGGCGTTCGGTCAGATAGCGTGCGACGCCGCCGTCGCCGGCGAACATGCGGTAGACCGTCCGCCGGGACATCGCGAATGTTCGGCAGAGTTGGGCCATCCCGAGCTCAGGATCGTTCAGGTGATCTTCGATATGGGCGCGCACCGCCTCCTCTCGCGTCGAATACCCCTGGGCCAAGGCAGGTTTGTGTGTCTGGCTTGGCATCGCTGCGGCGAGCATGGGACCTCGCTCCGGCCCGTCCGCCGCCGCATTTCCCAAGGTTGCCGGGCGGCTTCCGAAACCTGTTCCTTCCGCCGAGAGAAGCAGCCTCATGTGGTTGTAGGCCATCATGAGGCAAGCTGCCCCATGGGCGTTTCGCAGGCTCTCGTTGGTTTCGCAGAAGGCCCAGAGGCGTCGCAATCCGGCACCGCCGTCCGGCACCGGCACGACCAAGGTATTGGGGCTGCGAAGCCTGAAGTCGTCAAGTGTCTTGCGGAACTCGCGGTAGAACCTGAACTGCGCGGTCTCACGCGTAAACAGGAGGTAGGGACGCTTCTGCGATGCCAGCCATCGCAGCCTGCGGTTCTCTTCTGCGGCGCCCTGCGACAGGGCCGCGGAGAACACGGCGTCGATCAGGTCCAGCCTGCGACTGCCGACATGATCGGACAGGTTGTCCCAGATGAACTTTGTGGGGCTCGCATAAGTCTCGGTCACCTGCAGGCAATTCACGTACTCGCCGACGCCCCAGAATCCGAGCTCTGCCACGTGACGGACCAGCCGTTGACGAAGGTGCGCCAGGTTCGCCGCTTCATACAAATCCTGCAGATGGCGGCCGACCTCACCATCCGTCACAGCCGCGCAACTCTCGCTGAACACCGATCAGCCGTGGGTTAGCGGACTGTTGAGAAAATCGAGCATGGTCGTCTCCCTCGTCTATGGCGCATCATGTCGGTCGGCGCGCTTTCGTTCGTCGTACCGATGCCAAGGTGCGGCCCGATCCGGCCACGTCTTGGTGCCGGAACGGAAAGAACATCGAAGTAGGACCACAATTCTGGCTGAGAATTCCGGCATAGGCCGAAGCGCGCTGTCAATTTAGCTCCCGGACGCTACGTGATGCTCCGTGGTGCTTAGGCTGCGCCACGTCGAACCTTGCCAAGCTCCCTAGCCCCCATGTTCGCGGGCAGAAAGGGCGTCGGCTTACCCGCCATCACCCGCGCCGCCGCGCAACTTCGGCCAGGCTCATCCACGCATCACCGACCTCGGTCGGCAACTGGGGCTTCTCTTCGTCGCTCTGGGCTCGCCGGCGCTCGCTTCCGCCGAGGCTTGCGGAGGAGAGGAACCGACATTCTCGCCACGTTCAGAGCGTTGCTGCGCTGGAGCAGAGATCCAAGATGGCATTTAGATTTCTTCCCGCTTCTGTCGCTCACGATTGATTACAAATCTGTGATATCGATCATTCGCCTAATGCGCTCCGATGCATCGCGCAACAAGAATCTGAAATAATTTTTCTGTTCACTTGTTTTCTTGGCTCACATCACTTGATTAATGAGTACATTTCACACTTTTTGACTGGAAAAGCTATCGTCGAAACTTCCAAAGGCAGGACGCCTGACTGTTGGAAGAATCAAATATCACGAAACTTACAGTCTTGCCGCATACTGACGGCTGGCCCTCACCTATCTCCCAGGCGACTTCGGCCATCAGACCGACGGACCAGCGGATTTATGAGTACAAAGGCCCAAATCATTTGGTAGCGCTCTCAGATTCTCCAGAAGGCCTCTCGTCGAGACTAACTGAGAACGAAACGTGCGGATCTATATTCCCCCGCTCCAATAGAAACCAATCTGCAGAAATGTCCAGTGCTTGGCAGAGTTTGATGGCGTTGTCTGTCGTTATTGGGGCGCCCTTTCTCCATCAGCCTATTGCGCTTTCGTTAATCCCGATTTCTATCGCAAGAACGTACATCTTGCTGATTTTTCGGATGCGGAGTGCTTCTTCCAGGCGACGACCACGCGCAAGACCGTATTCGCTAATCCTGGGATTTTCTATTTCTTAGCCTCCGCCCAAGATTGAAGTTTGCTAATCTTAGGTGCGTGACAAGCAACTTAGAGCGCCAAGAGAATGCAATGAATGCTAGAGTAGTAGAATAAGCTCGGGAAAAGTGTAATGCGTTGTAATCATAAGAAGCAAGAAGCATCCATCGTGATGGCAGGGGTTCTTCTGATCAGGCATTGTGGCGGCATGCTGCGCTTGCGCTTGTGCCTGGTTCGTCAGAGCGCCTGATCTTTCGATCGGTGCGGTGAAGGGCTGGAGCGCGGCCCCATGGGATGAGGTGCGGTGGATCAGGCCAGGTATCGCTCCGGCCGGCCTCCGGCGCACGTCGGCGGTGGTTAGTCTGTTGGTCACGTTCGGCCATCGGCGGCTCGACGACGGCCTTGGCACTGTGAGGGTGAGCTGGCCATGCATGACCGCTGTGACTCTGCCGGCGGCCATGGACGCGCAGTTCCGAAACCGGGCATGCCCGCACCGAAGAGATAGCTAACAACCCGTACCGGAGACATACGCAGCGGACCGGAGCTGAACGGCACCAGATGACGGATGCTAGGGTTGCGGGTCCTCAAGCCGGTGCAGCCGGCTGGCGGCGGTCAGGCCGAAGCGCAGAAGCATGGCCTTGCGTCGGGCGGCGGTCAGCGTGTGGGTCGGCGCTTCGCGCAGGATCGCGCCTTCATAGGCATCGGCAACGATCAAACCGGGATCGGTTGGCACCAACTCATTGGGAAATCCCGGCGGAACCGCGAAGAAGAGGCGGTCGCAGAAGGGCTCGTAGTCCGGCCATTTGCGGTCGCCGCGCAGGTCGGCCACGGACACCTTGACCTCGACGATCACCACCTCGCCTGCGGGACCGACAGCCAGCACGTCGGCGCGGCGGCCATTGGCCAGCGTGCATTCGGCGATGGAGGCATAGCCCAGCCCCGCCAGAAGGCGCCGTACACCGCGGGTGACAGCCAATGTCAGCTCAACCGCCGAAGGTGGACTACAGTCGGTAGCGGCGCCCTCGGCGCTGGTTCCCGTGTTCTCATGCCTGTTCACGGTGCGGCGCCTTGTCGGCTTCAGGAATCGATGGACACTTCGCTATCATGTCTATCCTTTCGCCGCGCGGGCAAGCGGCATTTTCGTCTATGTCGGCGCTTGGCGCGGCCTTGCGTTGACTTCGATTGTGCAGGTGCGTAATACTCAGTGAAACTTGAGAATAGCGTGCATCGGGCTGGTGCGACCGCGCACCGGGGGAGCGTTCATCATGGCTGTACGCGAGCGGCCGTTGTCGCCGCATCTGCAGATTTATCGGCCTCAGATCACAAGCGTTCTGTCCATCCTCCACAGATTGACCGGTGTCGCGCTCGGCGTCGGCACGATCGTGCTGGTGTGGTGGCTGGTCGCGGCCGCCGTTGGCCCAGACGCGTTTGACAGCGCGCAGGGCTTCCTTGGATCGCTCTTTGGCTATCTGATCCTGTTCGGGTGGAGCTGGGCGCTCTTCTACCACCTGTGCAACGGCATCCGGCACTTGGTCTGGGATGCCGGCTGGGGGTTCGATCTGGACGTTCTCGCCAAGACCGGCTGGCTGACGGTCGGCGCCTCCACGGCGCTGACGGTTCTGGCCTGGATCATCGGCCTGGCGAGCATGGGGGGCTGAGATGACGCTGCGAACACCTGTCGCCCGCGCCCGCGGGCTCGGCTCCGCCAAGGAAGGCGTCCACCATTGGTGGATGCAGCGGGTCACGGCCGTCGCTCTGGTGCCGCTCACCCTTTGGTTCGTGGCGTCGCTTGTCGGCATGGCGGGGGCGGAGTATGCCGAGATGCGGGATTGGGTCTCCCATCCCGTCACGGCGACGCTGCTGATCTCGCTGATCGTTGCGACCTTCTATCACGCCGCCTTGGGTATGCAGGTCGTCTACGAGGACTATGTCCAACCCCATGGCCTCAAGATCGTCGTCGACATCGCTACCAAGCTGACCTTCTTCGCGTTTGCGGTTGCGTCGATCTTCTCCGTGCTCAAGCTCGCCTTCGCCGGCTAGGACCCTATTCGTCATGACCAAAGCCTACGAAATCATCGACCACACTTATGATGTTGTGGTGGTCGGCGCCGGTGGCGCCGGTCTGCGCGCGACCTTCGGCATGGCGGAAAAGGGGCTGAAGACCGCGTGCATCACCAAGGTGTTCCCCACGCGCAGCCATACCGTGGCGGCCCAGGGCGGCGTGTCGGCAGCACTCGGCAATATGGGCGAGGATGACTGGCGCTGGCACATGTACGACACCGTGAAGGGGTCAGACTGGCTGGGCGATCAGGACGCCATCGAATACATGTGCCGCGAGGCGGTGCCGGCGATCATCGAGCTCGAGCATTACGGCCTGCCGTTCTCGCGTACGCCGGAAGGCAAGATCTACCAGCGGGCCTTCGGCGGCATGACGACGAAGTTCGGCCAAGGCACCGCCTACCGGACGTGTGCTGCCGCCGACCGTACCGGCCATGCGATGCTGCATACGCTCTATCAGCAGTCGCTGAAGCACGAGGCGGAGTTCTTCATCGAGTACTTCGCGCTGGATCTGATGATGGAAGACGGCGCCTGCCGCGGCGTCGTCGCCTGGAATCTGGACGACGGCACCATGCACCGGTTCCGGGCGCATGAGACCGTGCTGGCGACCGGAGGGTACGGGCGGGCGTACTTCTCTTGTACGTCTGCGCATACATGCACCGGAGACGGCGCGGCCATGGTGGCGCGCGCCGGCCTCCCGCTGCAGGATATGGAGTTCGTGCAGTTCCACCCCACCGGCATCTACGGCGCGGGCTGCCTGATCACCGAGGGGGTGCGCGGCGAGGGCGGGTATCTCACCAATTCCGAGGGCGAGCGCTTCATGGAGCGCTATGCCCCCTCGGCGAAGGATCTGGCGTCGCGCGACGTCGTCAGCCGGTCGATGACCATCGAGATCCGCGAGGGCCGCGGCGTCGGCCAGGGCCAGGACCACATCCATCTGCATCTTGAGCATCTGGATGCCGACGTCATCCATTCGCGCCTGCCGGGCATTGCGGAATCGGCGCGTATCTTCGCCGATGTCGACGTCACCCGGCAGCCCATCCCGGTTCTGCCGACCGTGCACTACAATATGGGCGGCGTACCGACCAACCGGATGACCGAGGTGGTAGCGCCGACGGATGCCGATCCGAACCGGGTGGTGCCGGGCCTGATGGCGATCGGTGAGGCGGCCTGTGTTTCGGTCCACGGCGCCAACCGCCTCGGCTCAAACTCGCTGCTCGACCTCGTGGTGTTCGGTCGCGCGGCGGCGATCCGCGCGGCGGAGGTGATCACGCCGGGCAGCAGCCACAAGCCGCTGCCGGAGGACGCCGGCCAGGCAGCCATCGACCGGCTGGACCGCGTGCGCCACAACAAGCAGGAGATCCGTACCGCCGACCTCAGGTCTGAAATGCAGCGGACCATGCAGAACGACTGCGCCGTGTTCCGCACCGGCGAGACGCTGCAGCACGGCAAAGACGCGATGGCGGGGACCTGGGGCAAGATGGGCGGCCTGGGCGTGGCCGACAAGTCGCTGATCTGGAACAGCGATCTGGTCGAGACGCTGGAGCTGGACAACCTGATGATCCAGGCCGTTGCGACCCTGCATGGCGCGCTGAACCGGCAGGAAAGCCGCGGTGCGCACGCGCGCGAGGATTTCTCCGAGCGGGACGACGACAACTGGATGAAGCACACGCTCTGCTGGGTCGACGGCAAGGGCGAGACGCGGCTGGCATACCGCCCGGTCAATCTCCAGCCGATGACCAACGACGTGCAGGCCTTCCCGCCGAAGGCGCGGGTCTACTGACCTGAGCGAAAGAGGCCGAAGACCACCGGCCGTCCGGTGGGGACGATACAGAGGACGACCATGGCCGAGTTCACGCTTCCCCGAAACTCCAAGGTTCGCAGGGGCAAGACCCATCCGGCACCCAAAGGCGCCAAGCGGTCGAAGGATTTCGCCGTCTATCGCTGGAGCCCGGACACCGACGAGAATCCGCGCCTGGACGAGTACACCATCGATCTCGACCAGTGCGGGCCGATGGTTCTGGACGCGCTGATCCATATCAAGGACGACGTCGACAGCACGCTGACCTTCCGCCGATCATGCCGCGAAGGCATCTGCGGTTCGTGCGCCATGAACATCGACGGCACGAACACGCTTGCCTGCCTGAAGCCGATCGATGAAGTGAAGGGCACGGTGAAGGTCTATCCGCTGCCGCATATGCCGGTGGTGAAGGATCTCGTGCCGGACCTCACGCATGTCTACGCCCAGTACACGTCGATCCAGCCCTGGCTGCAGTCGCAGACCGGCGCGCCGCCGGACCGCGAACGGCTGCAGGCGCCGGACGAGCGCAAGAAGCTGGATGGCCTTTATGAGTGCATCCTCTGCTTCTGCTGCTCAACCTCCTGCCCCAGCTACTGGTGGAGCGGCGACCGCTATCTGGGCCCGGCGATCCTCCTGCAAGCCTATCGCTGGCTGGTGGACAGCCGGGACGAAATGACGGGCGAGCGGCTGGATGCGCTGGAGGATCCGTTCCGGCTCTACCGCTGCCACACCATCATGAATTGCGCGAAGACCTGTCCGAAGGGCTTGAACCCCGGTAAGGCGATTGCCGAGATCAAGAAGATGATGGTGGCGCGCGTCTGACGCGCATCGGTGGTACCCAGGATTTGCGTCGGCGGCCCAGGCGCGGTATTAGGCGCGCGCCCGGACCCGTGTTTCGTCTGCCGGCCGGGCCCTGCATCCATGGGCTGAGACGCGACGGCCGAGAATGATTGATACGCTGGCCGAACGGTACGGCGATGCCCTGGCAGCCTGGGTAAACCTCATCCGCCGGCATGCGCGACTGGCCATTGCCATCTGTCTCGCGTTGACGGCGGTCGCGGCCACCTATGCGGCGACAAGCCTGCGCATCAACACGTCCAGTGCAGGCCTGATTTCCGATGACGTGCACTATCGTCAGGTGGAAATCGCCTTCGATGCCGCGTTCCCGCAGCTCGACGGCCCGCTTTTGGTGGTGATCGACGGGCCGACGGCTGAGGCGTCGGGTGCAGCGGCACGGACGCTGGCCGAGGCAATGCAGGCCCGCGACGACCTGTTCTGGTACGTCTACGAGCCCGGCAGCGATCCGTTCTTCCGTAACAACGGCCTGTTGTTTCTGGA
Organism: Anaerolineae bacterium; assembly: GCA_028285185.1. GTDB lineage: Bacteria > Pseudomonadota > Alphaproteobacteria > DSM-16000 > Inquilinaceae > JACKIG01. The sequence continues at coordinate 13,213 of JANQQD010000119.1, read as the reverse complement.
CATCGAGGCGCTGGACGACCTCGCCAGCCGCATCGCCGATGCGCAGTCCATGCTGGCCGCACTTGCCGAAGATCCGTCGCTGCGCGGCCTGTTCGGCATGCTCACCCGCGCGCTGGAGGCGCGGGCCGACGGGGAAGACCTGCCGGGCGACCTTGCCGGCGTATTCGACACTATCGCCGCGACGGTGGAGGATCAACAGGCTGGCCGGCCCGGCGTCATGTCGTGGCAATCGCTGGTCGATGTCGACACGGGGCGGGATCAGACCCGTCGTTTCATCCTGGCCCAGGGTGTGGATGCGGTCGGCAAGGGTGCCATTATCGACTTTGTCCGGGAAACGGCGACGGGCCTGGACCCGTTGATCGGCGACGTGACGGTGCGGTTGACCGGCCCGCCGGCGCTGGAGCGGGAGGAACTGCAGACCGTCTCTCAGGGCACCGAGATCGCCGGGGCGCTGTCGTTTGCCCTGGTCACGCTGCTGCTGGTCTGGGGGCTGCGCTCGTGGCGGCTGATCGTGGCGGTCCTCGTGCCGCTGATCGTGGGGCTCGTGTGGACGTTTGCGTTCGCCGCGCTCAGCATCGGCCAACTGAACCTGATCTCCGTTGCGTTCGCCGTGCTCTTCATCGGCCTAGCGGTGGATTTCGGCATCCACTTCACCCTGCGATTCCGCGAGGCGGTGTCCGATGGGCGAGACAACGGCGCGGCGCTGCCCGATGCTGCGCTGGGCATCGGCCGGGCGCTGACCTTGAGTGCGCTTTGTGCGGCCATCGGCTTCTTCGCCTTCGTGCCCACCGACTATCGCGGGCTGGCGGAACTGGGTGTGATCGCCGGTGGCGGCATGGCGGTCGCCCTGTTCCTGAACCTCACCTTCACACCGGCGTTGCTGGCGGTGCTGCCCATCGATCCGGCGCGGGCCAGACGCCAGCCAGGCACGCCGCCGGCCTTGGCCCGGCTGGTTGAGCGGCGCTATCGTCTGATCCTGTGCCTTGCCGTCGGTGTTGCCGTCGGCGGCGGTCTGGCGGCCGCACAGGTGCGGTTCGACATGAACCCGCTGAACCTGCAGGACCCTGCCAATCCGTCGGTTGAAACCTTCCTGGACCTCGCCGGCGACAGCGAGACCACGCCCTATCTGGTGAATGTGCTGGCCGACGACTTGGCTGCGGCGGAAACCCTGGCGGATCGCCTGGCAGCGCTGCCCGAAGTGGCGCGGACTCGCACGCTGGCCGATTTCGTCCCCGGCGGGCAGGACGGCAAGCTTGCCATCATCGACGACATGGCCCTGTTCCTGACGCCCGTCTTCTTCGCCCTGCCGACGGACGCACCGCTGGACATGGCCGTCCGCCGCGAAGCCGCAGAGCAGCTTGCCGATGCGTTGGGTCCCGTGTCCGGCGACCCGGACGATCCGGTGCTGGCGGGCGCGGCAGAGCGGCTGGGCGCGGCACTCTCGGCGTTCGACCGGCAGACGGGCGACGACGGCGAGGCCTGGATCGAGCTGGAACGGCGGCTGCTGATCGGGTTCGAGCGCTATCTGGATGACCTGGGCGCCGCGCTGGAGGCACAGCCGATCGCGCTGGAAACGTTGCCCCAGGATCTTGTCGAGCGCTGGACGGCGCCTGACGGGCAAGCGCGCGTGGAACTGGCCCCGGCCGACAATGTGGCGGCACCGGAGGCCATGCGCCAGTTCGCCGATGCCGTCAGCGCCGAGGCCATGGATGCCACTGGCGCGCCGGTGATCCTCACCGAAGGCAGCCGGGTCGTGATCGGCGCCTTCCTGCAGGCCACGACCATCACGCTGCTGACGATCGGCCTGCTGTTGCTGGTCGTCCAGCGGCATCTGGGCGACATGCTGCTGACCCTGGTGCCGCTGGTGCTGGCCGCCATCTATACGCTGGCCGTGGCCGTGGCCCTGGGGCTGCCGCTCAATTTCGCCAACGTGATCGTCCTGCCGCTGTTGTTCGGCCTCGGCGTCAGCAGCAGCATCCATATGGTGATGCGCCGCCGCCGCGACGGTGCCGGCCCAGCGGAATTGCTGCAGACCAGCACGCCGCGGGCCGTGCTGTTCAGCGTGCTGACCACTGCAGCGTCGTTCGGCAGCCTAGCGGTGTCGCCGCATCGCGGCATGTCCAGCATGGGCATTCTGCTGACCGTGGCCATCGCGTTCACGCTGATCTCCACCTTGGTCATTCTGCCCAGCATGATGCGGGCGTTGCCCGATCGCCGACCGAGAGGTACCGCATGACGATCTTGGTGACCGGGGCGACGGGATTTGTCGGGTCGGCCGTCGCGCGGCGATTGCTGGCCGATGGCGCGGCCGTGCGGGTGCTGGCGCGGGCCGGTAGCGACCGGAGCAACATTGCCGATCTGGATGTGCAAGTCGCCGAAGGTGACCTGACCGATGGGGCATCGCTGGCTGGCGCCGTGACCGGTTGCGAGGCGGTCTTCCATGTGGCCGCCGACTACCGGCTCTGGGCGCTGAACCCGGACGAGATCTACCACGCGAACGTGGACGGCACCCGCACGCTGATGCTGGCAGCGCTGGAGGCCGGCGTGCCGCGCATCGTCTACACCAGCAGCGTCGCCACCTTGGGGCTCAATCGCGACGGCCGCCCGGCGGATGAAGAGACGGCCGTAACGCTGGACGACATGATCGGGCCCTACAAGCGCTCGAAGTACCTGGCCGAAGAAGAGGTCCGCCGCCTGGTGGACGAACGCGGTCTGCCGGCGGTGATCGTGAACCCGTCGACCCCCATCGGGCCGCGCGACATCAAGCCAACGCCGACGGGGCGGATGATCCGCGACGCCGTGGCGGGCCGCATGCCGGCCTATGTGGACACGGGCCTGAACATCGTGCATGTGGACGACGTGGCCGAGGGCCATCTGTTGGCCTACCGCACCGGAGAGGTCGGGCAGCGCTATATCCTGGGCAGCGAGAACCTTTCGCTGAGCGAGATTCTCGCGGAGATCGCGGGCCTGATGGGGCGCAAGCCGCCGCGCATCAAGCTGCCGCACGGCCTGATCATGCCGATCGCCCATGTGGCCGAGACCTGGGCGCGCCTCACCCGTGGCAGCGAGCCCATGGTGACGCCGGATGCGGTGCGCATGGCCCGCAAATGGATGTACTTCTCCACGTCGAAAGCCGAAGCGGCGCTGGGCTATCGTCCAAGGCCGGCACGTGACGCGATCGCCGACGCCGTCGCCTGGTTCCGCGAACGGGCAATATAGCCGTATCCACGTTGGGTCGTCAGGGTGCCAGGCGCGACCGCCAGCGGGTGAACCAGTTGGATACGCCGCCCGGAGCCGGGCGCGCACCGGCATGTCCCGGAGCCTGGTCGGTACGATCCGTCATACCGGGTACGGGCTGGGCTCGCAGCAACAGGCGCTCGAGCACCGAGAAGCTGTCGGGTGCCAGTTCCACGAACCGCAAGGCAACGACGCCGCTTTCCTGATCGGCCCTGACGACGGATGCCGTGAACCGGTACCCCCCATGGCCGGTGTCGATGGTGAAGCTGCCGGAGATTTCTTCGTCGACGTCGTAGGACTTGGCCGCTTGGCCGGAGGTGCGGAAGGCGACACCGCCCAGCGACCAGTCGCGCGTCTGATGTGCCCCGTCGCCGAGATCGATCGACAGCGGGGGGAGTTCGCGACGGACGTCGCGTCTACGGTTTCGCGGGCCAACGGACATATGTGCTCGCGGGGTCTGCTGTGTTGCGGTTGCCGAGTATGCCGCCGGGCAGTCAACCAACCGTTAACGCAGTTCCGGCATCGAGAACAGTGCGATTCCACACTACCCAGGCAGCATGAGGGTAGTCGCCGCCCCGGGTGACCCTTCGTGCGGTCGCGTCTATAACGATGACGAACGGCACGAATGGCGGCATATGGCGATGACATGGCTGTGGGTTGCCTGCGGCAGCGCCATCGGCGGGGCGCTCAGATACTGGTGCTCCGGCCTGGTTGCCCGCACCATCGGCGAGACGTTCCCTTGGGGCACGTTGGCGGTGAATGTGGTTGGCTCTCTGTTGCTGGGTCTGTTCGTAGCGCTGACCAGCCCCGACGGCCGCCTGCTGGTCAGCCCCAACGCCCGCCAGTTCGTGGCGCTGGGCTTGTTCGGCGGGTTCACGACGTTCTCGTCTTTCAGCGTTCAGACCCTGGCGCTGGTGCAGGACGGCGAATGGGTGCGGGCCGGCGCTAACATTATGGCGTCCGTGGTGCTGTGCCTGGCCGGAGCCTGGGCCGGCTTCGCCGCCGGTGGCCTGATCAACCGATAGGGGAGGGCGATGAGCCTTTCGGAACGCGCCGGTATGTTGCGCATCTATATGGGCGAAGGCCACCGCGCCGATGGCCGCCCGCTGTACGAGGCGGTGGTGCTGAAGGCCCGTGAACAGGGCCTGGCCGGTGCCACCGTACTGCGTGGCCCCATGGGATTCGGCCACGCCAGCCGTATCCACACGGCAAAGATCCTGCGCCTCTCGGACGATCTGCCGGTGCTGGTGGAAATCGTCGACTCGGAAGATCGGCTGCGAGCCTTTGCGAAAGACATCGGCGGCATGCTGGCCAGCTGCCTGGTCACGCTGGAGCGGGTGGAGGTGCTTCGCTACGGCGGAGACGTGGATACGTCGGATACGGCTTAGGCGGGGAGCGGCCTCGGCGGACCGCTCTACCCTGCAGATGCCCTGGTAGGGCCGTTGCCGATCGCGTCAGTGCGCGATGGAGCCTGAAAGCGTGTTGAGGATGACGACACCGGCGACGATCAGGGTGATGCCGATGACAGCAGCCAGATCCAGTGTTTGGCCGAACAGAAAGACCCCGAGGATCGAGACCGTTGCCACGCCCACTCCGGCCCAGATCGCATAGGCGATGCCGACCGGGATCGTCTTGAGGACAAGGGACAGGAAGTAGAACGCAACGACATAGCCCGCGGCCGCAAGCGCGCTGAAGCCGAACTTCGTGAACCCTTCGGAGGCCTTAAGGGATAGGGTCCCGACGATTTCGCCGGCAATCGCGATGGTGAGGAAGATCCAGGGCATGGGAAGCCTCCTTGACAGGGCCAAGATTGGTGCGCGGAAACGACGTTTCCGGGTGAGCAAGTCCAAGTGCAGGCCCGGGACATCGGCGAGTGCGGGACCTCATTGCGCCGCTACGAGTTCGGACGGTTGGGCGGCATCGCCGGGCATGGCGCGTGGGTGCCTGCCGTCCTCTACTCGCCAGCCGGCACGGGTCTCCGCAAGACGTTCCTTGCGCAGATAGGTGTGGTAGAGCACGGGCACGCCGATCAATGTAAGGATCGAGGCGAAGCCTAAGCCCGCCATGATCGTCACCGCCATTGAGGCGAAGAAGACATCCCAGAGCAGCGGCACCATGCCCAGCATGGTCGTCACGGCCGCGAGCATGACAGGACGCAGGCGGCTGACCGAAGCGGCGATGATCGCATCGGATTGCGGCAATCCGACCTCGGCTTTCTGGGCGTTGATCTCCTCCACCAGGACGATGGCATTCTTGATCAGCATGCCCGAGAGGCTGAGCAGGCCCAGCATGGCCGTGAAGCTGAACGGCAGGCCGGTGAACAGCAGGCCGAGGGCTACACCGTTGATTGCCATCGGCACGATTGTCCAGATCACCGCGGTCTGCCGCAGCTTGCCGAACAGCAGGATCGTGATCAGCAGCATGGTGCCGAACGATAGCGGCATTTGCCGGCCAAGGCTCGCCTGAGCCTGGCTTGCGCTTTCGAATTCGCCGCCCCATTCCATCCGGTAGCCGGGCGGCAGCGCCATGGCCTCGACCAGTGGTCGCACCTCGGCAAACGCCGTGGGCGGCAGCACGCCGGTCACGGCGAATGCCTGGACACTGATCGTCGGTTCTCGGTTGCGGCGTTCAATCAGCGTGTCGCGCGAGACGACATCGAAACCGTCCAGCAGTTGCTGCAATGATGTGTAACGCTCGGCGGCCGGCGCATAGACGGGCTGGTCCAGCAGCTGCCCCTCTGCCGTCATCTCGTCGCGCGGCGTCCGCACGACGATCGGGATCAGACGGTCGCGCTCGCGGTAGACGCCCGCTTCGATGCCGTCGGTGGCAAGGGCGATGGACTGGGCCACGTCGCTGCGGGTGGCGCCAAGGGCCTGGGCACGCTCCGCGGCGAAGATCGGGCGGTTGACCAGCTCCCGCTCCCGCCAGTCCGTTCGCTCCGTCTCCAAGATCTGGCTGCTGGTTTCGAAGATGCGTTGCGCCTGATCGGCAAGATCACGCAGGACATCGGCATCGGGGCCGGACAGCCGGACCTCTACGTCGGCGCCCACGGGCGGGCCGTAGATCGTTTGCCGCACACGGGTTTCGGCCCATGGCACAGCCTGCCGCGCGAACCCTGCCAGATCGTCGCGCAGCGCCGGGATCGCTTCGAACGACCGTGCGCGAATGACAAGCTGGCCGTAACTGGGGTCGCGCTGCTCAGGCTCGTAAGTCAGCAGGAATCGCGTCAACCCCTCGCCCGACGTGGCGGTCACGGAGACGACGTCGTCCCGCGTCAGCAGCCAGTCTTCGATAACGGCCAGGTCATCGGCAGTCTGCCGGATGCCGGTGCCTTGGGCTGCCTTGTATTCCAGGAAGAAGATCGGCGTGTTGGCGGGTGGAAAGAACTGTTGCTTCACCATGCCGAAGGCGCCGACGCAGGCCGCGGTGCCGCCGACCAGGGCGATGATGGCAAGCCAGCGGAGCCTGAGGGCACGCCGCAAGAATCCCGCATAGAGACGGAAGGTCCGTGTGTCGTAGGGATCCTGTCCCGCCGCCAGGCCGCCGACCTTGAAGACATAGCTAGCCAACAGCGGGGTCACAGTAACAGCCAGCAGCCATGACAGCAGCAGCGAGATGCCGATCACGGCGAAGAGCGAGAACAGGAACTCGCCCGAGCTGTCGGGGCTCAGCCCAATCCCGGCAAAGGCCACGATCCCGATGATAGTGGCGCCAAGCAGCGGCACTTGTGTCTTGCGCGCGATCTCCGCGGCGGCATCGGGGGCTCGGCGGCCCTTCCGCATCTCCACCTGCATGCCTTCGGCCACGACGATCGCATTGTCCACCAGCATGCCCATGGCGATGATCAACGCGCCAAGGCTGATCCGTTCGACCTTGATGTCGAACACCGCCATGAAGAAGAAGGTGAGGCTGACGGTCAGCAACAGCGATGTCCCTACGACAATCGCGGCACGCCACCCCATGAACAGCGCCAGCACGCCGATCACGACGCTGACCGACAAGGCGAGGCTCACCAGGAAGTCGGCATTGGCGGCGTCGACCACCCTGTGCTGTTCGTAGATGGACTGCATATCGACGCCAATCGGCAGCAGTGGAACAACCTCTGCCAGCCGCGCTTCGACCCGTCGGCCGACGGTAACGATGTTCTCCGAGGTCAGACCGGCAATACCGATCGTGAAGGCCTCGACGCCATTGTGCCGGATGATCCGCGTGGGCTCGTCGACCCGGCCACGGCGCACCTCCGCCAGGTCAACCAGGTTCAGCACCTCTCCCTGGAAGCCGAAACTGAGCCCGCCAATTCTGGCCAGACTGTCTCCGCCGCTCGGCGCGTCTATCTGCAAGTCTCGCGTGCCGTTGTCGGCCGTTCCCGTCGGGGTGACGGCATTGGCAATGCGCACGGCGTCCAGGATCACGTCGGGCGGCACGCCCAGATTGGTCAGAATGGGGCTGGATGGCTCGACGAAGATGGCCTCCTCCGGCAAGCCGAGCAGCGCGACATCGGCGACTCCCTCGACAGTCAGCATCTCGCGGCGCAGGAATGTTGCTATCTCCCACACCTCGGCATCGCTGAACCCGGGCGTGGTGACTGCGTAGTAGAGGCCGTAGACGTCCCCGAACGTATCGTTCACTTCCGGCACCAGCGCGCCGGGCGGCAGGTTCGGAACGGCATCGGCCACCCGGTCACGCAGGTCGTCCCAGATCTGGTGCAGATCGCCGCCGTCATAGACATCTTCGATCTGCACAGTGATGACCGAAAGACTCGGCGTGTTTCGCGAGGTGATGAAGTCCACCTCATCCATCTGCTGGATTGCGCTCTCCAGGACCTCCGACACCTCCACCGCCGTTTCCGCCGCCGTTGCGCCGGGATAGGGTGTGATCACCAGGGCCGATTTCAGCGTGAAGACGGGATCTTCGAGCTTGCCGACCGTCACATAGCCGGCCGCACCCCCGAAGACGCAGAAGAAGATCAGCAACCAGGTGTAGAGGGGCTTCTCGATGGCGAGCCGGGCGATCCCCATCCTCACGGCTCCTCCACCGTCAGTCCGCCGTACCGGCGCACGGCCTGTCCTTCGCGCAACCGATGGCCACCGATTGCCACAACCTCTGCGCCTGCCGGCAATCCCTCTATCCGAAAGCCGGTTCCGGTTTCCGACCGCACGCTGACCGGGTGGCGCCGCACGGTTGCGGGCCCGTCTCCGCCGTCTTCAACCACCATGACCGCGGCACTGCGGTCAGCACCGATGACAATCGCAGAGGCCGGCAACACGATGCCGCGAACGTCGGTCGGCACTTCTGCGGTGATCATCACCGATGCACCCGGCACCAGGAACGCGCTGTCGATTTCCGAGAAAGCAAGCGTGACGGTGTAGCTCTGACCGATGCGGTCCGTCTCGGCGTGGAACTCGACGAATGTGAGCGGCACCGGACCGTCGCTATCGGGCAGTTCAGTGAAGAATGCCACGCTTGCCGGATCCCCGACCTGCGACAGGAGCCGCTCCGGCAGGTCGAACTCGACCCGCACCTCCGACATGTCGTGCAACCGCAAGATCGGTTGCCCCGGCGAGACGTTGGTGAAATTCGCCGTCAGCCGGGTGGCCACCAGGCCGTCGAACGGGGCCGTGACCGACGCATCCGCCAGATCGTCCTGCGCCTCGCGCAATGCGACCGCAGCCAGGTCGCGGTCCGTTCCCGCATCCTCGGCGCGAACTTGAGACACCGCGTCCCGCGCCGCCAGCACGCGTGCTCGCTCGAACTCGCGCTCCGCCTGAAGCAGCGCAAGTTGGGCCCGCTCAACCGCGCGTTCGAACGGCGCGGCGTCGAGCGCCGCAAGCAGGCTGCCCCCGGCAACGCGTTGACCTTCGATGGCGTCCAGGACCTGCATGTATCCGCCGACTTCGAACGACAGATCCACCGTTTCCCGGGCCCGCACACGACCGAAGAAACGGCGCGCCTGAACTGTGGGGGCCGGCTCTGCGGTCAGCACGCGCACGGCTGGGATCGGTTCCTGCATCGATTGGCCGGTGTCCTGCGCCGCCACGGCAACGGCCGTCGCAATGAGGACGACCACCGCAAGTCCGCTGGCTTGCGCAATCCATTGTCTCGCCATCAGATTGGCCCCAAATGCTGTGAACGGCCACCGACCGACCGTTCGGTAGGCTACATAGGATGGTGAGGGTCCCGGTCAATGAGAAATGACGCCAGCGGCGCATCGGCTGTGCCACGACGCGATGAGATCGTCCGGGCGGCGACGGCGCTGTTTCTTGAAAAGGGATACGCGGCGACGTCGATGAGCGCGCTGGCACAGGCCTGCGGCATGCAGAAGGCCAGCCTTTACCATCATTTCCCAAGCAAAGAGGCGCTGTTCGTGGCCTGCGTGAACGACGGCTACGACGTGGCGGTCCGGGAGCTGGAGCAGATCCGCGATGACCGGACCCTGGACGATGAGGCGCGGCTCAGACGGGCGTTTGATGCGCTGTACCGCATCACCGTTGAGTCGACCGTCGGCCGCATGTCGCCGCTGATCGCCGAGACATCCCGGCAGATCCCCAGCGTCGCCCGCGCCTTCCATGATGGGTTCATCACCCGGCAGCATGAGATCCTCTCCGACATGATCGACGCGGGCGTGGCCAGCGGCGCCTTTCGTGAGGTCGACCGCCTGGGGCTGGAGCACATGATCTTCGGCCCGATTGTCACCCTGTCTCTGTCGCGGGAGATGTTCGCGTCGTTCGATTCGCTGGACGCGCTCTATCCCGTCGACGGCGTCCGCGAGGCACACTGCGACCTGATCTTGAAGCTGCTGCGTGTCAGCAGTGACGAACCGACGGAGCGGTGATCACAATTGTCCGACGGGTGCGCGATGACCCAGCCGCTTCAAGTTCTGATGGGGCCAGGTCTTGCATTGATGTGCATTGCCGTAATCCCAACGACTTTCTGACGGAATGCGCCAGCGCGCTGCAGCGTCGCCAACCACAGCTATCTGACCATGCGAGACACGACCCCGGTCCCTGTGGCGCTGGGATGTGGTTGGTGGACTGGGACGTCCGTCCGATGGACTGCGGTTGGGGCGTGCGCTAGCTTTGTAGCCGAATTTCCCGCAAGAGAGGCGGGTCACCTTGGGCGAGGACTTCGCGTTTCCGAACAGGGTGCTGATCGCCGGCGCGACCGGCGGTGTCGGCGTTCATGTGGTCAGGCGCCTCCAGCAACTCGGTGTCACCTGCCGGGTGCTGACGCGCGATGCCAACCGCGCTGCCGCGCTTGGCGTTGCCGAAATCGTCCAAGGCGATGTGCTGCGGCCGGAAGACTGCAGGTCGGCCGCGGCGGGCTGCGATGCCGCCATCTGTACCGTCGGGGAATACAGGATCCCGAAGGATCGCCCGATCGTTGACGGAGACGGTGTGATCAATCTGGCTGACGGCGTTGCGGCGGCCGGGACGCGCCGGTTCATCCTGGTCTCGTCCCTGGGATCGGGCGAGTCCTGGTCCTGGCTGCCCTTCTTCGTCAAAGGGTACTTCCATGCCATGCGCGCCCGTCCGATCCTGACGGCGAAGACACGATCCGACGCCCATGTCCGGGCCCTGGATCTGGACTGGACGATCCTGTGGCCGGCCTATCTCACCAACCGGCCCATGCGGTCAGCGCCGCTGCTGACCGAGGGCCGTGCCGGTGGCACGACCTCTCGCCAGGCTGTGGCTGATGTGGCTGTCCGCTGCCTCGCGTCTCCCAGCGCGATCGCCCGGACCCTCGTCGTCGTCGACCATTTCATGCGTGTCACGCTGAGGCGCGGCGGCCTCTTCGAACTGGACGTGCCGTGGGAGGCGTGGCCGCCCGGTTGAAGGATTCTCGAAGCGACTAGCACCATGGGATCAAGAGTGCGGGGTCAGGTCTTTCTCAATCGTATCCCTAGCTGTTGATGGCCAACCGACTGTCAAAGCCAACCACCGCTTTCCATGAACAGCTGAGGTGAGGAAATTTGCATGCGAGACTTGGTTCCGCCCATTCATACCCTCTGAAGGGTGCGGCATAAGGCGCTGTGGCTCGAACGAACGCATCCGGCGCCAACATAAGGGGGGTGCCAGCAGGGGGCGTAGAGCCTCACGACCCCCGACAACGCGACAGAGGCGGCCGGGCCCGGCGGACATTTTTTGCCGTCGGCCCCAGATGACAGCCGAAAACACAAGGAAGACGCCATGGCCGACCAGTCGGCGGCCGGTTGCGCGCCTCTGCGCAATCTCTGGTACTTTGCGCTTCCGAGCGCCCAGCTTCGCAGTGGCCGCATGGTCGCAAAGACGATGCTGGGCGAACCGATCCTGCTGGCGCGCGGCGGACAGCAGCAGCCCTTTGCCGTCGCAGATCGCTGCCCTCATCACGGCGCGCCGCTCAGCCATGGCCGGTTCGACGGCGCCGAGATCGCGTGCGGCGATGGCGGGTGCCGCTTCGACCGCGATGGCAGGGAGCTCTCAGGCCCAGCATTGGCCGATGGCAACGGACCGGTGGTCCGTGACATCACTTTACGCCGGTATCCGTGCCGCGAAGTCCAGGGCCTCCTCTGGGTCTTTATCGGGGATGAGGACCGCGACCCCGGCGATCCGCCGGTGATCCCGGATATCGGCGACCGGCACGGGCCGCGGCTGGTCGAGACCCAGCTGTTCGACTGCGCGCTGGACCACGCGGTCGTCGGCCTAGTCGATCCGGCGCATGTCAACTACGTCCATACGAACTGGTGGTGGCGAAGCAAGCGAATGGTGCGAGAGAAGGCCAAGCGGTTCGCACCGACGCCGCTGGGCTTCAAGATGGTGCGTCACAGGCCGTCGTCGAACACCGTTGGGTACAAGATCCTGGGCGGTGAGATTACGACGGAGATCAGCTTCCAACTGCCCGGCATCAGGCTGGAGCACATTCGGGCCGGACGGCACGTCATCTGCAACCTGACCACGGCCACGCCCACCGGCAATGGCACGACGGAGCTCAACAATTCGATCTACTGGACACAGCCCTGGCTGGCGCCGCTGACACCGCTGGTGCGCCATCTGGCAAAGGTGTTCCTCGGCCAGGACGGCGCCATACTGGCAAAGCAGAAGGAGGGGCTGCGCTATGGCCCGCCGCTGATGCTGGTTGGCGAAATCGACGCGCAGGCGAAATGGTACTATCGCCTGAAAAAGGAATGGCAGCGCTGCGAACGGGAGGGCGAAGCCTTCGTCAACCCGCTGCGGGAACGAACCCTGCGCTGGCGCAGCTGACCGTGCCGTAGCGGCACGCGCAGAGTGGGTCTCGCCACCTAGAAGTCGATAACGAGCCCGTCTTCGGCCGTCTCGTAGCGGAGGGCATCCACCTCAGCGAGCATCGGCCCGCTCATATGCGTCAAGATCAAGCGCTTGGGGCGAATGTCGGCCAGGCGCCGTTCCAGCGAGGCCAGGTCGAGATGCAGCGGTACGGGCTTGTCGCGGAAATAGGCCTCAGCGACCAGCAGGTCGGCATCACGCCCAAGGTCGATGATCGCGTCCGTCCATTCGGTATCGCCGGTATAGGCGAAGACCCGGCCCTCCGCCGCGATGCGGTAGGCGAAGAAGGGCCCCCCGGGTTGGCCGTGGTTGACGCGGAATGGTGTCACCTCTGCGCCAGCGATCGTCGCCGGCTCGCGCGCCGTCAGCTCTACCAGCGAAAGCTCGAATTTCGGCACCGTGCCGGACGAACCCGGAAACGCCGTCTCCAGGACACGGACGTACCAGTCGCGCAGGCCCTCTGGCCCCGCGATTACCAGCGGCTCGCGGCGCTTGGCGAAGAATTGCGCGTCGAGCATGAAGAACGGGATGCCGCCGAAATGGTCGGCGTGGAAATGGGTGATCAGGATGGCACGAACGGCGTTGCGCTCCACCCCCTGGCGCTTCAGCGCGATCAGGGAAGACGCGCCGCAATCGACCAACAGGTTCGTCTCTTTCCCCGTCAGGTGAAAGCACGTGTTGAAGCGACCGCCGCTGCC
>JANQQD010000117.1 GCA_028285185.1 Anaerolineae bacterium | reverse complement strand
ACGATCGCCGTCGCCATCGGGCTGCTGGGCACCGCCTTCCTATTGCCCTTCTTCACCAAATTCTTCGTCGATCGTTTCCTTGTGGCGGACCAGTCGGATTGGCTGGTGCCGCTAGCCCTGGGCATGGTGGCGACAGCCGTCTTGCGCAGCGGCCTGACCTGGTGGCAGCGATCCATTCTGCTGCGGGTCCAGGTCGTCCGCTCAAAGCGAAACTCCCGCGACGTCTTCCAGCACATGCTGTCGGCCAGCCGCGACCACCTGCAACGCTATACGGCCGGCGACATCGCCAGCATCCTGCGTGGGCAGGACAAGGCCGCACGGGTGATCTACGGCGATGTCGTCCACAGCATCATCGAGCTGCCGGCAGTGCCGCTGCTGTTCCTTGTCATGGCGGCGTTCGACGCGACGATCGCGACGGCGGCCGTGGCACTCACCCTCGGCAATGCGATCGCGCTGCGTGCCATCGCCCGCAAGCGGGCCGGCATCAGCGAGAGACTGGCAGCGGCGCGCGGGGCACTTGCCGGCACGTTGACGCGCTATCTCAGGGTCATGCCCGCCATCAAGGCCGGAACGCTCGAAGAGACCGTGTTCGCCGATTGGGATCGCGGCCATCGCGATCAGACCGAAAACCTGGCGCAGCTTGGGCGTCTGAGCGAACGACTGTCGCTGATCCCCGGCCTGGTGGGCGGCCTGTCCCTTTCCGTTATTCTGGGCATCGGTGCGCTCGCCATCATGCGCGGAAGCATGACCGTCGGGGATCTGGTGGCCTGTCAGGCACTCTTCTTCAGCATCAACGATCCGATCCGCCGCTTCATCGAGGCCAGCGGGCAACTGCAGGACGTCAATGCCGACTTCCGCCGTCGCCATACCATCAAGGCCATGCCCCGCGACCCCTGGCTGGCCGATCGCGATCCGGCGCCGACCGAAGACGGCGCCCGGCCGCAAGCGTCCCATAGGCCCGCATTGGTCTTGCGCGACCTCGATTTCGGACAGCGCCGCTTCGAAGCAGGATCATCCGCCACCGTCAGCGTCACTCTCGAAAGGGGCCGCTGCCTTGCCGTTGTGGGCCGCAGCGGCAGCGGCAAGACCGCGCTCGCGCGCGTCATCGCCGGTCTCGATCCGCCCAGCGGCGGCGATGTGCTGGTTGGCGGACATTCGGTTGCCGGGCTGAGCCAGGTTCAGCTTCCTGGCGCTGTCGCCATGGTCAGCCACGAACTGACGTTGTTCGACGGACCGATCCGGGACAGTCTCACCCTATGGAATCCGGAGATCCCGGAAGAAGCGGTTTGGCGGGCCTGTGCCACCGCCTGCATCGACAGCGTGATAGCGGCGACACCTGGGGGGTTGGACACGGTGCTCGGCCCCGGCGGCATCGGCCTGAGCGGCGGCCAGATGCAGCGCCTCAACCTGGCGCGCGCCCTGGTGCGCGATCCCGGCGTCATTGTGTTGGACGAGGCGCTGGAAGCCCTGGACCCGGTACTGGCCCGCGCCATTCTTCGGCGCCTCAGCGACCGCGGCTGCGCCATCGTGCTGGTCACCCATCGGCAGGAGATACTTCGGATCTGCGATCAGGTGTTGAGCCTCGACGACGAGCGCACGGCAGCAGGCGATGCTGCGGGCGGTCCGGACAGACAGGATCCGCATCCCAATGGCTAAGGCTCAGACCGTCGAAACCGCGCGGCCCAGGCGCCGGCTATGGCAGCGGGTCGTGCGATCGCAGGGCCCGCAGCATGTTCGCGGCGGCACCCGGTTCAGGGGGCTGCCGCCGCCGCCGATCCACCCCATGGCCCTGGTCAGGCTGACCGGCAGCGGCCTTGCGCGCGACAGCGCGTTGATCGTTGCGCTGTCCGTCGGCGGCGCCGTGCTGGGGCTCTTCCTTCCCGCCGCCACGGCGCTCTTGTTCGGAGAGGTCATACCGGCGGCGGATCGCGGTCAGGCATTCTTCGTCCTGCTGGGGATGTTCGCGGCGGCCTGCGGCGTATCGGCGTTCGAGTTCGGACGGTCGCTGGTGCTGCTTCAGTTGATGATACGGTTCGATCGTGGTGTGCACCTGGCGGTGTTCGATCGTCTGCTGCGGGCGCGCCCGCGCCTCTTCGGCCACATCGGCGCGGCCGATGCCGCGACCCGCATCCTCGACATCGCGCTGATCCACCGCGTACTCGGCCCGATCGTCGGGACGACCATCCTCAGCCTCGGCTTCGCGGTGGCCAATCTCGCCTTCATGGCGTGGATCTCGCCGGTCCTGACGGTCGTCGGTGTGATTCTGGTGGTCTTGATCGCCGGCCTCACCCGCCTCTGCATCCGCCGCCAGATTGCCCACGAATTGGCGGCCGCCGAAATGGATGCCCGCATCGCGGAGTTTGCAACACAGGTCCAGCGGCGGCTGGAGACGATCCGTGCCGCTGACGCGGAAGCCGGCGTGATGGGCCGGTGGCAGCATCTGTTCGATCGGCTGCAGCGGAACAATGCCAGCGCACAGCGGGCCGCCAATCTGGGTGCGGCGCTGAACGCGGCCTTCGCGCTGCTTGCGCCGGCCATGCTGTTCGTGGCCGTGGCGCTGGTGCCAGACAGTCCGTCCACGGCGAGTTTCCTGGCCTTCTATGCCGCCTTCGGACAGCTGCTGTTCGCCGTGCTGGGACTGTCGACAGCGGCCGCGTCAGCGTCGCGCCTGGTCGCCCCCTATCGCCGGCTGCAGCCGCTGATCGACGCACGGGAGGAGAGGACCGAGGACGCGATCCAACCGGCCGACGCATTTGTGGGGCTGACCGTCGCCGATGTCACTTTCCGCTATGCGGACGACGCGCCGCCGGCCCTCGACGGCGTATCGCTGCAGGTGGGGCCGGGCGAAATCGTCGTGCTTACGGGGCCGTCCGGTTCCGGCAAGTCGACGCTGGTGAAGCTGCTGCTGCGGCTTGAGGCAGAGCAGCACGGCCGGATCAAGGTCGGCGACCAGCCGATCGGCGGCCTCGACCCCGTTGCCTGGCGGCGGCGGATCGGCGCCGTGCTGCAAGACAGCCCCATCTTTCCCGGCACAGTGGCCAGCAACATCGCGGGCCTGGGTGGTGCGGCCGATGTCGACGTCCGCGAAGCGGCTGCGATCGTCGGCCTGTTGGGCGGCGCGTCTGAGCTGCCCTCCGGCCTGGACACGCCGATCCGCCGCAGGGACACGCTGCCCGGATCGCTGCGCCAGCAGATCATCCTGGCACGCGCGCTTCTGCGGCGGCCGCAGCTGCTGCTGCTGGACGAAGCAACCAACGTGATGGACACCGATCTGCAGCGCCGGGTGCTGGCCAATATTCGATCGCTTGAGATCGCCTGCCTGTCGATCACACACAGGCTGACCGGCATGGCGATGAGCGACCGCATCTACATGCTGGAACAGGGTCGCGTCGTCGATCAGGGGGATTTCGGCGAGCTTCTCTTCGGCACTGGCCCCTTTGCGCGGGCCTTCGGCGGCGGCTCCGACGCCGCCTGACCGGTCGGCTGCAGCACCAGGGTCCCATATCCTTCCAATTGGAGATCCAACGTTCCGGCAGGCTGGCTGGAGAACTGTGCGCGGTCGACCACAAGTGCCGACCAGCCCGACTTGCGAGCCAGAATCGCTCGGGCGCCGTCCGGCAGACGGGTCGCCACCGCGGCCAAGTCTATGCTGTGACACTGCGGGCCATCCGGTGAGAGGTTGGCGGCCACCAGCACCAGGTCGCCCGCGCCCTCCTTCGACCACATGATCCAGGCCAATACGGCCGGATCATCGCCGATGACCGTATAGCGATCGCCGCTTCGGATGGCCGGCCGTTCGGCCCTTAGCCGTGCGAGTTCCCGGATCGCTGTGAAGGTGGGGTTCGTACGGTCGAAGGGCTGGTGCAGCGGCGTGTTGATCGGCCCGAAGATCCATTGACAGTCTGGATTGGGGAACATGTCCTCGCGGACATGGGCGTCATGGCCGACCCATTGCCCGTCGTCCGTCTTGTGCATGCCCAGCGCACCTGAGAACTCCTGTTCAGTGCCGTAATAGACACAGGGCATGGCGGGGCCGAGGATCAGCACGGTCAGCGCCGCACGATGGGCATGGCG
This sequence comes from Anaerolineae bacterium, assembly GCA_028285185.1. Classification (GTDB taxonomy): domain Bacteria; phylum Pseudomonadota; class Alphaproteobacteria; order DSM-16000; family Inquilinaceae; genus JACKIG01. The sequence goes on along the minus strand of JANQQD010000117.1, from coordinate 8,274 downwards.
TGCCCGATCGAGTCCGCCAAAACGATCGCCCCAGTTGTGCAGGAACCGGCTTGTGTCCTGATTGTCGATGAAGGCCAGGTTCCATCGCGAATCCCGGTAAGCGAAGGCATCGTGCTCCAGGTAACGGCTGACCGCGGCGGCCGTCCCGCCATTCTCGAACACTTCTCTCAGGCAATAGTGCAGCGGGTAGTCGATCATGCCGGTGAAGGCCGCATCGCGGCTGTAGGGCCCGACCTCGGCCGCCGTGTGGCCGGCATGCTCACCCAGCATCAGGAAATCGGCCTTGCCGATCGCCCGGCAGTACCGGCCGACCTCTTCCACACAATGGGTCCAGAACGGCAGATCCACATGGCGGACAGCATCGAAACGGAAGCCGTCGATGTCGGCCTCGGCAATCCAATAGGTCAGATGGCGGATAAGGTGTTCGCGCACATAGGCATGCTCCGTCCGCCAGTCGGCCAGGAAGCCGAACAGCGGCGTCCCCACCAGCTCGTCCCCGCCGGGTGAGTGGAAGAAGGCCGGATGGCGCAGGTCTTCGGGATAGGGCAGCGGCACCTGCAGGTCGCCACACTCGTATTTGAACCGGGCTTCGTGGCCGTTATCGGTGGCGACCCAGTCCAGGCAGTCGGCAAGGTGGTTGACGATCACGTCGATCAGAACGGCGATGCCCCTGGCATGGGCGGCCGCGACCAGCGATCTGAGGTCTTCCATCCCACCCAGCCGGGGATCGACGGCCAGCAGGTGCAGCGGGTGATAGCCGTGATAGCCGGCAGCATCGTTCACATAGACGGGGCTGAGAACGATGGCCCCGACACCGAGATCGGCCAGGTAGTCGAGACGGTCTTCGATGCCGTCCAGCGTGCCGCCGTGGCTGCCCCGCGCGTCTTCCGGGCGAAACGGCACAAGGCCGGCATGGCGCCTATCCGCCCGCCCCCTTGCGAAACGGTCTATGACGATGCTGTAGAACAGTCGGTGCCGCCAGTCCGCCGGCGACGGTGTCGCCCGCACGACCGGCGGCGGCCCATAGACCGGCCGGCCATCCACATGGCCGAGATAAGACCGCTCGATATCCGCCGACAACCGCGGCGCGTTGGTGACGATCAGCCGCCGCCAGTCGGCCCTCCAATGCCAGGCACCGTCCATGGCGCGATAGCCCAGCCGATAGGCGATGCCGCCTTCGCGCCCCGCCGGCGGAAGCACGACCCGGAACATCCGGTATCCGGACAGGTCCGACACCGTATCGGGTTCGTCTTCCTCAGCCTCCAGAATCTCTGGTGCGGCATCGTCGGCCATGCCGACCGCGACAACCGACACGCCGGTTGCCATGCAAGGCAACGCGCGCAACACACCGAACCGGATCTCGATCGGCTCATCGGGGCGGAATGCCCATCGATAAGGTGCCGAGATCGACTCATGGTCGACTTCAAGGAATGGGGTGCTGGCGTGCATTCAACCTGCCGATCGCGGCGCGTGGTGACTTGGACTGGTTCAGAGCGGCGCGCGACCGTGCCGGGGCCCGATCAGGCCTTGGCGCCCAGCAGCTGCTCGATCTTCTGCAACAGACGGGGAAGCTCGACGGGCTTGGTGTCGAAATCGTCGCATCCGGCCTCCAAGGCCTTGTCGCGGTCCGTCGACATGGCATGCGCCGTCAGGGCTATCACGGGGATCTGCTGCGTCTCTGCCGCCGCCTTCAGCCGTCGCGTCGCCTCCCAACCGTCGACCACGGGCAGGCTCATATCCATCAGGATGATGTCCGGCGTCTCGGTTCCGGCCATGGTTATGCCCTCGCCGCCGTCAACGGCCACCACGACCTCATAGCCCTTGCGCGAGAGACGCCGAGAGAGCATGTCGCGGTTCATCTCGTTGTCTTCCACGATCAGTACCTTCGCCACAGTCACGTCCCCATCGTTTGGCAAATCGGCGCCGTTTCGGCACGAACAGTCACGCACGTTACCCCAGGCCCTGCAGGTCGCGAAGCGATCGTCTTCACACAGATGCGACGCCGGGCGCGGCTCGGCGTCATTCCACCGCCGAAACCACTTCGGCGCCCTCTCCGGTCACGGACCTGATGGTCGCCAACAGGTCCGAGCGGTCGAATTCCCCCTTCTGGACGATCTGCTCGGTCGTACCCTTCAGATAGGCCCGCTCTTCCGCCGACAGGTCCTTCGCCGTGATCACCAGGACGGGGATCGAGGCCCATTCCGGCGTCTTGCGCAGCTGCGAGACGAACTGGAACCCGTCCATCTCGGGCATCATCAGATCCAACAGCACGGCCGAAGGCCGGGACTGGCGGACCCGCTGCAGCCCTTCATTACCGTTGGCCGCCTCGACGATCGGCCACTCGGTCTTTTCCAAGACGCGGCGCAGCATGGCGCGGGTGCCAGGATCGTCGTCGACGATCAGGATGTGCGCACCCGCATCGGTCTCGCGGATGCGGTCCAGCCGCTGGATCAATTCCCGGGAATCAAAGGGCTTGGTCACGAAATCGGCCGCACCGAGCGCGAAGGCGAAGCTGCGCTCCCGCGTCTTGGTCAGGATGATGACCGGGATCTGCTTGATCTCGGCATCGGCCTTGATCGCCCGCAGAACGGCCCAGCCGTCGACGCTGGGCATCAGGATGTCTAAGAGGATGATGTCGGGCTTGCGCTCACGCGCCAGCTTGATGCCCTGCTCGCCGTTGAATGCACGCAGCACGCCGTAGCCGCTATCCTTCAGTTGTCCCTCCAGCGCGTCGTGCACGCTGGGATCGTCGTCGATGACCAGCACCGTAGACACCGCCGTGTCCGGCTCTTCGGTCTTCGACTCCTCCGCGGCCTCTTCAGCCATTGTGCGGAAGTGCGCCGGCAGGATCACCGTGAAGGTGGTGCCTTTGCCGTACTCGCTCTCCACAGTGACTTCGCCGCCGAGCATCTCGGCGAAGTTGCGCGTAATGGCCAAGCCCAGCCCCGTACCGCCATACCGCCGCGTCGTCGATGCATCGGCCTGCGTGAAGGCCGAGAAGATCTTCTGCAGCTGTTCTTCCGTCATGCCGATGCCGGTGTCGGCGATGGCGAAATGCAGCATATCGGAACCGTCGTCCGACACTTGGTGGACTGAGCACCGGATCTCGCCATTCTCCGTAAATTTGCTGGCGTTGCTCATCAGATTGACCAAGCACTGGCGCACCTTGGTCAGGTCCGAGTGCATCTCTCCGACGTCCGGCGGGTAGTCGACGAACAGCGTGTTGCCGTTCTTCTCCACCAGCGGCAGCATCATCTGCCGCACTTCCTCCAGCACCTTGGAAACCGAGAAGGTCTCGGCAAAGACATCCATCTTGCCGGATTCAATCTTGGAGATGTCGAGGATGTTGTTGATCAGGCGCAGCAGATGCTTGCCGGCGCTCTGGATGCGGTCGAGGTCCGGCAGGAAGTCTTCATTGCCGGCATCCTCGGCATCTTCATACAGCATCTCGCTGTAGTTGATGATGGCGTTCAGCGGCGTCCTCAGTTCGTGGCTCATATTGGCAAGGAACTCGGACTTGGCGCGGTTGGCCGCCTCGGCCTTGTCGTTGGCGTCGACCAGTTCGGCCGTCCGCTCCGCCACCATCCGTTCAAGATTGTCGCGGTGGCCGGCCAGCTCGCGATCGCGGGCTTCGATGCGTTCCAGCATTAGGTTGAAGTCGTCGATCAGATGGCCGACCTCGTCCTCCGTCGTCTTCTCGACACGGACCTGATAGTCCTGGGTGGCCGTGATCTCTTTCGCCGAATTCGCCAGCCCGGTGATCTGTCCGATCACCCCCCGCTGCAGCCAGCGGGACATGGCGTAGGCGACGGCCAGCAGCACCAGCATCAAGACGAACAGATATGTCGCGAGGTCTGGGATCTGCTCCCACAACTCCCTTCGGTCGGCATTGACTATGGCAAAGGCGACCAGCCCGCCTTCATAGACGACCGGCCTCAGGACATAGAGCTCGCCATCGGCCCAGAACTCGCCGTTGCCGTCTTCCCAGAAGGCATCATCCGCCCGGACGCGGACAACAGGCTCGCCGTCGACGCCCAGGCTTTCGATCCAGGAATCGGTGCCCTCGCCCTCGTCATCTTCTTCGGCCCATTCCGCGATCTTGCTCGCCGCCCTTTCCGCCAGCAGTCTCTCCCGTTCGATGGTTTCCCCATCGCGCAAGAGAACGGCAAAGGCGTCGCCGGTCTCCCGGTAGAGAAGCGACCCGTTGGGCCGCAGCAGCCCAAGTGCCACGATGCTCGGATCGGCTTTCAGGTCCAGAAGGTACCTATTGGCGTATTGGGCATCCCCCGCGGCGATTGCCAGCGGCATTCCATTGGCCAGCGTGCTGGCGACGGAGACGATGGAACCTTCGAGTCTGACGTGAAAATCCTGGATCTCTTTGACCGCCGAAAGGCAGACGATCAACGCAATGATCAGAGCATTACTCAGAAGAATGCTGATCTGATATTTGGTCTTGATCGAAAAGCTTGAGAGCCGCTCTTTCATGCTGGCGAGACCTTCTTAGAGGGCCGTGAGTGTTGGAACGGCGTTCTTGGATTATTGCCGGATGCGCGGCAGTGCCGCCAGCACGGAATTGCAGAAGGTCGACAGCGCGCCACTGAATGCATCGACCGCCGCCTCCGGCGATGCATTTGCGGCATTTGCCGATACCGCCACCAGTTCGCTCCACACCAGCTCGCGCGACCGGCGGGCAGACAGGCGGAGATCGACGGCGATCTCGACCGTCGCGCTGTCCGGGCCGGTGACCTGCTGTTCGAAGCTGCGGATCTCGCCGCCGAGGATGTAGTCGGCCTCAGCCCGGTCGGTCGGCACCACGACGGTCGGCGCGGCATTCCCCGACGCGAGACAGGAGGCCAAGTGGCTCTGCAGCAGCCGGGGGGGCGACTGGTTCCATTCATGATAGGGATAGCTGCGGATCTGCCGGGCCTGGGGCTGTTCCCTCCAGGCAATCCGGCGGCTGCCCAGCACGGTGTCGGTGGCGAAGGTATCAACCATGACCACGCCGCCCAGCGCCGCAGCCGTCAGGGGTGCCCCCGCGGCCGTCAGCTCCAGCGAATAGACGGATTGACGCGGCACCTCACCGCCGCAGCCGGCCAGCGCTGCGGCAACGACTGCCATCATGATCATCGGTCGACGACAGAAACTCGCCGTCCGTGACGGCCTTCCGCGGCCCAACCCGGCATTGCGGCCATCCATCGGCATCAGAGGCAAAGGGCTGTCCAATGGTCACTCCGTCTCGCGGCCGGTCAACAAAACGGAGGGATTGTTGCGGATATCGGTGATCAGGTCCGCCAGCTCCTGGCTCGCCCGCTCCAGATTCAACAGCGTGAGATTGAGACTGGAGGAAAGCTGCTGCAGCACGAAGGCCGCATCGGTGGTCACAGTTTCAAGATCGGGCCCGACTTCATCGACCAGACCGTTGAGGTTGCCCGCCACAGAGTCGAAATTCGCGAGCGCGGAATTGGCCAGGGCAACGGTGCTGCCTGTATCTTCGACTGCGCCTACAAGCGTATCGACGTCGATGCTGCCCACCAGCGCCTCCAGCGTCTGGGTCGTGTTGTCCAGGCTGCCCAAGACCCGATCAAGATCCTGCTCAAGCTCCAGAGTGGAGCGGTCAAGGGTGTCGGCCGCCGTGCGCAGATCGCGCATCATCGGATCGAGATCCCGCGCGAGGACATCGTCGATCAGCTCTGCGCCTTCTTCCAAAGATGCCACGATCCGGGGGAAATCCTCATCGAAGACTTCAGCGATGCTGTCGACCGTCCGCTCGATTTCTGTCACCACGCCGTCAAGACGTTCGCCCAGGCTTGCATCGAATGATGTCGGCACTGTGGTGCCGGGATCGAGAAAGGCGTCGCCATCGCCGAGATCGAGCGCGATGACAGGGGCAGCCAACAGCCCGGGGCTAGCCAACAGTGCCGTGGTTCCATCAGGCAGCGGCCAGTCGCTGCCGACCAGAAGCTGCACACGAAACTGCACGTCCCCGCCGTCGACCATCGGCTGGATGGCCCGCACCGAGCCTACGCTGTAGCCGGCCACCTGCACGTCCGTACCCGTCCGCAGCCCGGTGACGTCCGGAAACTCGGCATAGAAGGTCTGACCTGCCGCAATCTCGCCAACGCGCAGCAGCACCCAGACACCCGCCAGCCCGATTCCGGCAGCGACGAACAACCCGGCCAGGACGACGGCACGCCGGTCGCGCGAGATGCCGATCAGCGCCATCAGGGCGCCTCGCCAAACAGCCGTATCCACTCGCTCAGGTCGGCATCCTCCTCAATCGCCTCGCCGTGAACCAGATACCGGACGCTGGGCAGCGTGCTGGATCGGATCTCGTCCGGCGTGCCGACGGCCACGATCTCGCCCTTGTAGAGGACGCCGATCCGATCGGCGAGGGCCAGAGCAACGTCGGGGTTCGGCGTCAGCACAACGATGGTCAACTGGAAAGCCTGTCTGAGGTCGCGGATCAGCGTCTCGATCTCCATGATCGAGCCAAGATCAAGGCCAGAGAAGATGTCGTCGCACAAGAGCAGCTTCGGATCGAGCGCAAGTGCGCGGGCGATCGCCGTTCTCCGGACCATCGCGGCTGAGAGCTGCGCCGGCATCAGGTCTTCGAATTCCATCAGCTGGACTTGCTGAAGCTTCATCCGCGAGATGATGCCCACCGTCTCGCGGTCCAGATCGGCGAGCTCCACCAGCGGCAGCATCACGTTCTCAAGCACGCTGAGAGACGAGAACAAGGCACCCTGCTGATGCGCCGCGCCCACCTTGGAGCGGAGATCGCGCAACGCCCGCCCCCGCAGCCGGGCGATGTCCTCGCCGAACAGCCAGATGCATCCCGGCGGCACCTGTTCCAGCGCCAGCAGGTTGCGGAACAGGGTGCTCTTACCGCCGCCGCCCTGGGCCAGCACGGCGAACAACTCGCCCGCCCGCACCGTCATGTCGACGCCGTTCAGCACCTCATGGGGGCCATAGGCCACGGTGAGGCCTTTGACCTCTACGATCACCTCAGGGGTGTCGGCGCCGGCTGCGCGAAGTTCAGGACGGGAAGACAAGCGTGATGGCCGTGTTCGTGAGCAAGACAGTCGTGATGGCCGAGACCACGGCGCGGGTCACATTGGTGCCGATCGACTCTGCGCTGCCGCGGGTGGCGAGGCCCGCCGCAGCACCGATGGCCGCAATCTGAACGGCGAAGACGAAACACTTGCCAATGCCGACCGCCATGTCACCTTCCGTAATCCCCTCCAGCGTCTGCACGATCACGGGGACAAAAGGCGCACCAACCGTCACGCTCAGGTAGAACGCGACGGCAATCACCGTGAACCCGACCATGAATACCATCAATATGGGTACGGCGATCGCCATGCCCACGGCGGCCGGGACCACCAGAAGCGGCACCGGGTTCAGGCCCATGGCCTCGAGCGCATCGATCTCCTTGTTCACCTGCATGCCGCCGAGACCGGCGGTCAGCGACGTGCCGCTGCGGGCCGCCACCAGGATGCCGATCAGCGGCGGCGTGACCTCGCGCGTCAATGCGGTGCCCAGACCGGCAAGAAGCGGCTCGAGCAGATCCGCGAATCCGAGCGCGGTTTCGATCTGCAGGGCAATCACCAGCCCGATCGCGATGGCAAACAGTACCGCCAGCCGCAGGCCCTTCAGCCCAACGTCGACGACCTGGCCCAGGGCCGCGCCGAATCGCAGAGGCGTGCCGTATGCCCAGCCGAGCGTGCTCCAGAACAGGATCTCGACGACGAGGGCGAAGACGGAGAACGACGCGAGGACAGGCCGTCCCAGTATGATCAGAAAGTCACCGAGGGATCGCGTCATCCCCGGGGTCAGGCCAGCAGGATCGCCTCGAGACGAGCGATCTTCAGAACCATGCGCACGGAATCGCTGACGTCGCTGACCTTGAAGGACTTCTTGGCACTGCGCGCCCGCTGGAAGCCTTCGATCAGGTTGGCGATGCCGGAGCTGTCCATGTAGCTCACGCCCGAGAGATCGACCGACAGGTTTGCCGTCTTCTCCAGCGCTCCGAGGATGACACCGCGGACATCCTTGGAGTTGGACATGTCGATCTCGCCGTCGAAGATGAGCACGACGCCGTCGCCGCTTTCTTCCAGGCGATGTGAGAGACTAGCCAAGCCGCTTCCTCATCGTCAGCACGTTGCCGCGGCCGTCGTCGGCGTGACCGTACGCAACTTCATCCATCACGGTTCGGATCAGATGGGTGCCGAGCCCACCGGGCCGCACATCGTCCAGCGGTCGCGGCCGGATCTT
>JANQQD010000163.1 GCA_028285185.1 Anaerolineae bacterium | reverse complement strand
GCCGGGAAGAAGCGCACCAGATCCTCCATCACCGGGCGCGAGGTGGTGATGGAGTCGCCGAGATTGCCGCTTAAGATCTCACCCAGATAGTTGAAGTATTGGACGATGATCGGCTTGTCGAGGCCGAGCTGCAGATAGACCTCTTCATAGACATGCGCCGGCGCGCGGTCGCCCACGATGGCCAGCACCGGGTCCACTGGCATGACACGGCCGATGACGAAGGTGATGGCCGTGAGGCCGAGAAACGTCAGCGCCAGTGTGAGGAGAATGCGGCCGATGCTGCCCAGGATGCGCAAGAGGGTCGGGCCGCGGCCCGACCCTCCAAGCTTTGCGGCGGCACCGTCCGTGGCGTCACTTACGGCCATGACGGACGGCTGCCCGATCCTACTTGGTCACGTTGCGATAGAAGACGAGGTCGAACAGCGGTCCGGAGACGAAGCCCTCGACATTCTCCTGCCGCGCGATCTGCTCGTTCTGCTGGAACATGACGATGAAGGGCGAGTCGTCGCGGTGCATGCGCTGCAAGTCGGCGTAGAGGTCGGCCCTAACACCCAGGTCGATCTCGTTCCGCGCCGCCACGGCCAAGGCATTGATCTCGTCGTTGGCCCAGGCGTTGCGCCACGCCAGCACGCCCGTCAGCTGTGCTTCTTCCGAATTGTCCGGATTGTGGGCGAAGCTGTCGGCGTTGGAGTGCGGGTCGACATAGTCGGGCGACCAGCGCGCCAGGATCAGTTCGTGCCGCCGGGCGCGATATTTCGGCCAGAGCGCGCTGCCGTCCTGCGGGATGATCTCCGCCTCGATCCCGGCCTGGCCCAGCGTCTGCTGCACCGACTGGGCGATTTCCAGATAGGGCGAAGTGTTGAGGCTGTCGATGGTCATCGAGAAGCCGTCCGGATAGCCGGCCTCCGCAAGGAGCTCCTGCGCACGCGCCACATCCATCTGGTAGACCGGCTCGTCATCGATCGAGCCCCACAGCCCCGTCGGCCAGAAGGTCTGATGGACGGTGAACTGGCCACGCAGGAAGGTGTCGGCCATGCCGTCGTAGTCCACGAGATAGCGCAATGCCTCCCACACCAGCGGGTTGCCGAGAGCCTCATGGTTCGCGTTGGCCGCCAGGTAGTAGAGCGTGGCCTTGGGGTGGTCGTCGATGACGATGCCTTCCGTCCCTTCCAGACCGGCAATCTGGTCGGACGTCAACGTGCGGGCAATGTCGATGTCGCCCTGCTCCAGCAGCAGGCGTTGCGCGGCCGGCTCCGGCACATGGCGGATGATCACCCGGTCTATCGCGGGGGCACCATGGCGATAGTCAGGGTTCGCCTCCATAATCACGGACTCGTTGGCGTTCCACTGCGTGAGGCTGAAGGCGCCGGAGCCTGCGCTGTTGGTGGCCAGCCACTCGTAGCCGAGATCGCCGTCAACCTCGTGCTCCATGACCAGCTCACGGTCGACGACCGAACCGATGCCGGCCGACAACGCATTCAGCACCAGACCCGGCGAGAAATCCTCGACTACCGTGACCTGCACGCGGCCGTCGTCGGTGAGTTGGACCACCTCTTCGGCATTGTCGGCGTTCCAGCCGAACTGGGTGATGATGAAGGCTGGGGTCTTGTCGAGCAGCAAGACGCGCTGCAGCGACCAGGCCACGTCTTCGGCGCGTACCGGATTGCCGGAATGGAAGGTCAGCCCTTCGCGGATGGTGAAGGTGATGATCTTGCCGTCGTCGCTGATCTCCCAGCTCTCAGCCACGCCGCCGGTCAGCGTCGTCAGGTCCTCCGGCTCATACATCATGATCCGGTCGTAGACGTTGGCGTTGATCTCGCCCGTGGTGAGCTCGAACGCC
>JANQQD010000084.1 GCA_028285185.1 Anaerolineae bacterium | reverse complement strand
CATGACCTGCCGCACGCTGCCGATGACATTGGTTTCCACCTTCTTCTTCGCGGCTCTCGCCATGTCCTCGCTCCTGAAAACTGCTCTTTCGCCGGGGCTTGCCTGCCCGTCCTGCGCCTAAGCCTGGTTGTCCCTCGTCGGCCCCCGTGCCCTTTGCCTGCTAGAGGGCCTCGGCGCCGGATATGATCTCGATCAGCTCTTTGGTGATGGCGGCCTGCCTTGTGCGGTTGTACTGCAAGGTCAGGTTGCCGATCATCTCGCCGGCGTTGCGTGTCGCATTGTCCATGGCGGTCATGCGCGCGCCCTGCTCGCTGGCCGACGATTCCAGCAGAGCCTTGAAGACCTGGATGGCCAAGTTGCGCGGCAGCAGCGCCCGCAGGATCGCCTCCTCATCCGGCTCGAAGTCGTACACTGCCTTGCTGCCGCCAGCGGCTTCCTCTGCTTCCTCCGGCATGGACAGCGGGATCAACTGCTGCGTCGTCACCACTTGGCTGATGGCAGACTTGAAGCGGTTGTAGATAACGGTGCAGACGTCGAAATCGCCGGCATCGAACGCCGCCAAGAGGCGGCCGCTGATCCTGTCGGCAAGGTGAAAGTCCACATGGCCGCCGACGTCGGTGATGGCATCGGTGATCAGGCTGCCGTAGTCGCGCCGCAGGTTGTCGCGCCCCTTGCGGCCGACGATCAGCAGCTTGACCGTCTTGCCGAGCTGATGCAGCTCGCGGATCTTGCGCCGGGCCTCGCGCGTGATTGAGCCGTTGAAACCGCCGCACAGCCCGCGGTCCGAAGTGATCACGACCAGCAGGTGCACCTCGTCCTGCCCGGTGCCGACCATCAGTCGCGGGCCCTGACCGGTCGCCGCCGCCTTGCCGGCGAGGCTGCCGAGCATCCGTTCCATGCGGCTGGCGAAGGGCCGGCTCATCTCCGCCTGCTCTTGCGCGCGGCGCAGCCGCGAGGCCGCAACCATCTTCATGGCCGACGTGATCTTCTGCGTCGACTTGACGCTGGAGATGCGATTACGGAGATCCTTGAGGCTTGGCATGCCCTAACCCTAGCGACCGAGCGGCCGAACCGGCGCCACGTCACCGCGGCGCCGCCCTTGTTGTCACGCAGGCACGAAAACCTTCGCGAAGTTCTGCAGGAACGTCTTCAGCCGCTCTTCCGTTTCGGCCGTGATCTGCTTGTCGGTCCGGATGGACTGCAGGATCTCTTTGCCGCGGCTGCGCAGATCCTCCAGGTAGGCCTGCTCGAATTTCGATACCTGGTCGACCGGCAGATCGTCGAGGAACCCGCGCACGCCGGCAAAGATGGCGGCCACCTGTTCCTCCACCGGCTTCGGCTCGTACTGCCCCTGCTTCAACAGCTCGGTCAAGCGGGCGCCGCGCGCCAGCAGTCGTCGGGTGGACGCATCGAGATCCGAGGCGAACTGGGCGAAGCTCTCCATCTCGCGGTACTGCGCCAGCTCCAGCTTGATGGTGCCGGCCACCTGTTTCATCGCCTTGATCTGGGCCGCCGAGCCGACACGGCTGACGGAGATGCCCACATTGATGGCGGGGCGTACGCCCTTATAGAACAGACTGGTTTCCAGGAAGATCTGCCCGTCCGTGATCGAGATGACGTTGGTCGGGATATAGGCGGAAACATCGCCCGCCTGGGTTTCCACCACCGGCAGCGCCGTCAGCGAGCCCGAGCCGTGATCCTCGTTCAGCTTCGCCGCACGCTCCAACAACCGGCTGTGCAGATAGAAGACGTCGCCCGGAAAGGCCTCGCGGCCCGGCGGCCGGCGCAGCAGCAGCGACATCTGGCGATAGGCAACGGCCTGCTTCGAAAGGTCGTCATAGATGACGACGGCATGCATGCCGTTGTCGCGGAAATACTCGCCTATGGAACAGGCCGTGTAGGGGGCGAGGAACTGCAGCGGTGCCGGCTCGGACGCCGTTGCGGCGACGACGACCGTGTAGTCCAGCGCGCCGTAGTCGCGCAGCGTCTTCACGATCTGGGCGACGGTGGAGCGCTTCTGGCCGACAGCGCAATAGATGCAGAACAGCTTCTTGCTGTCGTCGGCGTCTTTGTTGACTTCGCGCTGGTTGATTATGGTGTCGATCGCGACGGCCGTCTTGCCCGTCTGGCGGTCGCCGATGATCAGCTCGCGCTGCCCGCGGCCGATCGGGGTCAGCGCGTCAATGGCCTTCAGGCCGGTCTGCATCGGTTCATGCACCGACCGGCGCGGGATGATGCCCGGCGCCTTGATCTCAGCCCGCTTGCGCTCATCAGCCTGGATCGGGTCGCCGCCGTCGATCGGGTTGCCCAGCGCATCGACGACCCGGCCCAAGAGCCCCTTGCCCACCGGCACGTCCACGATGGCGCCGGTGCGCTTGACCAGGTCGCCTTCCTTGATGTCGCGGTCTTCACCGAAGATGACGATGCCGACATTGTCGACTTCCAGGTTCAGCGCCATCCCTTTGATGCCGCCTGGAAACTCCACCATCTCACCGGCTTCGACATTATCCAGGCCATGGACACGGGCCACGCCGTCCCCGACGGACAGCACCTGGCCGACTTCCGCGACGTTCGCTTCCGTGCCGAAACCAGCGATCTGTTCCTTGATGATCGCGGAAATCTCGGCGGCACGAATTTCCATCAGGCGATCCCCTTCATCGCGAGTTGTAACCTGTCAAGCTTGCTTCTTAACGACGAGTCCACGAGGCGCGAGCCGACCTTGACGACCATCCCGCCCAACAGCGACGGGTCCACCTGCAGATCGACCGTCACCTTCGCACCGACCGCCCGTTTCAACTGGTCGGTCAGCGCATCCATCTGGGCATCGCTCAGCGCATGGGCAACGCGCACCGCTGCGGTGACTTCGCCGCGGCGGCGCGCCAGTTCCTCAAGAAAGGCGGTGATCATTGCGCCCAAGGCGAAAAGGCGCCGATTTGCCGTGACCACGCCGACAAACCGTCGGGTTAGGTCGCTGACGCCGGCCTTTTCCAGGACTGCGTCGATGGCGCGAGACTGGTCGTCCCGGCCCAAGAGCGGGCTGTTCACCAAGCGCTGCAGATCGGCGCTGTCCGACAGCATGGCCTTCAGGGCCCTCAGATCGTCAGCGACCGCATCCAACGCCTTCGCTTCATCCGCCAAATCGAACAGGGCTGTCGCATAGCGCGACGCCAGACCGGCGGATGCTGTGGATTGCGC
>JANQQD010000063.1 GCA_028285185.1 Anaerolineae bacterium | reverse complement strand
ACGTCGCTGGGCGAGAACGTGACCTACAACGTCAATGGCGACGTGATCGAGGGCGTGGCCGGTGGCCGAGTGGTGTTCACGATCGAAGAGACGTCGACGGGCGTGTTCACGGTGACGCTGCTAGACCAGATCGACCACCTGCCGAACACGCCGGCGGACGACGACAGCCAGACGCTGTCGCTAGACCTTTCGGACGCACTGCGGGTGACGGACGCGGACGGCGACACGATCGCACTGGACGACGCGCTGACGCTGACGGTCGAGGACGACATCCCGGTCAATCTGAGCGCCACGCCGGTCGAAGTGACCGTGCACGAAGATGCCCTTCCGGATGGCAATGCCGAGACCGGCCAGACGACGACGGTGACCATCACCTCGGCCGATCTTGCAAGCCAGGTGTCGGTAGGTGCGGATCAGACGGGAACGTTCTCGCTGAACCCGGATGTCAGTGGCGACGTTCTGACGACGACCGGTCTCGCGGTCACGTCGTTGGGTGAGACGGTGACCTATAACGTCGACGGTGGTGTGGTCCAGGGCGTGGCCGGCGGCCGCGTGGTGTTCACCCTGGCCGAAACGTCGCCCGGCGAGTTCACCTTGACGCTGCTGGACCAGATCGACCATCTGCCGAATGTGCCGGCGAACGACGACAGCCAGACCCTGTCGCTCGATCTGTCCGGCGCACTGCGGGTGACCGACGCCGACGGCGACACCGTGGTGCTGGACGACGCCCTGACGGTGGTCGTGGAAGACGACACGCCCGAGGCACGCGCCGACCGGGATCGGATCGCCGCTGCGGGGCTTGCCGTTACCGGCAATGTCATCGACGGGACGGTGACTGACGGCACCGGCGGCCCGGATGACGTCGGTGCCGACGGGCCAACGGCCACGGTGGTCAGCGTGTCTTCCGACGCGCCTGTGTCCCCGATCGTGCCGGATGCCGACGGCGAGACGATCGAAGGCGTCTACGGAAACCTGACGATCCAGGCGGACGGCAGCTACAGCTATGAGCTGACGGCCACCTCGGTGCCGCTGGGGGCGGAGGACGTCTTCGGCTACACCATCCAGGACGCCGACGGCGACCAGTCGAGCACCACGCTGACCATCGAGCTACCCGAGATCAACGGCCTCGTGGTGGGCGAGAATGTCAGTGACATCACCGGCGAGACGACCGACCACCGGGTCAATACGATTACGCCGGGTGGTGAGGGCGAGATCGTCGGTGGAGCCGGCGACGATACCCTGATCGGCGATGTCGGCGGCGGCAGCCTGGATGGGCAGATCGCCAACGTGATCCTGGTGCTCGACGTCTCGGGCAGCATGGAAACGGAGATCGACTACGACCTCAACGGCGACGGACAGATCACCGGGGAAGAAGACTCCGTCCGGCGGATTGTGGCGCTCGACACGGCGGTGGAACGGGTGCTGGATGCCTACGCCAACACGCCCGGGGCGACCGTGGTCGTCCGCATGGTCACGTTCTCGAACTCCGTTCAGAACGAGGCCACCTTCACGATCGTTGAGAACGGCGTCATCAATGCTTCCGAGCTGGCGGCGGCCAAGGCCTTCGTGCTGACCGCAAGCCTCGGCGACAATCCGACCGACTCCGAGATCGAGGACGCCAACGACGAAGGCGTTGATGTTGCCGGTGGGTCGACCAACTACGAGGCCGGCTTCATTGCAGCACAGCGCTGGCTGGGCTCGAACGAGGAATTCGACGGAAGCGCGGTTCCGGTCGCCGACCAGGCTCGGACGGATGCAGATTCGAACCAGACGATCTTCATCTCCGACGGCCAGCCCAACCGGTCGGTGCGCCTTGATGCGAGCGGAAACATCCTGGAGGCGGAGAACAATGGGATCTCCGACGGCCAGGGCGACCTGAACCAGGTTCTGGGGATTGGTGAGACTGGCAACTCGGAGCCCGACGTATCCGGCAACGAGTTCCAGGCGCTGATCGATCTCGGCTCGTCGGTCGACTCGATCGGCCTGGCGGTCAACAGCAGCCAGGATGATCTGCTCGACCAGATCGACGATGACGGCGATGCCGACAATGTCAGCACCGGCGATGACCTTGAGGCTGTTCTGCTCGACATCGCGCAGCAGAACAATCTGAGCGCGCTCGGCGATGACACCATCATCGGCAATGGCGGCAACGACATCATCTACGGCGATACGGTGTTCACCGATAACCTTGCCGCCGCGGAAGGCCTATCGACGGTCCCCGGGTCCGGCTGGTCGGTGTTCGAGCAGCTCGAAGCTGGTGGCGGCAGCGGGGCGGTCGATCCGACGCCGGGTGACGGCTGGACGCGGGCGGACACGCTGGCCTACATCCAGGCCAACGCTGTGGAGCTTTCGCAAGAGTCGCTGGACAGCCAGGGTCAGGCACGCACAGGCGGCAACGACACGATCCGCGGTGGTGCCGGTAGCGACCAGATCTTCGGCCAGGAAGGCAACGACATCATCTTCGGTGGCGACGGGGCTGACACCCTGTCCGGCGGATCCGGCAGCGACACCTTCACGCTGTTGGTCTCCGAAAGCGGTGTCGACACCATCCTGGACTTCGACGTGGCGAACGACGCCAACGCCGATGACGATGTGCTGGACCTGTCGGATCTGCTTTCCGGCGCCGGCAGCATCGATCAGAGCAACATCGACGAGTTTGTCCAGATCAACAGCTCTGGCGACGTCTTCGTCGATGCCGACGGTGCCGGCGGTGCGGCCGCGGAACAGGTGGCGACGCTGTCCGGCGTCTCAACGGGCGACGACGTGAAGGTCTACGTCGATCCCGAAGTCACCGTCACGGTTGGCTGAAACTGATGCGGGCGGTCCCGGTTCTGCCGGGACCGCCCCATTACCGCCGCCATCGGTTGCACTCCCCGGAAATCGCGGTATTCCGTATTCGGCCTTGCGCTGAAGGAACGGAGTGGGGAATGCTGGCTGCCCGATAGCCGATGCGGGCCGGGCATCTCGCAAGGGTCGGACGCCCAAGGGTATCCGGCATGCCGTTGCCGCAATTCCGTGGCGATGCTGTCATCCCGATCGCATTCGGCAGCCGACGGTAAGACCCATGATCCGGCTTGATTTACTGCTGCGGTGTCTGGTGGTGGTGCTGACGATGGTGCCAGGCGCGGCGAACGCCCAGGCCCGTGCGGTGCCCGATTCCGTCGACCAGATCACCTTGAGTTTCGCGCCGCTTGTGCAGCGGGCGGCGCCCGCGGTCGTCAACATCTATGCTCAGCGGACCGTGCAGCAACGCATATCGCCGCTTTTCGACGATCCGTTCTTTCAGCGTTTCTTCGGCCCCAACATGCGGCTGCCGAACCGCGAGCGGGTGGAGAACTCGCTGGGGTCGGGCGTGATCGTCAGCCCGGAAGGCCTGGTCGTCACCAACCATCATGTGATCGAGAATGCCGACCAGATCCGCGTCGTTCTTGCGGATCGCAGCGAGTACGTGGCCGACATTGCGCTCTCGGATGAACGCACCGACCTGGCCGTCCTGCGGCTGCGCGAGCTTGAGGGGCGCGAGCTGCCGCTGTTGTCGCTGGCCGACAGCGACGGGCTGCTGGTGGGCGACCTTGTGCTGGCCATCGGCAATCCGTTCGGCGTGGGCCAGACCGTGACCAGCGGCATCGTCTCCGCTCTGGCCCGGACGGCCGTCGGCATCACCGATTACAACTTCTTCATTCAGACCGATGCGGCGATCAATCCTGGAAACTCAGGCGGCGCACTGGTCGACATGCAGGGCAATCTGGTCGGCATCAACACGGCCATTTTCAGCCGCAGCGGCGGGTCGCAGGGCATCGGCTTCGCCATCCCGGCGAACATGGTGCGCGCGGTGATTGCCGCAGCAGAGCGGGGGACAGGGGTGTCCCGGCCCTGGCTCGGCGCTGACGGCCAGGTCATCACGGCGGAGATCGCGCAATCCCTGGACCTGGAAGTCCCCAGCGGCGTGCTGATCAATGGTCTGCACCCGCTGGGGCCAGCGACGGAAGCCGGACTTCAGGTCGGCGACGTGATCCTGGCGGTGAACGGCCGGGAGGTTCAGGATCCCGAGGCCTTGCGGTTCCGCATCGCCACGCAGCCGCTGGGAGAGCAGGTGACTTTGTCGGTCGTGCGCGATGGCGCGGAGCAGGAGTTGCAGGTGGACGTGGAGTTGCCACCCGAGATCCCACCGCGAAACGCCACGCCCATCGGCGGACGAAACCCGTTGTCTGGTGCCGTCGTGGGCAACCTTTCGCCTGCCGTGCGCGATGAACTGGGACTGCTGACCGTGGCCGCAAGCGGTGTTGTCATCCTGGACATGCAGCCGGGTACGGTGGCCGATCGCGTCGGCTTGGAAATCGGTGATGTGATCCTGCGGCTGAACGGCGCCGCCATCGATCGGGTCGAGACCCTGGTCGATGTGCTGCGCCGGGGCACGGGCGGACGGTGGCCGATTGCCATCAGGCGGGGCGACCGGGTTCTCGAGGACATCCTGTGACACGGGCCGCGCGGCCCCAGTCGCCGAGCCTGTTCGAGGCACAGGCACCCCGGCCGCTGGCAGACCGCCTGCGTCCACGCAAGCTGGGTGAGGTGGTCGGCCAGGCCCATCTGCTGGACGCGGACGGCCCGATCGGGCGGATGCTCTCGGCCGGGCGGCTCGCCTCCATGGTGCTCTGGGGGCCGCCCGGCAGCGGCAAGACGACGATTGCGCATCTGCTCGCAGAACACAGCAAACTTGCCTTCGAGCCGCTGTCGGCCGTGTTCTCCGGCGTGGCGGACCTGCGGAAGGTCTTTGATTCCGCTCGCAACAGACGCGCCCAGGGCAGTGGAACGCTGCTGTTCGTCGATGAGATCCATCGGTTCAACCGCGCACAGCAGGACGCTTTTCTGCCGGTCGTGGAAGATGGGACGGTCACTCTGGTCGGTGCGACCACCGAGAACCCGTCTTTCGAGCTGAACGGTGCGCTGATGTCGCGCTGCCAGGTGTTCGTACTGCGGCGCCTGGACGATGCCGCCCTGGAAACGCTGCTGGTTCGCGCCGAGGGGGCGGAAGGCCGCGGGCTGCCGCTGACATCCGATGGCCGCGCGTCGCTGAAGGCGATGGCCGATGGCGATGGGCGGTTCCTGTTGAACCTTACGGAGGAGTTGCTGGCCCTAAAGACGCAAGAGCCACTAGGCCCCGGCGAGCTGGCGGCGACTGTCCAGCGGCGCGCACCCCTCTACGACAAGGCGCAGGAAAGCCACTACAACCTGATCAGCGCGCTGCACAAGAGCCTGCGCGGTTCCGATCCGGATGCCGGACTCTATTGGCTGGCGCGCATGCTCGCCGGCGGTGAAGACCCGCGATACATTGCCCGCAGGCTGGCCCGGTTTGCCGTCGAGGATATCGGGCTCGCCGACCCGCAGGCCTTGCCGATGGCGCTGGCGGCCTGGGAAGCTTACGAGCGGCTGGGCTCGCCGGAAGGCGAACTCGCCATCGCTCAGGCGGTTCTCTACCTTGGCAGCGCGCCTAAGTCGAACGCCGCCTACCGCGCGCACGGCGCGGCGATGGCGTTGGCCCGCGAAACCGGCAGCCTGATGCCGCCGAAGCACATCCTCAACGCGCCGACGCGGCTGATGAAGGATCTCGGCTACGGCGCAGGCTATGACTACGACCACGATCGGGCTGACGGCTTCTCCGGCCAGTCCTATTTCCCGGACGGGATGGACCGAAAGCGCCTCTATCGTCCCACGGATCGGGGCAACGAGGCGGAGATCCGCCGACGCCTGGAAGACTGGGAGCGTCTTCGCGCTCTCAGGTCTGGCGGCGAATGACCGGTGTCACCCAACGCATCGTGGGGGACGACGAAGGCGATCAGAGGCTCGATCGCTGGTTTCGCAGACATTACCCCATGCTGGGTCACGGGGCCGTCGAACGGCTCTTGCGCACCGGCCAGGTGCGGGTGGACGGCAAACGCGCAAAGGCGGGCCAGCGCCTGGCGCCGGGGCAGGTGGTTCGCGTGCCCCCGATTGCGGCGGAGCGCTCGGCGGACATCGATCGTCCACCGAAACCTCAAGGGCCGGTCAGTGCCTTGGAGGCGGACGCGCTGCGGCGTTCCGTGCTCTATCAGGATGATGCGGCGATCGTCATCAACAAGCCGCCCGGTATGGCCGTGCAAGGCGGTACCGGAACCGCGCGGCATATCGATGGTCTCTTGGATGTGCTTCGTGCGGATGGGGGCGAGCGCCCGCGCCTGGTCCACCGCCTGGACAAGGACACCAGCGGCGCCCTGGTGCTGGCCCGAACGGCGCGGGCGGCCAGAGACCTTGCGTCCGCCTTCCGCAGCAAGGCTGCCCGCAAACTCTATTGGGCGATTGTCGTAGGCGTCCCCTCTCCATCAGCCGGGCGAATCAACCTGAACCTGGCAAAGTCGGATGGCGCCCAAAGGGAGAAGATGCTGGCCGATCCCGATGGACGGGCAGCTATCACGGACTATCGGACGCTGGATCATACGGGTCGCCGGGCCGCGTTGGTCGGCTTGAGCCCGAGGACCGGCAGAACCCACCAGTTGCGCGTTCACATGGCGGCCATCGGCGCGCCCATTCTGGGCGACGGAAAGTATGGTGGTGCCGAGGCCTTTCTGCCCGGCGTCACCCTGGCGCGTCGGCTGCATCTGCACGCGCGGCGCATTGTTCTGCCGAATCCCATGGGTGGGATGCTCGATGTCGTGGCGCCGCCGCCTGCCCATCTGCGGGAGACGTTGGCGACGCTAGGGCTGAACGTCGACGCTACATCCGATGCCATCTTCGCCGACGGCTAATCGGACCACTCTTTGAGGAGCCGGGCCGCCGCCTCGGTCCGGTTGCGCACCTTAAGCTTGCGGAAGATGCTGCTGACGTAAACCTTGATGGTGATCTCCTGCAGGTCCAGCCGGCGGGCGATCTCTTTGTTGGACTGGCCTTGAACCAAGAGCCGTGCGACTTGGCGCTGGCGGCTGGATAGATCCGGGAAGTCGGCGCCTTCCGGAGCGGCACCATTCTGGCCAAGCGGGAGCAGCAGTTCCGGCGGCGTAAAGCGCTGCCCGTTGAGAACCAGGTAGATGACACCCAGCAGTGACATCCCGGTGCTTGCCTGCGGCATCAGGGCCGCAGCCCCAGCCCGGAGAAGCGCCCGCGCCGCGTCGGCATGGCATTCGCGGTACAGCACGACCACCGGGGGATGGTCACCTGCGGAAAGTGCGCTGGAAATGGCCTCGACGTTGTCGAACCCCTGCACGCCGAGTTCCACGATCACCAGATCGAAGTCTTCGCGGTTCGCCATCATCTCGACGGCAGCAGCGCTGTTGGCGGCAGACGTAACGGAGGCGTTGGGGAGACCGCGATAGAGGTCAAGTTGCAGTCGGTCGCGATCCGAGGATGGGACGATCAGCAGCAGCCGTGGCGCCAGCATCGAGGGTGGCAGCGCCAACGCCCTTGTCTGGCCCCATTGCGGCTGCCGATCGCCTTCGACCTTGAGCGGCACAACGTTGTTCATTTCGATGGCTCTCGCCGTATTGTTCATGTTCGTCTCACTCACCTATCCGCACTAGACGCCACGTGTGGGCGTGTTGGACCGGTTCGTTGCAATCGAGAGGCCAATCCGATGATCGGGAGCCCCGGACGCCGTCCAAGGGAGGAAGAGGACGAACAGGCAAGATTAGAACGCTATCAAACTATCAGCTTGCGTCCAGAAAAATGGGCTCCTTGAGGGCATGGGACCGACAGTGCGGGCGCAATCCGGCGCTTGGCGGCGGCTTGACCAGCGTCGCCGTGCCGGGGGCGACGACCTGGGGCGCGGCGATCGTTCGCCTCTCCACCATGCTTGGGCGGGCCGCCCCAGTGGATTCGTGTCGGGATTCGGGGACATGCTGCGAACCGTTGTGTGCGAAATGCATCTACAGATGGCCAAGGCTGTGCAAATTGGCGAAGTTGGGCCAATCGACAACCACGTGTTTATGAGTTCTTGATCATGCCGGAAGTAAGTGTAAACGACCGTCAGCTGTCGGGAATCGAAAGCCTCCTCACTGGTGATCGACGTGACCTGTGCGGCGTTGTCGTGAGCCTCTTGCGCAAACGGTGACGCCGGGAACCTGTTGGCCATGCCGGGCAAGAACGGAACATCCTGGAAGACCCGCCTGAAAGCCTGGTGGCAGGGATATGATGTCCCAGCCTCCGAGCAGACGGAATCGAGCCACGTGTCCATTAGGGATCGGCAGGCCGAGCAGTTCGAGATCAATCCGGGCAAATCGGAGCATTGGACGCCGATCCGCGTGGAGATCGCGGAGGTGATCTGGGGGCAGGGCTTCAGCACGCCCGGCGGCGACGAATACGTGTCGACACTCTTCAAGCCGTTCGGCCTGAACTCGGAGATGAGTGTGCTCGATCTCGGTGCCGGTCTCGGGGGGGCGGCGCGGGCAATGGCACGGGAAACCGGTGCCTGGGTTACTGCCTTTGAGAGTGACGAGGTGCTGCAGCGTGCGGGGATGGCGAGATCGATCAAGGCCGGTATGGAGAAGCGTGCACCGGTGATGCTCTTCGACTGGGACGATCTGAAGTTGGACAAGCGATTCGATGCGGTCTTCAGCAAAGAGGCGTTCTATGCCGTGAGATGGAAAGAAGCGCTTTTCGAAACGCTGCGGCTGGCCATGAAGCCGAAGGGGCAAATGGTCTTCACCGACTACGCGCTCAAGCACTCGGCAAAGACGGCCGGCGCGGTATCGGTCTGGCGGGATACGGAACCGGAGAAGCCCTATCCCCAGACCGTCGGCCAGACGGTGGAGCAGCTTCAGGCGAACGGTTTCGACGTGCGCACGGCCGAAGATGTGACCGAGACCTATTGCGCCCAGGTGCTCGGCGCCTGGGAGACGTTGACCACCACGCTGCCGCAGACTGGCAAGACGGACGAGTTCAAGCGCATGGTCATCGACGAAGGCGAAAAATGGATGCGCCGGCTGGCGGCGCTGAATTCCGGCGACCTGCGGGTCTACCGCTTCTACGCGATGCTACCGGGCTGACCGGCCTGCGGCAGGCGCCCGAACGCCATGCCGGGCCGGTCGGTGTCCCGAGTCAGGCTGACGAGCCCATCTTGCGCTGCAGCCCCTCGTCGAGCTTGTCGAGGAACTGGTTTGTCGTCAGCCATGGCTGGTCCGGCCCGATCAGGATGGCCAAGTCCTTGGTCATGAAGCCCGCCTCGACCGTCTCGACACAGACCTGTTCCAGCGTCTTGGCAAATGTCGCGACCTGCGGCGTATCATCGAGCTTCGCGCGGAACTGCAGCCCCTGAGTCCACGCGAAGATCGAGGCGATCGGGTTGGTCGACGTCTCCTTGCCCTGCTGATGCAGCCGATAGTGCCGGGTGACCGTGCCGTGCGCCGCTTCCGCCTCTGCGGTCTTGCCGTCTGGCGTGAGCAGCACCGACGTCATCAGACCGAGAGAGCCGAAGCCCTGGGCGACCGTGTCGGACTGAACGTCGCCGTCGTAGTTCTTACAGGCCCAGACGAAATCACCCTGCCACTTCAGCGCCGACGCCACCATGTCATCGATCAGGCGATGCTCGTAGGTCAGGCCCGCCGGCTCGAAGCGGCTCTTGAATTCAGTGTCGTAGACCTCCTGGAACAGGTCCTTGAAGCGTCCGTCATAGGCCTTCAGGATCGTGTTCTTGGTGGACATGTAGACGGGAAGGCTGCGCTGCAGCCCGTAGTTGAAGCAGGCCCGCGCGAACCCGATGATCGACTCGTCAAGATTATACATGCCCAGCGCCACGCCGCCGCCGGGGAAGTCGTAGACGTCATAGTTGATCGGCTCACCGCCATCGGACGGGGTGAAGGTCATGGTCAGGGTGCCCGGCCCCGGAACCTTGAAATCGGTCGCGCGGTACTGGTCGCCGAAGGCGTGGCGGCCGATGATGATCGGCCGGCGCCAGCCCGGCACATAGCGCGGCACGTTGCGGCAGATGATCGGTTCGCGGAAGACGGTGCCGCCGAGGATGTTGCGGATGGTGCCGTTGGGCGACCGCCACATCTTCTTCAGCTTGAATTCCTCCACGCGGGCCTCATCGGGCGTGATGGTCGCGCATTTCACGCCGACGCCGTAGGTCTTGATGGCGTTGGCCGCATCCACGGTGATCTGGTCGTCCGTGTCGTCGCGCGCCTCGATGCCCAGGTCGTAGTATTTCAGGTCGACGTCGAGATAGGGCAGGATCAGCTTTTCCTTGATGAACTGCCAGATGATCCGCGTCATCTCATCGCCGTCGAGCTCGACGACCGGATTGGCGACCTTGATCTTCTGCATGTGCGAACAGTCTCCAGGGGCTGCCGACGGCCTTCACGAAGCTCCGGTGTCAGGGCTGAGGCGGCGCGCGGTAACAATGGCTGCCGCCTTATAGCATCGCCGTCGGTCCAAGCAAGCCGGCGCAGCTAGCCCGCGTCTCGCGGACCGTGGGCGGCCAAGAAAATGCGCCCTAGAGCCACTTGGTCTCCACCGAGATTGAGGGCTCTGGCGCCGTCTGCAGCGCGCCCATCACCTCGTCGACAGACCCCACAACGCGGACCAGTGCGCGATGCTCCGGGCGGCAGAACCCGGCCTCGATCATGTGTTCGAACAGGTTCAGGAACGGTACCCAATAGTCCTGGGTATTGACCATGACCAGCGGCTTGTCGTGCAGGCCGAGCTGACGCCAGGTCATGATCTCGACCAGCTCGTCCAGCGTTCCGAGCCCGCCGGGCAGTGCGACGAACGCGTCCGAGCGTTCGAACATCATCCGCTTGCGCGTGTGCATGCTGTCGACGACGTGCAGTTCGGTCAGACCGGAATGATCGACCTCCAGCGCTTGGATATGCTCGGGTATGATGCCGATCACCTGTCCGCCGGCTGCCAGCACCGTGTCTGCCAACAACCCCATCAGGCCGACGCGGCCGCCCCCGTAGACGAGCTGGCAGCCCTCTGCCGCCAGAATCCTGCCGAACTGTTCGGTTATCTTCTTGTAATGGTCGGCGATGCGGATCGATGAGCCGCAATAGACGCAGACGGTATGGATGCGCTGCATGATGGTGCCGATCGTCTCGCCAAGGGAGCGGCACCCTATCGCCTCTCCGACCTGCACGAAAGGGGGTGGTCGCGGGATCGGCGTCGCCTGGTTTCGTTGCATGTGCGAGACCGTAACGGTACCGTGACCGTAGGGGCGGAAAAGGGCGGTTCTTACAGTGCGTTGGGCGTATCTCTTCACAGGGGTTGCGGCAGTCGCCGTCGGCGTGAGCCTGTATGTGACATCGGGCGACGGTCCGCAGACCGTGGACCCGACACCCGTGGTTGCCGACGAGAACGATACGCCGGTCGCCCAGGTACCGCAGGATGCCGCGGAGCCCGAGGCGACAGTTGCGGCGATTGGCGAGCCAGAGCCGTCCGCTGAGACCGATCCGACCCCAGTCTCGTCCGAGGAAGGGTTCGGGGAACCGGAGACCGACAGTCAGCTGGATGGGCAGCCACCGGCTGCAGCTGCCGACACCCCCGCCGTTCCGACGGATGACGGTGAGGAGCCTGTGGGCCCGACAGCTGCACAGTCGGAGCCGGCCGATCAGCCGATCACGCCGCATGAGGACAGCGCAGGGCGTCCGCCGACAGACGATACGAGGCCAGGCGAAGCGGCGTCCGAGACGACGCCGCTGGCCGGTACGTCCGACCCGGAGATATCCGAAACGTCAGTCGCGCCAGTCGCCGAACCTGAAGTCGACGCAGCCGATGCGGGCAGCGAACCCCAGGCCGATGATGAAGCAGAGCGCTTGGCCGGATCTGAGCCTGCGGCGCCGGATGAGCTAGCGCCGCCCGTTGCCGTTGTGCAACTTCCTGAACGCACGATCCCCGATCCGGTACCACCGCTGACGGACACCGAGGCACTGGAACCGCCCGCCGGCTCATCCGCGGCGGCAGCGCCGGAACCGGAATCGGCAGATGCTGCCGCGGAGACGGTGACAGAGGCGCAGCAACCGAGTGTCGACGGCGGGTCGGATCGGATTGAGCCGCAAGCCGAACCGCCTGCGTCAGACGTCGACGCGCCGTCGGTGCCAATCGACGTGCCAGAGTCGCCGGCAACGGACGCGGTGGAAGCCGCGTCGGAACCGGTGACCGACATGCCGGACCCGACTATGGCCGACGAGCCCGTGGAAACGGCCCATGAAGCCGAGACATCCGAGGCAGCCGGCGAGGTTGCAGCGGTTGTTCTAGACACCGCAGGGACGATAGGACCGGAAGGGGCAGGAGCTGCATCTCCAGCGGTGTCCGACGCCCCGGAACCAGCCGGGGAAGGGGGGGCGGGCGACCCTGAAGCGTCCGTGGCCGTCGTTCATACTCCAACGGTGCCGGCTGATCCGTTGCAGCCGACAATGTCCGAAGCCGGAGACGCGCCGCCCATTGACAGTGATATCGCACGGGAGACGGAGGTCACCGAACCGGCTGAAGCGGCGACTTCCGAGACGGATCAGCCGGTCGCTGCGGATGTGCCGTCGGCACCCACAGGTGCGGCGGAGACTGTGGCAGCCGATCGTGCCGACACAACATTGCAGCCGGCACCCGATCTTCCGGAGCAGACGGCTGTAAGCGCGGCCGGGGTCGAGAATCCCGATGCTGAGCCGCCAGCGTCAGCAGCCGATGTGGCGGCGGTTGAAGTACAGCCGGACGATGCCGGCGATAGTCCTGCGCCGGCCGATGCGCGGGCATCGGATCCATCGGTGGTGGAATCCGCGCCGCCCGCACTGGAACGCCGGCCGCAGCCGGGGGTCGCGTCCGAACCGGCGCCACCAGCCGGCGAAATCGCCAATGCCGAAGACGGCTCGGCACCTGTCGCGGTCGCTGCCTTGCCGCCATCGCCACCGGAACCGGTCGTACCGAGCTTCGACGCCGTGCGGGTCAGTGGCGCCGGCAATCTTGTCGTTGCCGGAACCGCCTCGCCGGACACGAGGGTTTCGGTGATGGATGGCGGCGTGCCGATTGGTGAGGCGGTGGCAGATGGCGCCGGCCAATGGGTGTTCATCGCCGACGGCCCCCTTGATCCCGGATCTTATGAGATCGGTCTGGTAGCCGAACCGGCTGACCCGTCCGCCGAAGAGGCCATATCGGATCAGGTGCTGGTGATCGTCGTTCCGGAAAGCGCGCGTGATATCGCGGGCGATGCGCTCTCGGGGGATACCGATCGCAGTGGGCCGCTGGCAGTCCTGGTGCCGCGAGATGCCATCGGTCCGTCGGTTGTCGTTCAGGCCCCTCAGGCACCCGTTGGGCCTGTGGCGGCGCGGGACCCTGAACCCGTCACGCGTTCGCTGGAGGCGGTGACACCGCCGGCCACCGTCGCAGAGCCTGAGGCGCAGGCGCCCGCGGTCACGCCGGAAACCGATCCTCTTGAGGATGAGGCAGAGGAAGTCGCAGCCTTGCCTGCCGCCCCACCACCGCCATCGCCTGAAGTCGTAGTGTCGGTTGTCGACTATGATGACCGCGGCCGCTTCTTCGTCTCCGGCACGGCCGATGCCGGTGCCGCGCTTCGCCTCTATCTCGACAACCGGATCCTTCTGGAAGACCGGGCAACCGAAGACGGCGCGTTCGTTCTGGCCCCGCGCGATACCGTTGCGCCCGGGCTCTACCGGCTTCGAGTGGATCACGTGGATGCGGGCGGAGCCGTGATCGCCCGGTCGGAGATCCCGTTCCAGCGCAATCCGCCGGTGGATGCGCCACCCGGCCACCAGCGGATCACGGTGCAGCCCGGCAACAGCCTGTGGGTGCTGGCGCGCGGCGCCTACGGTGACGGCCTGCAGTATTCGGTCATCTTTCAGGCCAACCGCGATCAGATCCGCGATCCGGATCTGATCTACCCGGGCCAGGTCTTCGTGATTCCGGCGGTTCCCCAGGGGGTGCCTCTCGGCAATCTATAGCCGAGCTCTCAATGGACGTACTGGGTCAGCAGCCGGGCGACAGGGCGGACATGCTTGATGAACACAAGCGTTTCGTAGAGGACGGCTTCGGGTGTAGGTGGCTCCAGCACGTCGACGTCCTGCGACATGTGAAGCACGCGCCTCCGGGCGATATGCAGCTGCACGCCTTGATCTGCGATATCGAGCGAGAGCAGGCCGCGTAGCGTCTCAAGCGACTGGACGTCTTCCACCGTATAGGGGACCTTCCCGAGGCGCGCAGTCAGGTGCATCCGGAACCCACCATCGATCTGCAGCAATGTGGCGCTGTATGGGACGCCGCCGAGGTCGAAGGTGTACCGTGTCGGCCGCTCCGGATCGCAGACGCTGATGCTCTGGTCGGCTACCTTCGAGAGGGCACCCAGGACGCCGGTCGACCCTTTGGCCGCCATCAGCGCCAGAGTGCGCAAGGGAACGACTTGGACTTGACTGGCCTGTAGATGGGTACTCACCGTCTCTCCGCACATTCGAGGGCGATCGGCTGACGACTGTGGCAGGGGGCCGCTAACATTCCGTAAAGCGGACTCCGCTCGGGTCTCAGAAGGCCGACAGCGAGGTTCTTCCGTGCTCGATCACGTTATGCGGCCGCTGATCGACCAGCCGCTCGACCGCATCGGCGGTGCGTTGGCCAGGGCCGGCCTGTCCGCCAACGGTGTCACGCTGATCGGCTTTGCGATGGGCGTCGGCGCCATGGCTGCGCTGGCGCTACAGATCTACTGGGCGGCCCTGGTGCTGATCGGTCTCAATCGGCTGATGGATGGGCTCGACGGCGCTGTTGCGCGCCAGAGCGGCGGCGGCAGCGACTACGGCGGCTTCCTCGATATCGTCCTGGACTTCATCGTCTATGCCGGCGTGATCTTCGCGTTCGCCGTCGGCAGGCCCGAGCACGCGCTGGTGGCGGCGTTCCTGGTGTTCTCGTATATGGGCACCGCCGCTTCGTTCCTTGCCTATGCCATCATCGCCGCGAAGCGCGAGATGACGACGGATGCCCGCGGGCGCAAATCGTTCTACTTCCTCGGCGGCCTTGCCGAAGGGACCGAGACGGCACTGGTCATGGCGGCCATCTGCATCGTGCCGGATTGGTTTCCCTGGATTGCCATCGGCTATGGCGTCGTCTGCTGGCTGACAACGCTGGGCCGCATCCTAGCGGCGCGCGCCGCCTTTCGCTGACCGCGGGTGTCAGCCAGCGGCGCCGACCGTTTGTGCCTCGCCGGCATCTTCGGTGGCGGCCTCCCGCGCTGCCCGTGCCGTCCGGCGGCGCTGGCGCCATGACTGCACATTGGCCCGCAGCATCAGGGCGGACGGTGTCACCACAAGGGTCAGCACCGTCGCGAAGCTGAGGCCGAAGACGATCGCCGTCGCCAGGCTCTTCCACCACTGCGTCGATGGCGCACCGACCGCGATCTCCCGTGTCACGAAATCGATGTTCATCTGCAGCACCATGGGCATCAGCCCGAGGATTGTCGTGACCGTGGTGAGCAGCACGGGGCGGAGACGCTGCGCGCCAGTCCGCAGGATCGCGTCGAGCTGCGTCGCCTCTGTCTTCTTCAGCCGGTCGAAGGTGTCGATCAGCACGATGTTGTTGTTCACCACGATGCCGGCCAGCGCGATCACGCCGATACCCGTCATGACAATGCCGAACGGCTGTTCGGTGATCAGAAGCCCGATGAAGACGCCGACCGTCGACATCACCACGGCCGTCAGGATCAGGAAGGCGCTGTAGAAGCTGTTGAACTGTGTGACCAGGATGATCGCCATGATGAAGAGGGCCACCAGGAAGGCCTTGCCGAGGAAGTCAGAGGCTGCCTTCTGCTCTTCATCCTCACCCTTGAAGATGTAGTCGATGCCCTCATCCAGATTGCCAGCGTCCAGCCAGGCGCGGATCTGCTGGACCATGTGGTCGGGCAGCACGCCGGGTTCCACGTCCGACTGCACCGTCATCACCCGGCGCCCGTCGGTGCGGTTCAGCGTGCCGACCGCAGGCTGCGGCGTGCGGTCGACAAAACCGGTGATCGGGATCGCGCTGTCCCCAGCGACCACGCGGATGTTGTCCAGCTGGTCGAGACTGCGCCAGTGCTCTGGATAGCGGATGACGATGTCGATCTCATCGTCGCTGTCGTCAGGACGGATATCGTCGATCTCAAGACCATTGGTCACCAGCTTGATGGAGTTGCCGATGGCCGTGACGTCCAGATCGAACTTGGCCGCCTGGGCGCGGTCCACGGACAGCCGCCACTCGATGCCCGGAATGGGCCGGCTGTCTTCGATGTCGACCAGGCCGTCGAGACCCTCCATGAACGCGCGCAGCGAGTCGACCGCCTCCGGCAGCAGCGAAGGGTCACGCGCACTCAGCTCCACCTGGACGGGCCGGCCGACGGGCGGGCCACCTTCGGGCTTGCGCGTCTCGACCTGGATGCCGGCGAGATCGGATGTCGCGGTCCGGATGTCGGCGAGGATCTCGTCGACCGGGCGCCGTTCGTCCCAATCCCTGAGCTCGATCAAGAGCTGACCGATCACGTCTTCGGCCACGTCCTGGCCATCGCCACCGCCGCCGGTCCGGGTATAGACGCTCTCGAATTCGGTGGAGAAGTCCAGCACGCGCTCTTCGACTTCCCGCACCAGGGCATCGCGTTCCCAGACAGAGAGATTGCCGCGGGCATGCACCAGCACGATGGCCTGCTCCGGCTCCACCTCGGGGAAGAATTCGATGCCCTTGCCGTGTGTCGCGAACGCCCACCAGACCGTCACCAGGGTCACGGCAGCGCCGGAGAGCACCAGTGCCGGGCGCCGCAGCAGCACCGAGAGCATGCGCACATAGGCGCCGGTGATGCCGCCCAGCTGCCTCAGATCGCCGCCGTCTGATGCCGCAAGCGCACCCAGTTGGGCCGAGCCCGCAGCGGCGGAGCGCCCGAACTGCGCCCCAAGTGTCGGCACGAAGATCAGCGCCATGGCCAGCGAGGCGCTGAGCGTCGCCAGCAGCGTGATCGGCAGGAACTTCATGAACTCGCCGACGACTCCCGGCCAGAACACCAGCGGCAGGAAGGCGGCCAGCGTCGTCGCCGTGGAGGCGGTGATGGGCCAGGCCATTCGGCTGGCGGCAAGCGCGTACGCCTCCTTTCGGTGCAAGCCTTCGGCCATCTTGCGGTCGGCGTACTCAGTGACGACGATCGCGCCGTCGACCAGCATGCCGACGGCGAGGATCAGCGAGAACAGCACGACCACGTTGATGGTCAGGCCGAGAGACGAGATGACGAGGATGCTGGCGAGGAACGAGCCCGGGATGGCGATGCCGACCAGACCGGCAGATCTCAGCCCCAGCGCGCCGACGATGACGATCATGACCAGGAGAACGGCGCTGATCACGTTGTTCTGTAGATCCGTCAGCATGGTGCGGATCTCGGTGGACTGGTCCTGGCTGAACGTGACGGACACGGCATCGGGCCAGTGGCCACTTTCCTCGACCACCATCGCGCGTACGGCTTCGATGGTCTCGATGACGTTCTCGCCTGTACGTTTCGAGACCTCGAGCACGACCGCGGGCTGACCGTCGACGCGCGCGAAGCCCTCGGGGTCACGGAACGTACGGCGGACGGAGGCGACATCGCCGATGCGTACGACCGCATCGCCGTCGGCACGGATCGGCATGTCGAGAATGTCGGTCACGGATTCGAACAGGCCCGGCACCTTGACGGAGAAACGGCCAAGGCCGGTGTCCAGGTTGCCCGCCGCCACCAGACGGTTCGACCGTGTCACCATGTCGATGACATCGGCGGCATTCAGCCCGTAGCTTTCGATCAGCATCGGGTCGACGATCACCTCGACGACCTCTTCCCGGTTGCCGCCGATATTGACCTCGAGCACCGAGGGGATGGTCTCCAGCCGGTCACGCAGCTGCCGGCCGAGGCGGATCAGCGTGCGTTCCTGCACGTCGCCGGAGAGGGTCGCGACGATCACCGGAAACAGGCTGAAATTGACCTCATGCACCGTCGGCTCGTCGACCTCGTCCGGCAGGTCCGGGCGCACCAGGTCGACTGCCTCGCGCACATCCGTCAGCGCCCGGTCGACATCGAAGCCGGCATCGAACTCCATCACCACGTTCGCGCCGCCTTCATAGGCGCTGGCGGTCATCTCCTTCACGCCCTCGATGCTGCGCAGCTCCTCCTCCATCGGACGGACCAGCAGCCGTTCGGCATCTTCCGGCGAGATGCCGTCGAGGGTCATCGACACATAGATGATGGGGATGTTGATGTCCGGATTGCTCTCCTTCGGGATCGTCACATAGGCGTATGCCCCGGCGATCAGGATCAGCACCAGTGTCGCCAAGACTGTGCGGGAGCGGTCCAGAGCCGCATGGATCAGCGGTGTCATGAAACCGGCCGCTCCCCACTGTCCGCCGTCGTCGTGACGGGCTCCACCTCCTGGCCTGGAACGACGAATTCCTGGCCGACGGTGATCAGACGCACGCGTTCCGGCAGGCCGCCGATCCAGACCCCGTCGGCGCTATGGCTCAGGACCTCAACCGGCAGGAACTGAACCCGGTTGTCGTCGTCGATCGCCTTGATCCCGAGAACGCCATCATCCGCCAGGGTCAGCACGGCCGGGGTCATATGGTGGGCCATCACCTCGCTCAACGGCAGGCTGAGCTCGGCCGTCAGCCCTTCAATGATGGCGTAGTCGGGATTGTCGATCTCCACCTCCACGGTGAAGGTCCGCGTGGCCGACTCCGCCGTGGAGCTGACGTAGGTGACACCACCTTCATAGGCTTCACCCCCCAGCAACTGGACGATGCCCTCCGTGCCAAGGGTAACGTCGCCGACGTACCGCTCGGAAATTTGGCCTGCGACGCGGATCGGGTCGAGATCGACAAGGGTTGCGACCGTGTCGCCGATATCGACGAAGTCGCCGATCTCCACCGACCTTTCATCGACGACGCCGTCGAAGGGGGCTCGGATGGTGAGGTGCTCGACATGGATCTCGGCCAGCGACAGCTCGGCCCGCGCCTGGTTCAGCAACGCCTCGGCCTCCGCCATCGCCGTGTCGGCGGCGAAGCCACGCTGATTGAGCTGTGAGGCCGCGTTGAACTCGATCTCACGCTGCCGGACGAGTGCGTTGGCGAAGTCGACCCGCGCCTGGCGGTCGTTGGTCGCGATTCGGGCGACCACCTGGCCCGCCTCGACCCGTTCGCCGCGCTCCACCAGGATCTCGGCGATCAGGCCGCTGAGTTCGGCTTGAAGGACAACCGTCCGATCGGCAATCGTGCGGCCCTGTACGGTCAGATCACTGACCAGCGGTTCGGCCGTCACCTCCATGACACGCACGGACGGCAGCGGTGCCGGCGCCTCCGCGGCAGTCTCTACGACACCATCGGTGCCGTCGCTGCCGTTGGAGAGCTGCCCCGACAGGATCCAGGCCGTGGCCGCCACGGCGATGGTGCCTGCGATCATCCATGACCGTCGCATCGACGCGTTTCCTCATGCGTTCGCCGCGGGCCCTCTTGCGCGTGCCCCGGCTATTCAGCCACCTGGCGCCGGATCAAGGCGCCCAGCAGCTCGTGCTGGTGGTTCTCCAGGAAGCTCAATGAGGCCTCGTGGAGTGCCATGTTGTATTTGTGGACGAACACCTCACCCGGCCTGTCGCAGCGCTCCGCCTGATCCTTCAGGGCTGCGATGGTGCGTCGGTGTGACGCCACACGCTGCGCCAGCAGGCCGTCCAGGGCGTTGACCGGGACGAGATCCGCAAAGCAGAGGGTGAACAGGAAGTCCGATCGGGTCCGATCGTCGCCCGGTTGTTCGTTGACCGCCTCAAACAACGCCTGCCTGCCGGCCGCGGTGATGCGGTAGACTTTCTTGTCCGGCCGCGAGTCCTGCTCATGCTCCACACAGGTTGCGAGGCCGTCATCCGTCAGCTTCTTCAACGCCGGATAGATTGAGCCGAACCCGGCCTGCTGAAACTGAGCGAAGGGCCCGCTCTCGAATTCCTTGCGGATCTGATAGCCGGAGCAGTCGCTGCGGCTGAGGACGCCGAGACAAAGGGTTTTAACGTCCATGAGCGCGGCCTCTTGCCAATTAGTCATTCTATTTCCAACAGTTAGTTTGGATTGGTCGCCAGAAATGTCAATGCGATATATCGCATTGACATATTCCGAATTGTTGTATCTGGGGTGCTGCTGACTCATGCGAACCGTCTTTGGCACCAACCGCGCTCCAGAGACATTCTAGGGCGGGCGTGACCGGCCGCTGTGAAGACGTTAACAATCTGAGGCGGAATGCGAGCTTTGCTCACAAATGCGCAGGCCAGGATCCCGCCTGGTTGAGGAGATGCCCCATGCATGGAGCGACTGAGCCGGTGCTTTGGGGCAGCCTGGTGACGGTTGCCGGTGTGTGGCTGGTGACCGTGCTCAGCCCAGGGCCGAACTTCCTGGCGACCGTCCACATGACGCTGACGCGTTCGAGACGGGACGGATTGCGGGTCGTCGCCGGCATTGCCGTTGGCACCACGATCTGGGCCACGGCAAGTCTCGCGGGTCTGGGGCTGCTGTTCCAGACGACTGCCTGGCTCTACCAGTTCGTGAAGCTTGCAGGCGCGGTCTATCTGATTGTGCTGGGCCTGAGGCTGATCCTCACGGCACGGCGAACGGGGCAGGCGGGCGGTGCAGCACAAGGCAGTGCCACCGGCGGCGCCTTTCGCCGTGGACTGTTGACGGATCTGAGCAATCCGAAGGCCGCGGCGTTCTTCACCAGCCTGTTCGCCGTGTCGATCCCGCCGACCGCACCTCTCTGGTACGACGCGCTCGTGGTGGCCGTGGTAGTGGCTATAGCGGGCGGCTGGTATGCGGCCGTCGCCCTGGCAATCGGGCTGGGTAGGGTGCCGGTCCTATATCGGAAGGCGGAACGCGCTTTGACATATCTGACCGGCGCGGTGTTCATGGGCCTGGGGGTTCGTCTGGCCGCGGATCGATAGCGCGGCGCTCCCCCGTGCCCCATTCGTTCCAGATGAAACAAACAAAATCGGCCGGATGTTCGTTTGGCGATCATCCGGCCGGAAGAGTGAAGACAGGGAGGGTTTGGAGACAGGTATTTTTGTACTGCAGCGCAGAACGGACAACCTTGATCTGAATCAAACACGCGTCGATTCAGGGTTCTTCCCGCAAATCGTCGATTGCTGCAGTGCCAAATGCCAAGGCGCCTCCCTGCCGCCCGGGCAAGGGGTCGCGATCCAGAGCCACGGCCTTGATCAGCGCATGGACAGCAAGGCCGGGGCGCAAGCCAAGCTGTTCGGCCGACAAGGACGTCACCCTTGCACGCAGGGGCGGCGCCTCCGGCGCATCCAGCGGTTCGATCAGCACATTGACTTGGGATGTTCGGTCCGCCGCGACCTCGCGGACCCGGCCGCTCAGGATGTTCAGCACGCTGGTATCGCTCGGTATCGTCAGCGCAAGGGCGACATCGCGCGCGTGGATCTTCAGCCGGACGCGGGTGCCGATCGCCAGCGGCCCCCCCGGCAGGCGCAGCGTGCCGCCCGGCACGGACAGATGCAGCAGGCCATGCGCCTCATCGTAGCCGTCGATGCGCCCCTCCATAAGCGTCCCGGCCTCGAAGGCACCCAACACCGGATCGAGATCGACGCGATTCATCAGCGCGACTGCAGAACCCGATGCGACCACATGTCCGTCGGCGAGCAGGACAAGGCTATCGGCCAGCCGCACGATTTCGCCCATGGCGTGGCTGACATAGACGATGGGCACTCGCTCGTCGTCGCGCAGCCGCTCCACATAGGGGAGAATCTCCGCCTTGCGTTCCGCGTCCAGCGATGCAAGCGGCTCATCCATCAGCAAGAGGCGCGGCGCCGACAACAGCGCGCGGCCGATCGCCACACGCTGACGCTCGCCGCCGGAAAGCTGGCGCGGCCGGCGCTGCAGCAGCGACTCGATGCCCAGCAGACCGACCACATGGTCGAAGCGCGCGCGCCGGTCGGCCGGCGGCAGGCGGCCGGCGCCGTAAAGCAGGTTGCCTCGCGCGGTCAGATGGGGAAACAGCCGCGCATCCTGAAAGACATAGCCGACCCGCCGTCTTTCGGGCGGCAGATGGATGCCGGTCGCCGAGTCGAACAGGGTGGCGCCGTCCAGTGTGATCCGGCCGCTTTTCGGGCGCAGCAGCCCTGCCAGAGCATTGATCAGTGTCGTCTTGCCGCTGCCGGACCGGCCGAACACCGCCGTGATCCCCGCCGCCGGGGTGGTGAAGCGGGCGCCGAAGGCGAAGGTGCCGACGTTGGCCCGAATGTCGACGGCGAGCTGCGTCACGACCCGATCTGCCTGCGCACCCGCCGTGCCAGTAACTCCGACATTATCAGTGCGGCAATGGCCAGCACGACCGACAGAACGGCAAAGCGCAGGGCCAGGGTCTGCCCGTCTGGAGTCTGCACCGCGCTATAGAGCGCAAGCGGCAGAGTGCGCGTCTCGCCGGGGATGTTGGACACGAAGGTGATTGTCGCGCCGAATTCCCCCAGACTGCGCGCAAACCCCAGCACGGCACCGGCTAGAATGCCCGGCAGGACAAGCGGCAGGGTGATAGTGGCGAGCACCCTCAGGCGGCTTGCCCCCAGGGTGCGGGCGGCAGCCTCCAGGCCCGTATCGATGGCCTCCAGCGACAGCCTGATGGAGCGGACGATCAGCGGAAATCCCATCACGGCCGACGCCACGGCCGCCCCCTGCCAGGTGAACGCTAGCGTGACGCCGAAGGTCTCATACAGCCACCCGCCGATGATGCCGTTGCGTCCGAACAGGGCCAGCAGCCCATAGCCGATCGCCACCGGCGGCAGCACCAGGGGCATGTGGACGATGCCGTCCACGACCACGCGGCCGGGGAACTGCGTGCGCGCCAGCAGCCAAGCAACCGCCATGGCCGGCGGCAAGCCGATGGCAACGCTCCACGTCGCGACGCGCAGGCTCAAGACCAGCGCTTCACTCTCCGCAGGCGACAGCGACCACATCGCGGCTGAGAACGCTGAAACCGGCCCGATCGAAAATGCAGGATGCCGTGGGGCCTTGGACGAAGTCGAAGAAAGCGGCAGCCACCGGATCCTCAGGACCGGCCAGGAGGGCGGCAGAGTAGACGATCGGCGAATGCGCATCTTCCGGCAACGCGGCAACCGTCTCGACGCGATCGCTCGCCGCGGCATCGGTGGCATACACGATGCCGAACGGTGCCTCGCCGCGTTCTACGAGGAACAAGGCTCGGCGCACATCCGCCATCGGCGCCAGGCGGTTCTCAACGGCCGGCCAGAGGCCCAGGTGCTGCAGTGCCTGGCGGGTGTAAAGACCGGCCGGAACATGGGCCGGGTCGCCAACGGCCAGGCGGCCATCACCCAGACGGTCCGGCAGCGCCGAGAGATCTTCTAGGGTCCCTGTGGCGCCGCCATCCGCCGGGGCCACGAGCACGAGCCGGTTACCCAGAAGATCGATCCGCGTCTCCGGGCGGGTCAGACCGGCCTGTTCCACATGGTCCATCCACCGCACATTGGCCGACAGAAAGATCCGCGCCGGCGCGCCCGAGACGATCTGTTGGGCGAGTGCAGAGCTTGCCGCGAAGGATGGGACCACCCGGTCGCCAGTTTCCGCCTCGAATGCCGCGGTTGCCTCTTGCAGCACGCCTGACAGGCTGGCCGCGGCGAAGATCACCGTGGTCCCCTGACGTGCGGACAACGCCTGCGGGACCATCGCCAGCAGCATGCCGACGATCGCAGCGGCAATGCGGCGCGGACGCAGCATGATCAGGCGGCCGCACGCCCATTCAGCCGGTCAAACCCCGCCGCCAAGTCGGCGATCAGATCGGCCGGATCCTCAAGCCCGATATGCAGCCGCACCAGAGGGCCGGCGCCGGTCCATGGCGTGGCGCTCCGGTAGCGCGCAGGGTTCGCCGGCATCAGCAGGCTCTCATATCCGCCCCAACTGGCACCGATCGGAAACAGCGCAAGCCCGTCAACCATTGCCGACAACGCCTCTCGCTCTGCGGGCCGCAGAAGTACGGAGAACAGGCCGCTCGCGCCCGAGAAATCGCGCTGCCAGATCGCATGGCCCGGATCGTCCGGCAGGGCGGGGAACAGCACGCGGTCCACCTCCGGTCTGGTTTGCAACCATTGTGCCACCGTCATCGCGTTCTTCTGGTGCTGTGCAAGCCGCACCGCCAGCGTCCTGAGACCGCGCGCCCCCAGATAGAGGTCGTCGGGGCCCGCGCAGTTGCCGAGATACGTTGCCGTCGTCTTCAGACGCAGGAACGTCTCGCGGTCGCGGGCGACGACCACGCCCAGATTGACGTCAGAATGGCCGCAGACGTATTTCGTGGCGGCCTGGATCGACAGATCCACACCGTGCTCGATCGGCCGGAAGAAGAGAGGCGTCGCCCAGGTGTTGTCGATCATGGTGACGATGCCGCGGTCCCGCGCCAGGCGGGCAACCGCCGGTACGTCCTGCATCTCGAAGGTGAGAGAGCCCGGGGCTTCCAGATAGATGACCTTCGTTTCGGGCCGGATCAGATCCGCGATGCTCTCGCCGATCGTCGGGTCGTAATAGGTCGTCTCCACGCCGAAGGGCTTCA
Source organism: Anaerolineae bacterium (assembly GCA_028285185.1). GTDB lineage: Bacteria > Pseudomonadota > Alphaproteobacteria > DSM-16000 > Inquilinaceae > JACKIG01. Next base: position 33,382 of record JANQQD010000063.1, on the reverse strand, counting down.
GCATGGCGTCGCAAAAGCGCCGTGTCGGCCCATAGACCGTATCGACCATCAGCAGGTGGTCGCCCGCCTTCAGGAACGCCGAAAGTGCGGTGGTGACCGCAGCCAAGCCGGAACTCATGCTGACGGCGCGAAACCCGCCCTCGGCCTCCGCCATCGCAGTTTCGAAGGCGTCGCTGGTGGGCGTGCCCGTGCGGCCGTAGGTGTAGCTCTCGAACCGCTGTGCCTCCCGCTGTTCCCAGTCCGCCAGCGTCCGCGATGCGATCGTGGATGCATGGTAGACGGGCGGGTTGAGAATGCCGTGGTTGGACCACGGGTCGCGGCCGGCATGGGTGAGGGTCGTCTGGGTGCGTTGGCGGGTGGCCATGGGTTCTCTGTTCATCGCAACGGACGGGGACGGCAAGTATGGCTGGCGTCCGCCGGGAAGCCCAGATGGCATGTCGCAGCGGCGGCCGCAAGCAGGCAGCGCCTGAATTGTAGTCAACCTGCCCGTTGCGTGTGCTGCAGGTGCGAATACGCGTAACCGAACTGCCTAAGCTTTGGCGTCTATCATTTGTGGCGCAAACCTTGCTAGATTTCTTCAGGGGCGCAGGACTGACGCCCTGGAGGCCTTCACCGTCAACCAGGTGGGAACAAGAGAATGATGATCAAATCAATGCTTGTCGCCGCGACTGCTCTCGTGGCTTTCGGAGCGGCCGCTCCGGCATTTGCAGGGGAGTCATTGGACGCGATCCGCGAGCGGGGCTCCCTGATATGCGGCGTTAACACCGGCCTTTCGGGCTTCTCCGCGCCCGACAGCGAAGGCGTCTATGCAGGTTTGGATGTGGATGTTTGCCATGCGGTTGCGGCCGCCATCCTCGGCGACGCCAGCGCCGTGGAGTTCGTCGCGCTGACGGCCCAGCAGAGATTTACGGCTCTGCAGTCCGGCGAGGTCGACATTCTTTCGCGCAACACGACCTGGACGCTCACGCGCGATACGGCGCTTGGTCTCAACTTCGCCGGCGTCACCTTCTATGACGGCCAGGGCTTCATGGTGCCCAAGGAACTCGGCGTCACCAGCGCGCTGGAGCTGAGCGGCGCCACGGTCTGCGTGCAGCCCGGGACCACCACCGAGCTGAACCTTGCGGACTACTTCCGGGCCAACGACATGGACTTCGACGCCGTCGTCATCGAGTCCTTTGAAGAGGTGAACGCCGCCTATTTCGCCGGCCGCTGCGACGTCTATACGACGGATGCCTCCGGCCTCGCGTCGATCCGCTCGACCGTGGCACCGAACCCCGACGACCACGTGATCCTGCCTGAGCTCATCTCGAAAGAGCCGCTGGGCCCGGTCGTGCGCCATGGCGACGACGAGTTCTTCGACATCGTCAAATGGGTCGTGTTCGCGCTGATCGAGGCGGAAGAAAAGGGCATCACCCAGGCGAACGTCGACGAGATGCTGGGCAGCGACGATCCGACCATCGCGCGCCTCTTGGGCTCGACCGAAGGCATGGGCGAGGCGCTGGGGCTGTCGGAAGACTGGGCCTACAACGCCATCAGCGCCGTGGGCAACTACGGCGAGATCTTCGAGCGGCATGTCGGCGTCAACACCTCTCTGGGGCTGGAGCGCGGCATCAACGACCTGTGGACCCGCGGCGGCCTGATGTACGCAATGCCGGCCCGCTGAGGTCGCAAGGGCCGTAAGAAGCGCGCCGTCGTCTTCCCCGATCACCGGGCTGACGACGGCGCGTTTTCTTTTTTTCGGCCCCGCCCCCGCGCACGTCGCGCCGGGTTCAACGGAGTCTCCTAGCAGTGGCTGTCGACACGACCGTTAATTCCGCACCGCGGGCGTCGATCTGGAACGACCCACGCGGGCGCGCCATCATCTATCAGGTTCTGGTCGTTGGCGGCGTCGTGCTGATGTTCTGGTACCTGATCTCCAATACCATGGAGAACCTGCAGAACCAGCAGATCGCCAGCGGCTTCGGCTTTCTCGATCGCGAAGCCGGATTTGAGATCAGTGAGAGCCTGATAGAGTTCTCTGCGGCCAGCAACTATGGCAGCGCCTTCCTGGTCGGCATCTTGAACACGTTCAAGGTCTCGGTGCTGGGCATCGCGATCGCCACGATCCTTGGGATCCTCATCGGCATCGCCAGGCTGTCCAGCAACTGGCTGGTGGCCAAACTGGCCATGAGCTATGTCGAATTGCTGCGCAACATACCGCTCTTGCTGCAGCTGTTCTTCTGGTACGGCGTGATCACCGTCAGCCTGCCGGGGCCGCGGGAAGCGATCAATCCGCTGCCCGGCGTGTTCCTGAGCAACCGCGGCTTCAAAGTGCCTGTGCCAGAGGCGCATTTCGCCTTCACCATGGCCGGCGTGGCGCTGGTGATCGGCATCATCGCCACGTACGTGGTCATGCGGTGGGCGAAGGCGCGACAGGCAAGGACCGGTCAGCCGTTCCCGATGTTGGCCGCAGGCGCCGGGCTGATTGTGGGCCTGCCCGTCCTGGCCTGGCTCATGGGCGGTGCGCCCACGACTTTGGATATGCCGGAACTCGGCCGGTTCCGGTTCACCGGCGGCATCACGCTGACACCGGAATTCGCCGCGCTGCTGTTCGGCCTTGCGACCTATACGGCCGCGTTCATTGCCGAGATCGTGCGCAGCGGCATCCTTGCCGTGAGCTATGGCCAGACCGAGGCCGCGTCGGCGTTGGGCCTGAGGAAGGGTTTGGTGCTGCGCCTCGTCGTCCTGCCTCAGGCGCTTCGCGTCATCATCCCGCCGACAACCAGCCAGTATCTGAATCTGACCAAGAACAGCTCTCTGGCGGTCGCCATCGGCTATCCGGACCTGGTCCATGTCGGCAACACGACGCTGAACCAGACCGGTCAGGCGATCGAGGCGATTTCCATCTTCATGGCGGTCTATCTGAGCCTGAGCCTTGCCATCTCCGCCTTCATGAATTGGTACAACCAGCGCATCGCGCTGGTGGAGCGATGACGCTATGACGCAAGCCACAGACACCACCCCTCAGGAAGAGGGCGAGCGACCGCCAGCGCTCAGCGTCGGCCCGCTCGGCTGGATCCGCGCAAACCTGTTCAACACCTGGTTCAACTCGGCCCTGACGATCCTGATCCTCTGGATCCTCATCGAAACCATCCCGCCGCTGCTCGACTGGGTCATCTTCAGCGCGGTCTGGGGCGATGTCGGCCCTGAGCCGTGCCGCGAGGGCGAGGGGGTCGGCGCGTGCTGGTCGTTCATCCATGAGAAGGGCCGGCTGATCCTTTTCGGCCTCTATCCGTCCGCCGAGCAGTGGCGGCCGATGGTCGTCATGGTGCTGTTCATCGGTCTGGTTGCCGCATCGGCCAGGCGTGAGCTGTGGAGCCGCAACCTAGCCTATGCCTGGGGCATCGGCGCGGTCGTGATGTTCATGCTGATGTATGGCGGCGTGTTCGGGATGGAGTACGTCTCCAATACCCAGTGGGGCGGGCTGCCGCTGACGCTGGGGCTGTCGACCATCGGTCTTGTCGTGGCCTTTCCGCTCGGCGTCATCCTGGCTCTCGGCCGGCGGTCCAACATGCCGGCGGTCCGCTCGATCTGTGTCGTCTATATCGAGCTGATCCGTGGCGTGCCGCTGATCACCGTCCTGTTCATGGCGTCGGTGCTGTTCCCGCTGTTCCTGCCCACGGGCGTGACCATCGACAAGCTGCTGCGCGCGCAAGTCGGCATGATCCTGTTCGCCGCAGCCTATCTGGCCGAGGTCGTCCGCGGCGGGCTGCAGGCGATCCCCAAAGGCCAGTATGAAGCCGCCGAGAGCCTGGGCCTGGGATATTGGCGCAAGATGCGGCTGATCATCCTGCCTCAGGCTTTGCGCATCTCGATCCCGCCGCTGGTCAACACCTTCATCGGCTTCTTCAAGGACACCACGCTGGTGATCATCATCGGCCTCTTCGACCTGCTGAACGCGGCGAAGGCGGCTCTGACCGATCGCGAGTGGGCGGGCTTCTACATGGAAGGCTATCTGTTCTGCGCGATCATCTATTTCGTCTTCTGCTATTCGATGTCGCGCTATTCGCAGAACCTGGAGCGCAAGCTGCAGACGGGCCACGCCCGGCGCTGACGCCAAGAGACAAGGGAGGCGAAAAGGCCATGACCGCACATGGGATGCAAGCCGAGGCCGTCCAGCACGGCATCATCCAGATGATCGGCGTCAACAAGTGGTTTGGCGAATTCCATGTCCTCAGGGACATCAATCTGAGCGTCGATCAGGGCGAGAAGATCGTGATCTGCGGGCCGTCTGGGTCGGGCAAATCGACCCTGATCCGCTGCATCAACGCGCTGGAAGAATATCAGCGCGGCCAGATCATCGTCGACGGCGTGCCGCTGACCAACAATCTGAAGAACATCGATGCCGTGCGCAGCGAGGTCGGCATGGTGTTCCAGCAGTTCAACCTGTTCCCCCATCTGACCGTGCTGGAGAACCTGACGCTGGCGCCGATCTGGGTGCGCAAGGTGCCCAAGCGCGAGGCGGAGGAAACGGCGATGTACTTCCTCGACCGCGTCAAGATCCCGGAGCAGGCGGCCAAATACCCCGGCCAGCTCTCAGGCGGCCAGCAACAGCGCGTGGCGATCGCCCGGTCGCTATGCATGCGCCCCAAGGTCATGCTGTTCGACGAGCCCACCTCGGCCCTTGATCCTGAGATGATCAAAGAGGTGCTGGACGTGATGATCGAACTGGCCAACGAAGGCATCACCATGCTGTGCGTGACGCATGAGATGGGGTTTGCCCGCACCGTGGCCAATCGCGTGATTTTCATGGACCGCGGCCAGATCATCGAGCAGAACGAACCGGAGGAATTCTTCAACAATCCGCAGTCCGAGCGGACGCAGCTCTTCCTCAGCCAGATCCTGTCCCATTGAACGGAGGCCGTGTCCCTTGCGTTTGCAGCTTGCCAGCTGGCCGGAGGTCCAGGAATACCTGACGGACTCTACGGGCATCATGATGCCGATCGGGTCGACCGAACAGCACGGGCCCACCGGTCTGATCGGCACCGATGCCATCACGGCGGAGGAGATTTCCTGGCGGGCCGGCGAGTTGGTCAACGCGCTGGTCGGGCCGACGATCTCGGTCGGCATGGCCCATCATCATCTGGAATTTCCGGGCACCATGACGCTCCGGCCGACGACGTTGGTCGCCTTGATCCGCGATTACATCGAGTCGCTGGCGAGCCACGGATTCCGGCGGTTTCTGTTCGTCAACGGCCATGGCGGCAACCTCGCCACCGTCGGTGCCGCGTTCTACGAGATCTATCAGGAGTTCCGGCAGGCGCACGGCGCGGATGCGCCTGCGCTGCGGTGCCGGGTGTTGAACTGGTGGGACGGATCGAAGGTGCGGGCCCTGTCGGACGACCTGTTCGGCAGCCGGTTGGGCAACCATGCGACCCCGTCTGAAGTGTCGGTCGCCGCTTTCGCCTATCCCGGGTATGTCAAACACGCTGAGCTCGATCCGCCGGTGGCGCCGACTGGCCGGTTCTACGATGCCAGGGACTACCGCCGTCGCTTCCCCGATGGCCGCATCGGATCGGACCCGTCGATGGCGACGCCGGCCCATGGCGAGCGGCTGCTGGTCGCCGCTGCTGCCGATCTGGCGGAAGCCTATCGCCAGTTCATGAACGAGGACTGACAGGCTGGAGGCGGAGGCCCACCCTCGCTGGGTGGTGCAGTATAGTTCCGGTCTGAGACCCGCAATGGGACCGCCGCCGGCATGGGCGGTTCCGGGCCGGCGCCTCCATGCCCATATATCTGATCGAACCGTTCAATCCGTGGCGAGGGAAAGGGGAACAGCCATGAAGGCAGCTCTGATCTTCACGGGCAGCGGACCGATCGTCATCCTGACCTCATACAACTCGTTCGGCGACGTGAAGCTGTTGGCTAAACTGTACGCCAAGGGCATCGACAAGTTCATTGCCTATGACCTGCCGCTGGACCTGGTCGAACAGCGGTACGGGAACCACTACCAGGTGGTGACGCACGATTTGAGCGAGACCGACGACCTGCGCGTGCTGGATTTCAACGGCGAGCGGGCTTTCCGCCTGTTCCACCTGAACGAACTGGGTGAGCCGTTCAAGTACGAGAGCCGCAACGTCGGTTAGTCGCCGCGCGGGGGGGGGGGGGGCGCGCGCCGGTGCTCAGCCCGGCCCGCCCGCGTTATTCAGGGCCGCGGCAAGGGCGTCTGCCAAACGGCGTGTCTGGTCCTGCGTCAGGGCCAGATGGGTGTAGGCGTTGCCAACCACGACGCCCAGCACTTCCTTGCCCTCATGCTGGCCGAGATGGGCAATGCCCGTGGCCGCATGGGGTCGCGGCACTTTCTTTTCTGCGACAATCTCCCTGGGGTGAACGCCGCGATTGGCGACCGAGCGGGCTGCCAGATGCAGTACGACCTGCAGAAGGTCGCTGAGACCGTCGGTCGGGACCCTCAGCACCTGGATGTCGTCCCCGTTCTTCCAGCCGAGCTCGGCGAAGTCCCCGGTCTCGTCCAGATCGCCGCCGGGACCGGTGGCGGCGGGCACCTCGCGCAGGCGGTCTGCCAGTGTCATGTCTTCAAGCTCCGGATAGAGGTGGGTACAGAGAGTGTGAGCTTCCGTCCCATGCGGCCGGTCATGCCTCGGCGATCGGATGTTGAGGAGCAACGTGCCGGGGCAACAGGCCTGTCAGGCGGGGGTCGTCCTTTTCGTAGTCGCGCCGCCGAACGGGGATGAAGCCGGACCGCTGGTAGAGCTTGAGGGCTTTGGGGTGGTCGAGGGTGCACGTGTTCACCGTCACCTTGGCCGCACCATCATTCCACGCCCGGTAGATGCCGAAATCCAAGAGATGGGGGCCGAGCCGCTGGCCCACGAAGTCCGGCATCAAGCCGAAATAGTCGACATTCGTTTCGTGCCGGTCGATGCGGCGCAATTCGATGAACCCCGCCGGTACGCCCGCCACATGCATGACGAACAGGGAAACCGCGGGGCTGGCCAGGATGGCGGCGAGGTTGTCGTCCGAGACCGTTCGCCGCTCGGTCCAAAGCCAGGGTTCCCCGACCGTGTTGAACAGATAGCGGTAGTAATGCGCGGGCGGCTTGCGGGCCTGGATGATGGCAATATCGGTATTCGGCGCCGGGGCTGGCGTACGCTCGGGCCGCTTGGTCATCTCAAGATAGGTGACCGTGAAGCGGATTTTGCCCGCCCGCGATGGCGTTCCCAGGACGTCAGTCATGGGCCGGACCCGTTTCGGCCGGCAGGTCGGTGCGCACGCCCCATTCGGCCCAGGACCCGTCATAGACCGCCATGTCCCGCCGGCCCAGGAGATGTGCGCCCAACGCCAGGACGCAGGCCGTAACACCGCTGCCGCAGCTGGCGACCACCGGTCCGTCCTCTGGCAGGCCAGCCGCGGCAAGCCGCTCGCGCAGGGCCTGCTCCGGCAGGAACACCCTGGTCTCGGGGTCGAGAAGGTCGGTGTAGGGCAGGCTGCGCGCGCCGGGGATATGGCCGCGGCGACGCCCGGGCCAGAGATCGTCCGCGCTGCCGTCGAAACGTGGTGCGGCACGGGCATCCACGACGGTCTCGGCGCGGGTTTCCAGATTGGCAGCCAGATCGTCGATCGTTCGCACCAGGTCCCGCCGGAAGGTCGGTGTGAATTGGGTCGGCGTCGGAGCCGCCCCGCCGGACGCCAGCAGGCGGCTTTCGGCTTTCCATTTCAGTAGGCCGCCGTCCAACACCGCCACACGGTCATGGCCGAACAGCCGGAACAGCCACCAGGCCCTGGCCGCGCTCATCAGGCCGACACTGTCATAGCTCACCACCAGATGGCCGTTTCCGATGCCGAGCGCGCCGACCTTCTCCGCAAACCGCTCCGCTGTCGGGATCATGTGCGGCTGGTCGTGATCCGGGTCGGCGATGTCGTCGATGTCGAAGAAGATGGCGCCGGGGATGTGCTCCGCGGCGAATTCCGTGCCCGCGTCGCGGCCCATGATGGGCAGGTGATAGCTGGCATCGACGACCTTCAGGTCGGGATGGTCGAGATGGGCGGCCAGCCACTGGCTGTCGACCAGCGGCCCGGCCTGCAGTGGGTCTTCGGCCATGGTTCGGCACCCTCCTCAGTCGCTTGCGGTGGCGGCTCTAGGCCAGCGCAATGTTGACGCGGCGGTTGTGCTTGCCCTTGTTCTCGATCTTGCCGACGGCGATGGCGCCGATCTCGCCCGTATTGGCCACATGGGTGCCGCCGCAGGGCTGCAGATCGACCGGGCCGTCTTCGGGGCCGATCTGCAGCAGGCGCACCCGGCCAGCACCGCTGGGCGGCTTGACTGACATGGTCCGCACCAGCTCCGGCCGCTCCGCCATCTCCGCATCCGTGATCCACCGGGGCGCAACCGGATGGCCTTCGGCGATCAGGCGGGTCAGCGCATCGGCGATCGCCTGCTTGTCCAGCGCCCCCGTCGGTACGTTGAAGTCCAGCCGGCTCTTGTCCGCGCCCACCTGACCGCCCGTGACATCGCCGGTAACGATCGCGCAGACCAGATGCATGGCGGTGTGCATGCGCATGTGGCGGTACCGCCGGTCCCAGTCGATCGAAGCCTCGACCCCGGCCCCCTCTGCCGGCAGGGTCGCCCCATCGTCCGGGACGTGTACCACGTCGCCATCCTCTCCCTTCACGGTGTTGGCGATGCGGCATTCGCCGCCATCCCAGCGCAGCACGCCCGTGTCACCCGGCTGGCCGCCGCCCATGGCATAGAACACCGTGCGGTCCAGCACGACGCCCCCCTCCGCCGTGGCGACCACCTTGGCGCGGCACGTCTTCAAATAGGCGTCTTCGCGAAACAGCTCTTCGGTCATGACGCTGCCCCGGCGTCGAGCCAGTCCGGCGTCGGCAAGTCCTTCGAGCGCAGGAACTCCGGATTGAACAGCTTCGACTGATAGCGCGAACCGGAATCGCAGAGGATGGTCACGATGGTGTGGCCGGGCCCGAGCTGGCGGGCCAGCTTGACCGCGCCGACCACATTGATGCCGCTGGAGCCGCCCAGAACCAGGCCTTCGTGCTGCAGCAGGTCGAACACCATGGCGACGGCTTCATCGTCGGTCACCTGCTGGGCCCAATCGGGCGGCGCCCCGTCCAGGTTCGCGGTCACACGTCCGTTGCCGATGCCTTCCGTGATCGAGCTGCCCTCGGCCTTCAGCTCGCCATGGGCGTAGTGGTTGTAAAGTGCGGAGCCCATCGGATCGGACAGCACGATCTTCACATCCGGGTTGCGCGCCTTCAGCGCGCGCCCGACGCCGGCAAGCGTGCCGCCCGTGCCGACCGCGCAGGTGAAAGCGTCCACCTTGCCGTCGGTCTGCGCCCAGATCTCCGGCCCCGTCGTCGCCTCGTGGCCATCGCGGTTCGCCGTGTTGTCGAACTGATTGGCCCAGATGGCGCCGTTGGGGTTGCTTTCCGCCAATTCTGCCGCCAGCCGGCCGGACACCTTCACATAGTTGCCGGGGTCCTTGTATGGCACGGCCGGCACCAGGCGAAGGTCGGCACCCACCAGGCGCAGCGTGTCCTTCTTTTCCTGGCTCTGGGTCTCCGGCATCACGATCACGGTCTTGTAGCCGAGCGCGTTGCCCACCTGGGCCAAGCCGATGCCGGTGTTGCCGGCGGTGCCCTCAACGATCATGCCGCCGGGGCGCAGCAAGCCCTTCGCCTCGGCATCGCGGACAATGGCCAGCGCGGCCCGATCCTTCACCGAGCCGCCGGGGTTCAGGAACTCAGCCTTGCCGAGGATGTCGCATCCCGTCTCTTCAGAGACGCGGCGCAGACGGATCAGCGGTGTGTTGCCGATGGTGTCGACGAAGCCGTCGCGAATGTCTGGCATGGTTGCCGACCGGTACTCTTGCTGCATGGTGTCAGGGCCGCCAACCTAGCCCGCATTTCCTGCACCGTCCATGGACTGGTCGCCGCTCACCCGCCCGTCTCGGCCAGCCACTGACGGCTGAGCCCGTCGCGGTGCAGGGCCAGCCACTGCAGGGCGATCACGGAATGGGCGTTGGCGATCCGCCCGCCCTCCAGCAACGCCAGCGCTTCGTCCACGGAGAAGACACGGGCGCGGATATCCTCATGCTCGCTTTCCAGACCGTGGATGCCGCCTGCGGCGGTGCTGTCGACCCGGACGCAGAACATGTGGATCAGTTCCGATGTCGTGCCGGGCGTTGGGAAGTAGCGCATGACCGGGACGATGGCCGTAACCTCCAGCCCGGCCTCCTCCATCGCCTCGCGGCGGGCTACGGCCTCCGGCGGTTCGTCGTGGTCCAGCATGCCGCCGATGACCTCAAGCAGCCAGGGCTCGTGTCCTGCGAGGTGCGTGCCCAGGCGGAACTGTTCGACCAGAACCACGGCATCAGCCACAGGATCGTAGGGCAGGGCGGCGACGGCACCCGGTGGCCTCAGGATTTCCCGCTCGAACGCCGGCGACCAGCCGCCATCGAACAGCCGGTGGCGGAGGCGGATCTTCTCCAGCCGGAAGAAGCCGGCATGGCAGATCTCCGTAGAGAGGATCTCGACGTCGTCGCGGTCCATATTCGGTTCGTCCTTGTCGGCATTGATTGGGTCGTGGGGCCCGGCGCGTACGGCGCGACGATACTGCCCGCCCCTTTGGCTCGCCAGGGCTGACGGGTCATGTCAGGTCCTCGTCCCAAAATGAGGACGTGGTCATCACGTTTTGGTGGGCCGGGCCGCGGCCTTTTTCCTTTGACACGGAAGGACTGCGGCCCCTAGGGTTTTTCACAGCTGGCGTCACTCAATCGCCCGGGATTATGCGCCGATCTGGCCTGCTAGCACGAATTCTGTTCGACAACCCGCTGTCAAAGGCGTGCGTTAGTCAGCTCGGCTTTCACCAACGACAACAATCCATCGGAACAGCTACAGGGAGTTTGCAATGAGCTTTAAAGACTTGGGCAAAGTCCACGTCATCATCCCCAAACTGGTGAGGGATCTGGAGAGCGGCAAGATGGGGCGCCGCGATTTCCTGCGAACATCGACCCTTCTGGGACTTTCGGCCACCGCAGCCTACGGTGTCGTTGCAAAGGTGACCGGTGAAGACCTGATGCCGCGCGCCGAGGCGCAAGAGCCGACCAGGGGCGGCGTCCTGCGTGTCTCCATGAACGTGAAAGAGATCACCGATCCCGCGATCTATGACTGGTCGGAAAAGGGCAATGTGGCCCGCCACATCGTGGAAAGCCTGACGCAGGTTGGCACCGACAACATCACGCGGCCCTTCCTGGCGGAGAGCTGGGAAGCCTCCGACGATCTGAAGAGCTGGACCTTCAATCTGCGCCAAGGCGTGAAGTGGAGCAACGGCGACGACTTCATCGCCGACGATGTGATCTTCAATTTCGAGCGTTGGCTCGACCCGAATGTGGGATCGTCGAACTACGGCCGGTTCGCGCTGCTGCGCGGGCCCAATGACGGCGATACGATGGTCGAGAACGCTGTCGTCAAGGTCGACGACCACACGGTGCAGTTCAATCTGCGCGAGCCGATGCTGGCCCTGCCGGAGAGCATGGGCGACTATCCGGCCCTGATCACCCATCGCCGATTTGTGGAAGAGGGTGGCAATCTGGTCGAAAACCCCGTCGGCACGGGCCCGTTCGCGCTTGAGCGGTTCGGCGTCGGTCAGGAAGCGGTGTTCACGCGGCGCGAGGACCCCTACTGGGGCGGCGAGGTCTATCTCGACGGCATCCACTACATCGACCATGGCGATGATCCCGGCGCTTGGCTGGCCGCGCTGGCCTCTGGGCAGGTGGACGTGCTCTATCGCCTGTTCGTTGAGCAGGTGCCGGCGGTCCAGAACATGCCGAACCTGGTGCTGCTGGAAACGCCGACCGCACAGACGGGCGTCGCCCGCATGAAGGTCACCGAGCCGCCCTTCGACAATCCGCTGGTTCGCCAGGCGGTGCAGAAGTGCATCGACCACGAGGGCGTGCTTCAGCTGGCTTACCAGAATGCCGGCGTCGCGGCCGAAGATCACCACGTGGCGCCGGTACATCCGGAATACGCGGAACTGCCGAAGCTGCAGCAGGACTACGACGCTGCCCGCGAACTGCTGGCGGAGGCCGGATACCCCGACGGCATCGAGATCACCATCGACTGTGTGGCGCAGCCGCCGTGGGAGCCGAACACCTGTCAGGTGCTGGCGGAAATGATGCGACCCGCCGGGATCAATCTGTCGGTCAACATCATGCCGGGCGGCACCTATTGGGACCGCTGGACGACGGCGCCTTTCGGCTTCACGTCGTGGACACACCGTCCGCTCGGCGTGCAGGTGCTGAACCTGGCCTACCGCACCGGCGTTCCGTGGAACGAGTCATCCTACAGTAACGCTGACTTCGACGCCCTTCTTGACCAGGCGAGCGGCATCTACGACGTCGACGCTCGGCGCGAGGTGGTAAAGCAGCTTGAGGAGATCCTGCAGGGCGATGCTGTGATCATCCAGCCCTTCTGGCGCTCCGAGTTTACGGCGATGCAGCCGAACGTTCGTGGTTTTGCGCTGCATCCCGCGAACGAGGTGCACATCAACCAGACCTGGCTCGACATCAGTTGACCGATCGAGGTCTGCCGCCGCCGGCCGTATCGGGGCCGGCGGCGGTTAGGCTGCACGTCGATCCGTCATTGGCGTTGGCGGCTGGGCCGCACCGAACGCCTTTAGATCAGGGAGCCCGGCCATGGTGATCTTTCTGGCCAAACGCTTCGCGTTCATGCTGCTGACGATGTTGGCGGTGTCGATCCTCGTCTTCCTCTTGCTGGAGGTGAACGGGGAGTCGGTGGCCGTGAAGGTCCTCGGCCCTTACTCGTCGGAAGAGCAGCGACGCTTATGGCTTGAGGACAACGGCTATTTCGAACCCGCCTACGTCCGGTACTTCACATGGCTCGGCAGCATGCTGGTGGGCGACTTCGGGGAGTCGATCCGCTTCCGGGTTCCCGTTGCCGAGGTGTTGTGGCCGCGCCTGCTCAACACGGCGATCTTGGGCGGCATGGTCTTCCTGATCATGGTCCCCCTGTCGCTGACGCTGGGCGTGCTGGCGGGCATGCGCGAAGGGTCAGTCCTCGACCGTACGATCACCGTCGGTGCCGTGGCGACGACTTCGGTACCGGAATTCGCCAGTTCCGTGCTGCTCGGGTACATCTTCGTCTTCGAGTTGGGATTGCTGCCGGGCACGAGCGGTATGACCGAAGGCTTCGATCTGAGCCAGATGGTCCTGCCCGTGATGGTGCTAGTGCTGTACGGCTTCGGCTACATCACGCGCATGATGCGGGCCTCCATGGCCGAGGTGATGCAGAGCGCATACATCCGCACGGCCAATCTGAAGGGTCTGCCCTATCGCCGGGTGATCATGAAGCACGCGTTGCGCAATGCGCTGATCGCACCCTTCACCGTCATCATCCTGCAGATCAACTGGCTGTTGTCGGGCGTGATCGTGGTGGAGTTCTTCTTTGCCTATAACGGTTTTGGCCGGCTGTTGCTCGAGGCCTCGCTGAACCAGGACATCTACCTGATCCAGGCCTGCGCCATGGTCGCGGTGTTCGTGGCCGTCGGCACGCAGACCATCGCCGATATCGGCTACACCTATCTCAACCCACGGATCCGGTTCACGTGATGCGGGCGAGCGGAGGAGACGTTCGATGACGGAGCAGACCGCAGGCTCGATCCCGCGCCGCCCGAACAAGCTGATCGGCATGCTCAAGGGGATCGCGCTGATCCGCGAGAGCGTGGTCGGCATGATCGGGTTGGGGCTGATCCTGTTCTGGGTATTCGTGGCGATCTTCGCGCCGCTTCTGGCGCCCTACGATCCGCTGGTGCAGATGACGCCGTTCGCGACGCCGGGCGCGGAAGCCCCGGACGGCGGGACGTTCATCCTCGGCACCGATCATCTCGGCCGGGATATCTTGTCGCGCATCATCTACGGGGCGCAGCGGGTGCTGATCTATGCGCCGCTGGCCACGTTCTGCGCCTATGCGGTGGGCATCGCCATGGGTCTGGCCGCCGGCTACAAGCGCGGCTGGGTCGACGACGTGCTGAGCCGTATCGGCGACATCATCCTGTCGTTCCCGATCCTGGTGCTCTACGTCGTCATCATCACGACCTTCGGCGCATCCGGCATCAACATCATCCTGGCCGTGACCTTTGCCAGCGGCCCCGGCATCATGCGTATCGTGCGCGGTTTGGTGCTGGACCTGCGCAACCGCGACTATGTCGCGGCGGCCCAGACCCGCGGCGAGAGCGCCTGGTACATCATGTTCGCGGAAATCCTGCCGAACGCGCGCGGGCCGCTGATCGTCGATGCCTGCCTGCGCCTCGGCTACACCACGATCACCATTGGCGTGCTCGGCTTCCTCGGCCTGGGCCTGCCACCGCCGGACCCCGATTGGGGGGGAATGATCAACGAGACCCGGGCGATGGCCACCTTCGCCCCGCACATGACCATTTACCCCTGCCTCGCCATCTCCTCGCTGGTGCTCGGCCTGAATCTGCTCGCCGACGGCCTGCGGGAGGTTTCGCTGAAGGACTGATTTGCCGGAAGGGATGACACACCATGGTCAGTGATGCCGCCACGCTGGCAAATCAGCCGCCGGTCCTGGAGATTAACGACCTCAACATCTCCTATTTCACTCGTGCGGGCGAGATCCCGGCCGTCATCGATTTCTCGCTGACCGTACGCCAGGGCGAGGCGGTTGGTCTGGTCGGCGAGAGCGGCTGCGGCAAGTCGACGGTCGCCAACGCGATCATGCGCTATCTCGGCAACAACGGCCGGATCGTCGGCGGTACGGTCAAGTTCAAGGGCCGCGACATGGCGGAGCTGAGCGAGGAGGAGCTGCGCCAGCTCCGCGGCTCGGAGATCGCCATGGTCTATCAGGAGCCGATGGCGGCGCTGAACCCCAGCCTGACGATCGCCAACCAGCTGACCGAAGTGCCGCTCTATCACGAGGCCGATTGCACGCCGGAAGAGGCGTACAGGCGGGCCATCGACATGCTGGCAAATGTGCGGCTGCCCGACCCTGAGCGCGTCATGGGGGCCTATCCGCACCAGATCTCAGGCGGCCAGCAACAGCGTGTCGTCATCGCCATGGCGCTGCTCAGCAATCCGGCGCTGCTGCTGCTCGATGAACCGACGACGGCCCTGGACGTCACCGTCGAGGCGGGCATTGTCGAACTGATCGCCGAGCTCAGCGAGAAGTTCGGCACCTCCATGCTCTACATCAGCCACAATCTCGGGCTGATTCTGGAGACGTGCAACCGCGTCTGTGTGATGTACTCCGGCGAGGCGCATGAGGAAGGCGACATCCGCGCCCTGTTCGACAGGCCGCGCCATCCCTACACACACGGGCTGTTTGGATGCATCGCGACGCCGGGGACGGACAAGAATGCCAAGCCGCTGACGCCGATCCGCGGGCAGCTTCCCCTGCCGCATGAACGGCCGGACGGTTGCAACTTCGGTCCGCGCTGCGATTTCTTCGACAAAGAGCAGTGTGGCCACGGCCTGATCCAGATGCGCGACGTCAACCCGGCAGACAACCATCGCGTCCGATGCGCGCGGTGGGATGAGATCGACTGGTCGACCTACGAGGTGAAGTCGGACACGCGGGAACCTCTTGTGCCCGGCGAGGTGGTTCTCGATTCCGACGAAATGCAAAAATACTATCCGGTGTACGACCGCTCCATCGCTGCCATGATCAGCGGCCGGTCGGTACGGTATGTCAAAGCGAACGAGGAGCTCAGCTTTATCGCCCGCAAGCGGCAGACGGTCGCCATCGTCGGCGAATCCGGGTGCGGGAAGTCGACCTTCGCCAAGGTGCTGATGGGCCTTGAGACGGCGACCGGCGGCACGCTGACGTTCGAGGGCAGCGACGTTTCACGCCAGCCCGTGCAGAAGCGTTCGGCCAGGCAGCTGGGCTCGCTGCAGATGGTCTTCCAGAACCCGAACGACACGCTGAACCCGAGCATGACCATCGGGCGGCAGATCGCCCGGGTGATCCGGAAGTTCCGCGTCGAGTCGAACGCCGATCTGGTGGAAGAGCGGGTGCTGCGGCTCTTGGACCTGGTGAAGCTGCCGCGGGACTTTGCACGCCGCCGGCCGCGGCAGCTCTCCGGCGGGCAGAAACAGCGCGTCGGCATCGCCCGAGCCTTTGCCGGCAACCCGGCCATGGTCGTCGCAGACGAGCCGGTATCGGCGCTGGACGTGTCCGTGCAAGCGGCGGTCACCGGACTCTTGATGGATATCCAGCGCGAGTACGATACGACGCTTCTTTTCATCAGCCATGACCTGGGCGTAGTCCGCTATCTGGCTGACCGCGTCGTCGTCATGTATCTCGGCCAGATCATGGAACAGGGACAGACGGAGGAGGTCTTCGCACCCCCCTACCACCCGTATACAGAGGCATTGCTGTCGGCGGTGCCCATAGCCGACCCCAATATTGAGAAGAAGCGGATCATTCTCGAAGGACAATTGCCGAGTGTGCTGAACCCACCGCAGGGTTGTCCGTTCCACACCCGATGCCCCCGCAAGTTGGGTAACATCTGCGAAGAGACACCGCCCCCAGCGGTGGAGGACACCACCGGACACATCATACGGTGTCATATACCATTGGATGAATTGCGTGCCGTCGAACCCGTCATTAGAACTGCAGCAGAGTAAGGTTGCGGAATCCGTAGAAATCATATGTATACTGCTGGTGGTGGCTGCGGCGGAATGCCCGTGCTGCCGACAATGCTGGGGGCCGCAGTGATCCCGATGCCCCCAAGCAACGATAAAGGGTGAGGGTAAGCGAGGGTGTTCCCGCCTTGGTGGGGCGCTCTCCGACAAAGGAGCAAGACACCATGACAATCGTAGCGGAGACCCGTCGGCGGCGGCGCAAGACCATCGCCGAGGACGGTCCCGACCCGGTCGACGTGTATGTCGGCCATCGGCTTCGCCAGCGGCGTACGCTTCTGGGCATGAGCCAGGAGAAGCTGGCTCAGGCGTTCGGCGTCTCCTTCCAGCAGGTCCAGAAGTACGAGCGGGGTGCCAACCGGATCAGCGCCAGCCGTCTGCATCTGCTGACGCAGATCCTGGATGTGCCGATCACCTATTTCTTCGACGGGCTTCCGGCTCCCAGCGCCGACTCCGTCATGGAGGAGGAGGGCAACGGCAGCGACCGGATGGCCAGCCGCGAGACGCTGGAGCTTGTTCGCGCATACTACCGTATTCCCAGCACATCGGTGCGCAAGCGCCTCGTGGATCTGGCCCGTGCGCTGGGTCGCGAGGAAGGTGTGACCGAACATTGAGGATGGGCAGCGTCCGCCTTCGGGGCGGACGCGCCATTCCCCAGGCCGCCATCGCGGCGACCAGGCGCTACTGGGCGTCGATCAGAGAGACGGCGTCCGCCAGATTGGTCTGGAACAGCGTCAGCGCTTCGGTCACACGATCCCCGCCGCAACCTTCCGCTGTCACCCGCCGCGTCATCGTCTCGCGCGCTTCGTAGATCAGCTGCAGCGTCGTGCCGGCCCCGAAGCTCTCACCGATCAGCTCGCGCACTCGCTGGTTCAAGGCCATCGCCTGTTCTTCATCGAACCGGATGCCGCGGCACCGTTCATAGGCGACGATTGCGCCATGCATCGCAATGAAGCGCTCTTCCGTCGTCATTTCCGGCGGCGGCGCCTCCGGAGGCTGGCCTTCCTGAGCCGCCGCCCCTGAAAGCCCGAACGCAACGGCCGCAGCGGCGAGCCAACCGAAACTGGTTCTCATCATCGTCCCTCGTTGCCCGTTTAAGAGAGGAATGCAGCCGGACGGCCCATCGACTGGTGGCCCCTGCCTCTCTGGTCAGCACACCATATCTTGGATTGCCACTATGGAGGCCGGCATGCAAGGCCGAAGCGCACATCCGCGAGTGCCTGCCGGGCGTTACCATTGCCGGATCACTTCTGCAGGAGGGGGCTGGACCTGCGACGATGGATACCATAGCTCAAGCGGGCCCGTGACCCATTGCAAGGACACTCGCATGACGTCATCCATCACACTCGGTCGTCGCAGGATGCTCAGTCTTGCGGCCGTATCCGCCACAGTTTTCGCGGCCCCGGCGCTATGGACGCGGCCGGCTCGGGCCTTTGACCACCCGGCGCTGCCGTACGACGACTCTGCGTTGGAGCCGGTGATCAGTGCGCATACCGTCGGGCTGCACTATGGGCGGCATCACGCCGGCTATTTCCGAAACCTCAACAGGCTGACAGAAGGCACCGCGCTGGCTGAGTTGTCTTTGGAAGAGGCGGTGCAGGCGTCTTCAGGCATCCCGTCACTGCAACCCGTATTCAACAATGCCGGCCAAGCGTGGAACCACGTCGTTTATTGGGATCAGTTCGTGCCCGGAGGTCCCTCTGCACCTGAGGGGCGACTGGCGGGCATGATCGACGAGACCTTCGGCGATCTCGAGACATTCAAAGAGCAGTTTGTGAGCACAGCCGGGTCAGTGTTCGGCAGTGGCTGGGCGTGGTTGACTTATCATGCCGGGCAGCTCTGGCTGGAAGGTCTGCGCAACGCGGACAATCCACTGGCACACGGCCGGACCGCGTTGATCGGCATCGATGTGTGGGAGCATGCATACTACCTCGACTACGAGAACCGCAGGGGCGAGCATGTCCGCGCCGTTCTTGACAGCTTGATCAACTGGTCCGTGGTGGCCGACCGCCTGCCCAGTTGACGCTGTCTTTGCCGTCGCCGTTCTGAGCCGCCGTCCGATCCCCGCAGGCATCGCCTTGGTATCGGACGGCGGACCGGATACTGAGGCATTGAAGGCAGCTAGGCGTGAACCGGTATCCAGATCTCGATGCCGCCCGTGCCGCCTTCGGGGTCGAAATCTTCGCTGTACCTTTCGAAATCCGGGCCTTCGGCGCGCATCAGGCGGGAGGCCGGAAGCCATTTCGTATAGATCGTCCGCCATGTCCGGCGGATCCCGGAGATATGGCCGTAATGTGTGAAGATGGCGTAGCGGCATGCCGGTATGTCCACACGGCTGAATTCCGGTGGGAGGTCAGACGGGCCTGAGACCTCGACGCCGCACAGGTATTTGACATTCCCGTTGGCATCGCTGTCGCAGCACACGCCGTAGGTCGCGCCCCCGACCTGCCCGGCGATCGTGCCGAGATAGGGCAGGAAGCGCTGCCATTGCGCCGGGATGCCGGCACTGGTCTCATCCGTGTAGCGCTCGGCGAGCCCCACGACGGTCATGCGCCGCCCATCTTCCAGGCGCGGCTCGGCAATCGTCTCCAATACCGTTTCGTTCATCTTCAGCGGCTCCGTCAAAGGCAGGTGGTTGGTGTCGCCGCGGGCGCGGACCGTTTCGGGCGGTACCCCGAACTGATCGCAGAACGCCCGCGTGAAGGCTTCGTGGGAGCCGTACCCCGCGTCGATCGCCACGGCCAGAATGCCGGGCGCACCGTTGGCAAGCGCCTTGGCGGCCTCGGACAGTCGCCGGGCGCGCACGTAGCGCATCACCGAGCATCCCGTCGCCAGGCCGAAGGCGCGAACCAGGTGGTAACGCGAGACGCCGCTGGCCTGGGCGATGTCATCCAACACGACATCGTCCGCAAAGTGGCTTTCGATATACCAGATGGCTTTCTGCACAGGGCTCACCGGCGGACCTCACGAAGCTTCAGGGACGTTGTGCACGGTCCGGCATCGGCGCGTTTGACCGATGTTGCTGCCGACCGCCTGAACGACCGAACTGCCGACGGCGCGCAGGATTGGCGTGAGCGCAAGACCGCCGGGAGAGGTTACGCGCCGGTATAGTGCGGCCGCCGCCGGGCGATCCAGGCATCCAGGCCCTCGCGCAGGTCATGCGTCGGGACCAGTTTCGCGAACTGCTCGCTTTCGGTCAGCAGGCCTTCCGCAACGCCCATGTTCAGCCCCCGGGTGACTGCGGTGATGATGCTGGCGGCGGCAAGTGGCGAGTGGCGCATGATCCGGGCCGCTAGGGTGCGGGCGCAGGCCATAAGGTCTTCGTCCGGCACGACGGCGTTCACCAGGCCCATGTCCAGTGCGCGGCTGGCGCTGAATCGGTCGGCCGTGAGCAGCAGCTCCAGCGCCCGCTTGCGGCCGGCCAGTCTCGAAAGGCGCTGTGTTCCGCCGAAGGTCGGCGGCATGCCCAGGTTGATCTCCGGCTTGGCAAAGATCGCCTTCTCGCTCGCAACGGCGAGATGAACCGCCTCGGCGATCTCGCAGCCGCCGCCGAACGCGAGGCCGTTGACGGCGGCGATCACCGGCTTGGGAAAGGCCTCGAGCCGGGCCGTCATGGCCTGCCCGCGGCGCACGAAGTCGCGGACCGCGGCGTTGGCGCCCAGCGCCACGCTCTGGGAAAACTCGTGGATGTCCCCGCCGGCTGAGAAGGCCGCGTCGCTGGCCCCGGTCAGGATCACCGCGCGGACGACGTCATCGGTCTCCAGCCGGTCGAGCAGTGCCAACAGCGTGTCGGCCATGTCGTAATTGATCGCGTTCAGCTTATCCGGGCGATTGAGCGTGAGGGTCGCGATCCCGTCATCGACGGTGCAGAGAACGGTATCTGCCATATCCTCTGGTCTCCCCTTCCAATGATGTCCGGCGAGACTGCGCTGGACGGCAGGGGAGGGGCAAACGACTAACGCTCCCCTTTCATGAATTTCATTCACTTAAAGAGGTGGCCTGCGAGGCCTCGTCTCTCACCCAGCGGCAGAACGCGTCCACCTCGCGGCGGGGCTCGCGGCCGCTTGGGACGGTTAGCCAATAGCCCGTCGGTATCTCGACAGGCGTTGCGGTCAGCGGCTGCAGGCCCAGGTCCTTGCACGTGTCCGTGCACAGCGGCAGGCGGCAGAGGGCCACGCCCAGACCGACTGCAGCTGCCTGAAGGGCAAGATGGACAACGTCGACATGGAGAGCAGCGTTGGGCGGGATCTCGAGCCCCCGGCTGAGCAGCCACGTATCCCAATCGTGTTCGACCGACGTGACCCGGATCAGCGGCAGAGACGCCCAGTCGAGAGCGCCGTGACCGGCGACGGATCGGGCATAGCGCGGTGATGCAACCGGCAGCAGCGCCTCGCGAAACAGCAACTCAGAGTGCGAGGCTGGCCAAGGGCCAGTGCCCATGCGGATCGCCGCGTCCATACCGTCCAGCGGCAGGACAGCCTGGCGGTGGCTGGTATCGACATGTAGGCGGATCCCCGTTTTGAGGCCGCGAAAACCGGGCAGCCTCGGCAGCAGCCACAGCCGCGCGAAGCTCGGAGCAACGCTGACATGGACGCGACGTTCTCCTTGCCAGGGGGAGATGCGCCGGGTCCCTGACGCGATCATCGAGAGGCCTTCGGCAATATGCGGCAGGAAGTCTTCGCCGGCCTGCGTCAGGGACAGCCGGCGACCGTCGCGGACGAACAGCGGCGTTCCCAGCCAGTCTTCGAGGCCGGCGATGCCGTGGCTGACGGCGCTGGGCGTGACGCCCAGTTCATCTGCTGCCGTCTTGAAGCTCCGCAGCCGCGCGGCGGCCTCAAACAGCCGCAGCGATGCCAGCGGAGGAAGCTGAAAGCCCACGGAACAACCGCTCCACAAAGGTGATTTTCTCTCATCTCATCATAGCGGCGATGCGGCCACGTTTCACCCCCTGGCGCCGCTCCGGACCGTCGAGGGCGGTCGCCCGGTCGCTATGGCGTGAGTCAGAAGCGCATCGGCGTTGAGACCCGATTGCCGTTGTGGGACATCTGCGCTGGCGTAGCCGGGGGTACCGATGAACGGAAGCGATTGGCCGTCCGGGTTGACGTGGCAGCGGGGTGCCCCGGGCGAGCTGCACGAGGGCAATCGACCGCTGGTGAAGAAGGTCGCCAAGGCCGTCAAGGCGGGCGACCGAGAGGCGCTGGTTGAGCGGCTGACGGGCTGGCATCCGGCCGATGTGGTCGAACTGCTGGTCCACCTGCCGCTGAAACGGGCGCGTAAGCTCCATGGCTGGTTGCCGCCCGGGCCGGCAGCCAATGTGGTCGCCGCCATCGATCCCCGCTTGCGCGCCGTGCTGATGGAAGAGGCGACGCTCGCCCGGCAGGCTGAGATCATCGGCAGATTGCAGATCGCCGACGCGGTGAACCTGCTATCGCAGCTTCCCGCCGCCAGCGTTGAGGCGCTGCTGCCGCGGTTGAACGACGGCGACGAGCTTCGCCAGCGTCTCGGCCATGACAGGGAGTCGGCCGGCGCCATCATGGATCGGCGCTTTGTCGCCGTGCCGCCGGATTGGACCGTGGCCCAGGCGGTGGAGGAGATCCGGCTCAAGGCAAGCGACATTGAGCGGCTCTATGCCGTGTACATCATCGGTGGCGACCAAGAACTGCTGGGCATGCTGAAGCTCTACGACCTCCTGCTCCAGGCATCGGAGATGCGGGTCGGCGACGTCATGCGTACCGATGTCGTCGTCATCTCTGCGTCGATGGATCGTGAAGAGGTGATGCTGCTGGCCGAGCGGTACGACCTTGTCACCCTGCCCGTCGTCGATGAAGGCCATCGCCTGATCGGGCGGATCACGGTCGATGAACTGCGCGATGTCATGCGCCTGGAAGCGCAGGAAGACGCCATGCTCATGGCCGGCGTCGACCCGGACGCGCGGCCCGACGACACGGTGTTGCGCATGGTCCGCGGGCGTTTCGTCTGGCTGGTTGTCGGCATGATCGGGTCGGTGCTGGGCGCCCTTATCATTCTGCACTTCGAGCAGGCGCTGGAAGAGGCCGCCATTCTGGCCGCGTTCATTCCGCTGGTTGCCGCCACAGCCGGCAATGCCGGCATTCAGAGCGCCTCGGTGGCGGTGCAAGGTTTGGCCTATGGCAGCGTATGGAACGCGGGTCTCGGCCTGCGTTTCGCCAAAGAGGCCGCCACCGCGCTTCTCAACGGCTTGGGCGCCGCGCTGCTGGTGGGGCTGTTCGTCTTTGCCGTGGCCACGCTCGCGCCGGAAAGTCTCGAACGGCCGACCGCATTGGCGCTGACGATCGGTGCCGCGCTCACTCTGGTCGTCATGCTGGCAACGCTGATGGGGGCGGCGATGCCGCTGCTGCTGGACCGCGTCGGCATCGACCCCGCGGTATCGACCGGCCCGTTTATCACCGTCACCAACGATGTCGTGGGGATCCTGGTCTACTTCGTCTCAGCCACGCTGATCTATTTTCACTAGGCCGAGCATCGTCCCGCCACTTCCGTTTCAATCCCCCGGCTCTGCAACGTTGCGGGTGCCGGCTACTCACATCCGACACCCGCTCGTGCCATGGGGCGAATTCGCCAGGCGGTCGGCCCGCGGTATCAGCCGCCGAACATCTTGCGCAGGTTGTCGAACCCGGCCTGGTAGATGCCCTGGATAGCATCGACTGCGGATTGTTCCGGTGCTCCGGCCGCGGCGAAGTCGCTCGACCACTCGAACCGGCACGTGCCGTCTTCGTTCTGATGCACCTTCATCGTCGCCTTGTAGTTCGCCACCGGCAACGGGCTGTCGACGATGGCGTAGGAGTATGTCCATTCATCATCCGCGACATGCTCCAGCGTCTCCACGATCTTGCCGCCACCCATCAGGTTCAGCGTGCGCTTGTGGCCGCCGTCTTCCAGTTCGCTGCTCTCCACTGCCGGGTGCCATTTCGGCATGCCGCCGAAATTCCCGACCACGTCCCAAAGCTGCTGCGCCGTCACAGGCAGATGCACGTCCATCGATACGTTCGGCATATCCTTCCTCCCCTCGGGTCGGCGGTGCCGCCCCAGTTGTGATCCATGCCGGAGTATAGCGGATCGCGGGCCAGTTTTGGCCCAGACTGTCAGCCGGCCGTTCCGGACCCCATCAGCGGGCGATCGAGTTCCATTGCGCGTTTGAGAGCCGGGCGTTCGGCCAGCCGTTCGGCATAGGCCGCGAACTGCGGACGTTCGGGAAGGTTACCGGTCATCATGGCCCAGCGGATGCCGGAGCCGATCACGACGTCCGCCGCAGTGAACCGCTCGCCCAGAAGATAGGGGCCCGGCTCCAGCGCCGCTGCCATCACATCCAGTACGGTGTCGAGGTCACCCCATCCCAGTGCCGCCGGAGGGGCAGCCGGCCGTTCGCACATCCGGTCGATCACTGCCGGCTCGAAACAGCTTGGGCCGAAGAAGAGCCACTTGAGGTATGGGCCCCGCCGCGCGTCGCCGACCGGCACGGCCAGGCCGGCATCGGCAAACGTGTCGGCAAGGTAGCAGCAGATCGCCGCCGCCTCGGTGATCACGACGCCTTGGTGCACGATCGCGGGAACCTTGCCCATTGGGTTGACGGCGATATACGCCGGCTCCCGCGTTGCGCCTTTGCCGACCAGGCGGACCTCATACGGGCAGCCGATCTCCTCCAGCATCCAGCGCACGATCCCCGAACGCGATGGTGGCGTGTGATAGAAGATCAGCTCCGACTCACCGGCCATGGCATCCACTCCATCGTCTGGCGTTCGCGTTGTCGCGAATGGCATGGCGCGACCTTACGGCGTCCGCACATCCTGATCAAGAACGTATCAAGAACGAAAGTGCGGCGGCTCGCCGCTCACCCGCGGCCGACGAAGGGCATCTTGGTGGCCATCACCGTCAGGAACTGCACGTTGGCGTCCAGCGGCAGGCTGGCCATGTAGACGACGGCGCTGGCGACATGGGCCGGGTCCATCAGCGGCTCTGGCGCGATGGTGCCGTTGGCCTGCGGCACGCCGTCTGCCATGCGCGACGCCATGTCGGTGGCGGCGTTGCCGATATCGATCTGGCCGCAGGCGATGTCGTATTTGCGGCCGTCCAGCGAAGTGCATCGGGTCAGGCCCGTCACCGCATGCTTGGTGGCCGTGTAGGGCGCGCTGTTGGGCCGCGGCGCGTGCGCGGAGATGGAGCCGTTGTTGATGATGCGTCCGCCCATGGGCTCTTGGCTCTTCATCAGGCGCACGGCCTCTTGCGTGCACAGGAACAGGCCGGTGAGATTGACGCTCACCACCATGTTCCACTGCTCGAAGGTCAGGTCTTCGATCGGCGTGGCGGGCACATTGGCGCCGGCGTTGTTGAACAGGACGTCGAGGCGGCCGAATGCCTCTTTGGTCTTGGCGAACAGGGCGCCGACCGATGCCGGATCGCTGACATCCGTCGGCACGGCCAGCGCGCGTGCGCCGTCAGGGCCGGCAGCCACAATGGTGTCGTCCAGCGCGTCCGCCCTGCGGCCGGCCAGCACCACGCTATACCCCTCGCGCAGCATCGCGATGGTGACCTGCCGCCCGACGCCGGAGCCGGCACCGGTCACCAACGCAATCTTGTTCGCCGTTGTCATCTCGCTCTCAGTCCTCTTGTGACGCGGTCTCCCGACAGCGGGAGAAACGATGGAAGGATCGTGGCCGGCTAGGATATATCTTCGACAGCCACAAGGCCGGACACAAAAGATCCCAATCGACGCCGAACCGGCGCGTCGCGGAGCCGCCATTGCCGCCGATCGCGAGAGACCATGCCATCGCCCCCGAATTCACCGACGGTACAGCGCCGATGGCGCAGCCATTGGGACGACGCCGGTTTCTCCTTACCGCCTCCGGCACGGGGTTGGCCGCAATGACGGACTTTCGCGACGCCCGAGCAGCCATCAACACGCTTTGTGCCGGCACCAACCAGTGCAGATTGACGTTTACCGCCCCTTTGGCCAGCGCCCCGTTCCCTTATGACGGTGAACATGGCGACCGCGGCCACAGTTTCTTCACCGAGGTCGACCCTGAGACGGGGGCGCGCCTGCACATCACCGACGATGGCATCGCGTTTTCGGAGCACCCGCACTACGACAGCAACCTCGTGCTGTTCCATCTGCCGCCGCAATTCGACCTGTCCCAACCGTTCGAAATCGCGGTCTTCTTTCACCAGCATCAGGTGACGGTGCCGCACGATGTCATTTCCGCCGGCGTGCTGGACCAGGTCAACCGCTCCGGGCGCAATGTGGCGCTGGTGGTGCCGCAGCTGGCGCGTGATGCCGTCGATTCCAGCCCCGGCAAGCTTTTCCGCGCCGGCGGGACCGCAAACCTGATGGCCGAAGCCGCCTCGGTGCTGGCCGGGGCGACCGGCGCGCCCGCCGCCGCATTCGCGCGCGCACCGGTCACGCTGATGGGCTACAGCGGCGGGTACAAGGCCATAGCCTACAGCCTCGATCGCGGCGGTATCGGCGATCGCATCCGCGCCGTTCTGTTGCTGGATGGCATCTATGACGATGTGGACATGTTCGCGTCCTGGCTGCTGGCCAACCGCGCCGCGGCGATCTTCGTTGCGCTCTATTCCGAGCACAGCGTGCAGCGGACAGAACAGGTGATGACCCGGCTGATCAGCCGCGGTCTGGTCTATGGTCGCGATTTCCCGCCGACCTTGTCGCCCGGCATGGTGCGGTTCGTGGCGATCGACACGGATCACTTCTCAGTGTTGGCCGACGGGCCGCCACGGTCTCCCATAACGGAGTTCCTGCTCCGGCTTGGGGTGTAGCAAGGCGTTTCGTCAACCGACACTGATGGCGCTCCCATCGATCAGGTCGGTGGCCCCGCTCATGATGGCAACGGTCTCGCCGGTGGCGGATTGGCGACAGAGGGCGGGAAATGGGACGCCTATGGCAGGTCCGGCCCGATACCAGTGGCGACGAACACAGCCGCCGTTGGGCCGAAGCCGTCCCATGTGGCTGGATATCCGATGACGCTCACGGTCACGTCGAAGTCGAGGCCCACATGGGCCTCCAGTGCCTCGCGGTCTGCCGGATCGGCAGGACAGGCGAACACATGCGCGATCTCGGTCGTCTCGCCGGTCGCGACATCGGTGAGCAGCATGTTGAAGCAGGGCGGGGCGTCGCACAGGAAGCTGGGACCGGTGAGGGCGTAGGTCCGTGTCTCCTGCGGAGGCTCGAAGTCCGAACAGGCATCGTGCAGGGCCCATGCCGTCTGGGCACCTGCAACTTGGACCAGGGTTGCCGACACTGCCATTGCCAGCCGAGTGTTCATTCCGACCTCAGTCTCACAGAGTCCAAGAGCACGGTGGATGGTACGCGTGCATGTGGCCCGCTGATGGCAAAGACGGGGCTATCGTGCGGGGCGCAAGCCCACGACCCGCGAAACCCACTTTGTCCGGACGCCTCGTCGGTCCACTCTTCCTTAATCAGAGCGGCGGATGATTTTGCGTTTGGGCGGATCATCGGATGTCCGCTCGCCAACTGAAGAACATGGGAGGAGGCTATGAGCATCAAACACGATCTGTACGGGATCCGGTTCGGCAGCCCGTCCCACAAGGAAGTGGCTGCAGCTATCGAGAAGCTGAAGACGGATCGCATGACGCTGCGGCATTGGGAGACGCTGAACGACGACATTGAGGCCAAGATCGCCAGCAAGGAGCAGAAGCTGGGGGAAATCCCCGACTGGGATCCCGAGGCTTACAAGGTGCAGCTGGCTCTATGGCGTGGCCAGTTGAACAACAAGCACGCCAACCTGGTGTGGCAGGGAACGCGGGCGCTCGGGATCGGCGCCTTTCCCGCACCGCCGGGCCGTGCGCATCTCAACCAGATCAGACGCTTACACACGAAGATCTGGACGCGGGTCCTCTATCTTCAGGCGCAGTTCTTCCTGGCAGGCACTGAAGCGATCATTGCAGGGGAGAACCCGAGCTCCGGCAGCTCATTCTGGGGGCAGTTCCCCAATCTGGAAGACGCCCAGAGGGATGTTGCAGCCTATCGGGCCCAGCTCGGCGAGATCCTGCTCTATCCGGCGGACGAGAAGGTCTACGCCGCTTGAACTTGCCGCAGGTCGTGGCGGTCAGATGATCAGCAGCAAGGAAAACGAAAACAGGCTGAACAACGCGACGGCCAGCGCGGCGCGTACGAGGCTCAGCCCTTCGACGACGCGAATGGCCTTGAACAGGCCGATGATGAAGAGACAGAGACCCAGGCCCGCCAGCGGTGTATAGGCCACCTCGAGCGGGAGCGGGACACCGTCGCTTGCGCCTGTCACCGTGGTTGCAGCGATGAGGGGAAGGGCAGGGACGCCCAGCGGCAAGAGATAGGCTGTCACCCGGTAGAGGAACACCACCTGGCCACGCCCGCTGGCCCCCTTGACCATCAGCCAGACGACGATCGTGATGCCGGCATGAACCACAACCGCGATCAGCATGCCGGGGATCATGTTCCCGGCATAGAGGATCCAGTCGGGAACGTCCGACAATGGGAAACCTTGGATCTCGCCGCCGACCGCACGCTGGAACGTGGCGACCAGCGCGCCGTACAGGCACCCGGTCGCGATCAGGAACCCTGAGATCCACAAGGGGGCCCGCGGGCTCTCGCAGGCGTGCCGATACGGCGCGTCGCGGAGCAGGAAAAGGTCGGCCAGCACCATCGTCACATCGTGTTCTTGACATTGGGAAAACGGAAGAGGGGCCGCGCGGACGCGGCCCCTCGGTACGAATGGTATTTACGCGTTACTCCTGCGTTTCGTCCGTCCCTTCTTCGCCTTCGGCTTCTTCGCCCGCAGCTTCTTCGCCAGCGGCGTCTTCGCCAGCAGCTTCGTCGCTCGCTGCGTCTTCGCCTGCCGCTTCGGCTTCCTCAGCCGCTTCGGCGGCTGCAGCCTGGGCCTGCTCCAGCGCCACGAAGGCCGGGTCGGGGCTGGCCGACCAGATCATCAGCGCCAGGGCGATCGCCGCACAGCCAAGCGGGAACGCCTTGCCGTTGTAGCGGCGCGGGTCGTAGTCGTTCCAGCCGTGGATGCGGTCGACTTCGCGCAGGATCTTCTCGTCCTTCTCACCGCCGGTGATCAGGCTGACGACGATGGTGACGAACCAGGCCGCCGATGCGCTGAAGATGGCAGTCACCAGGAAGCCGAGCGGGCCGAGATTGACCAGTTCGACGCCCAGCAACGTACCCTTCGTCCACCACAGCACGATCGACAGCGTGCCGCCGACGAGCATGCCGGCCATGGCGCCGAGCTTGTTGGCACCCTTCCACCAGATGCCGAGGATCAGCACCGGCGTGAAGGTCGACGACGCCACGACGAAGGCCCAGACGACACTGGTGAGCAGGAAGTCCGGCGGGTTCAGCGCCA
Organism: Anaerolineae bacterium; assembly: GCA_028285185.1. GTDB lineage: Bacteria > Pseudomonadota > Alphaproteobacteria > DSM-16000 > Inquilinaceae > JACKIG01. The sequence goes on along the minus strand of JANQQD010000063.1, from coordinate 4,296 downwards.
GGCCGATCGTCACCAGTCCGCCCAACGCGGTGAAGAAGAAGCCGGCCTTCACCCGGGACTTGTCGCTCGCGTTCGGCGAGACGGTCGAATAGATGTCGTTGCCGATGCCGGTGCCGATGACCATCAACAGCCCGCCGATGGTCGACATGCCCGCCGCCAGCGCGCCCGCGACCGGCAGGGCCGCGATCCACGACGGCGTGAACGCCTGGCTCATCACCACCACCAGCAAGTCCGCTTCGGCCGGTGCGATCTGCAGGCCATTGGCGTTGATCTCGTTCACCACGTACAGCTTCGCGGCAAAGCCGATGGCGAAGGTGGTGAAGAAGACGACACCGATGAACATGATGCCCCACAGCGTGGACATCTTGGCATCGCGCACCGACGGTGCCGTGAAGTACCGCATGGCGATATGCGGCAGGCCGATCGTGCCGAAGGCGATGGACAGCATGATCGCCGTATAGAACTTCGGCGTCAGCGGTAACGCCCCGTCCCTGGTACTGAACGGGTCGAAGTACGACGGCAAGGCATCCATCATCTGGGGCACCAGGCTGCCATAGCCGAACGGCGGGAAGAAGCTGGCCGGTCCGGCACCCAGACGCCAGAGGATGATCGCCGCGGGCACGAACAGCGCGATGCCCATGATGATCGCCTGCAGGGTCTGGTTGTAGGACAGTCCGTACATTCCGCCGATCGTCACATAGGTCGTGACGACTAGGCCGCCGACGATCAGGCCGGTGGTGTAGTCCCAATGGAACATCACCTGGAAGACGTTGCCGACACCCTTCATCTGCCCGATCAGGTAGAGCTGGGCGAGCAGGATCATGCAGAGCACGGCAATGACCTTGGCCGCATGACCGTATCGGTCGCCGATGAACTGCATGCTGGTGAACTTGCCCCACCGCCTGAGGCTCGGGGCGATCGCGATGGAGATCATCACGAACCCGCCGAGGAAGCTCAGCACGATGGCAACCAGGAAGTACTGGATGCTCCACAAGAGAGCCGTGAAGCCCAGGAAGGTGGCCAGGCTCATATAGTTGGAGGTCATGGCCAGGCCGTTGGACACGCCGCCGACGCTGCGGCCGGCCGCGTAGTAGTCCTCACTGGAGGCGACGCGCTTCTTCGACAGCCAACCGACATAGAGGAACAGGCCGACCATCGCGATCGTGTAGATGATGCCAAGCGTCGACAGGCCCGACGTCGGCTCGAACTGATAGAATTCGGGTTCCGCCGGGGCCTCTCCGGCGGTCTGCGCCAAGGCCGTCAGCGGCAGAGCCAACAGGGCGAACAGGGAGACGAAGAAGCGGATCATCACTCAGCTCCTCCTGAGGACTTCGGTGCACCGGAGTCCGCGATCTCGGCATCGACCTTTTCGCTGACATTGATGTAGATCCAGTAGACCGGGATCAGCACCAGCCAGCCAATGACGATCGTCAGGAAGTAGTGCGTGGGAAAACCGAAGATGGTGCTCTCAGTCAGTCCGGGAAACAGAAAGTACATCGGAAAGATGTGCGTCATCAGTGTCATCACCGCAAAGGCAATCAGTGCGATGAAACATTCCTTCTTGTAGGCACTGTTCATTGGTTACGTTCTCCCCATTGCCACACGAATAGCCGGGCGCAAGAGAACCCGTCGGGCCGGATCGGCTGATCCGCCTTGGATAACGGGATCCCGGCACCACAGATGCCGCGACACTGCCCCCTCGGTGCAGAAAGGCGGCGCCGTCGGTCTCCAGCCCCTTGTTTGCCGTTGCTATAGCGGCCTTGTTCGTAGCTCTTGCGCCGGGTGTCCGGGCATCGGAACGCGGAATTGGGACGGCCGCGCGTAACGCATCCACAATTCCAGTGCCGGCCAAAACTGGTCGTCTGGCCAGGGTGATTTGTCTTCACCCGCCGCAATCAAGCCGGGACGAGCATAGGAGAAAAGGTGCCGCGGCACTAGGGCCGCAGGATTGATGTTGCTCAATTCTGCGGCAGAAATTTCGAGCTCTTGCCTGACCGAAAAGTTCGTTTCCGAACGTAACGAATTTGCCACAAGTTCTCTACAGCGCCATAGAGATCGCCACTATTCGAGAGTGCAGACGGGGGCGGCTTGAGCCCCGGCTATGGTGCGGGTTGGCAACGCATGGCACCACCGGTCGCGAATTCCGTTCGCTCCCGTCGCGGGAATGTCCGCCATCAATCCGATCAAGCGAGCGACCGCTGCTGTGAGATTTGTCGTCGCCTCTTTCTTTATCGATAGCCGTGCCAGGGCTGTTGGGCGACGCCAACCTTCGGACTTTCGGCCAAGGACAGCGGCGTGCCGGCTTCGGTTTTCAACAGGCTCCAGCGCCGGACGACATTCAGTTGTATGACTATCGCTGTCTTTTCCGTGTTCGTGATCATTTTCCTAAAAGTGTTGTAAGTTCTCTTTGCTATTCTTGCTCATGTCTGATGTCGTTTTGTTGTATTTTGATGGTTACGAATCTAAGTTTTCATGGTCTCAGTGGCTTATCCACGGAGTTTTCCACAGGCTGGACTGGCCGTTAACCAAATTTTAAGGAATTTTATTCGAAAGGTGTATCAAAGTGCGTTTATGCTAAGATTAGTTTCTGACTGACCGTTTGTGCGCAGATCGGTTGTTTTTGTGGTTGCGGTGCAACAACCGGCTGGCGCATGGGAATGCCCCTCGGCATGCGGCCACCGATCCCAGGCAGCGAGGCTGCTGCCCCATCTCGGTGCCCCGGCAGTCGAAGGGCTACCGCAGGAAAAGCGCCCGTACCGCCCCATGCGGCAGAGCCGGCACGAAGTTGCCGTCACGTCCGGTCATCTCCGTGGCCGTGACCAGGCTGTTGAGGATCGCCTCTTCGATCGCGTCGCCGGTCGCTTCGAACAGGGCGTTCAGGTCCTGGCTGTCAGGGATGAACCGCAAACCGGCGAATCCGGCAGCCCCCGGCGCCAGAGCCGCCTGATGGGCGGTGGAGAAGGCCAGGAAGAGATCGCCGGAAGTATGATTGGCCATGCCGCCGGTGCGCGCCATGCCCAGCGCGGCGCGCCGGGCCAGCCGGCTCAATTGGTGCGGCAGCAGCGGGGCATCTGTCGCAACGACGCCGATTATGGAGCTGCCGCCGCGTTCCGCCTCACCGTGACGCATGGCAGGCTCCGCCAGGGACAGGCCAAGCGGGTGGCCGCGCAACGTGAAGGTCCGGCGGTCGCCGAAGTTCGCCTGGACGAAGGCGCCAATCGTCACCTGCTCTCCGTGGTGATCGACGATGCGGGAAGCGGTGCCCGAACCGGCTTTGAAGCCGAAGGCGATCATACCGGTGCCGCCGCCAATGGCGCCTTCTTCCAAGGGGTCGCCGGCGGCACAGTCGATCGCCTTCTGCACATGCTCCGCACGCACGTGGAATCCGTTGATATCGTTCAGAAAACCATCGTAGGTCTCAGCCGCGACAGGAAGGCCGAACGTGTCCGCAAGGTCATCCGGAAAGCGCGCAGCCATCCATTGCACCGAGGCGTCGCGCGCAATGCCGCAGGAATGGGTATTGGTGATCGTGATCGGGCCGCCGAGCTGGCCGATCTCGTTGATCAAGTGCGCGCCGGTCAGTTCACCATTGCCATTCAGGCTGAAGAAGCCAGCGAAGACGGGCGTCAGCAGTTCGCCATGGGGGCGCGGTAGGATTGCGGTGATGCCCGTGCGGACGGGCCCTTTACCGACGATGAGGGATCCTTCGCCATCGATCAGCGTCACATAGCCGACATGCACGCCGGGGACGTCCGTGATGGCGTTCAGCATGCCCGGCGTTCCGCAAAATGGAACGCCAAGTGCTCGCGCCCTTGGCTGGCCCGACGGAGTCTGAAGATGCGCCTGTGCCATGGTGCCACCCCTGCCACCCGAGATTGACCGGCGGCCGATCTCCGCTCAAGATCAGCGGACGATTCCGCCGTACCGCCGCTACGCCCCTGCAATCCCTTGTGGCGTGAGCCTCCGGTACCACGGATGGACAGCCGCGGTCGACGCGGACGGTGCCGGTCCACGGCACCGACAGAAAACCAGGAAGGAGACAAGGATGGCTTTCACCTGGAAGCAGGCAACGCGAGCGCTTTCTGCTGCCACCATTCTCAGCGCGCCGGTCGTCCTGCCGGCCATGGCCGAAACGCCGGCCGATACGCTGATCATGGCGATGCGCATGGACGACATCATCACCATGGATCCGGCCGAGGCGTTCGAGCTCACCACGGGCGAGATCAACGCCAACGTCTACGACCGGATCATGATGTATGAGCCGGAGGACCTGACGACGCTGACCGGCGGCGTGGC
>JANQQD010000056.1 GCA_028285185.1 Anaerolineae bacterium | reverse complement strand
CGACGTGAACGCGAAGATGTCGCTGATGATCCGCATCGAAGGCGATGGCGGGTAGATGTAGGTGTTGCGGACCATGAACTCTTTCAGGATGTCGTTCTGAATGGTTCCGGTCAGCTGTTCGTGCTTCACACCCTGTTCTTCGGCGGCGACGATGTAGTTGGACAGCACCGGCAGCACGGCGCCGTTCATCGTCATCGACACGCTCATCTGGTCGAGCGGGATGCGGTCGAACAGGATGCGCATGTCATAGAGGCTGTCGATCGCCACGCCGGCCATGCCGACATCGCCCGCCACGCGCGGGTTGTCGCTGTCGTAGCCGCGGTGGGTGGCGAGATCGAAGGCCACCGACAGGCCCTTCTGACCCGCGGCGAGGTTGCGGCGATAGAACGCGTTGCTGGCCTCCGCCGTGGAAAAGCCGGCGTACTGCCGGACCGTCCAGGGGCGGGTGACATACATGGTCGAGTACGGTCCCCGCAGGAAGGGCGGGATGCCGGCCATGGTGTCCAGATGGTCGAGACCGTCGATGTCGGACGCCGTATAGAGGGGCTTGACGCCGATCTTCTCCGGCGTCTCCCACAGATAGTGCGGGGGCGTCTTGCCGGTTTCCGAGGCGAACCGGGCTTCCCACTGGCCGGCCGTATCGGACCCGCGCGGCTCGTTGCCGGATTCCAGGCGGACAGCCGTGAAGTCAGGGATCATGCTCATCAGGCAATCGCTCCCAAGAGGCGCAGGGTGTCGCGCGTTGTCTCCAAAACGTTGCCGCCCAGCGCGATGAAATCGTCAACACCGGCGGCCATGTACTCGTCTTTTTTATCGCCCGGATTGCCGGCCAGGAACAGTTTCTCGCATCCTGCGGCTTTCAGCGCCGGGGCAAAACTCCCGACCATAGTCTCATACAAGGGGTCGGCAGAGCAAAGGATGGCGATGCGCGCGCCGCTCTCTTTGAAGGCGGCAATGCAAGCATCAACCTCGCTGAAGCCCTGATTGTCTACCGGTTCGATCCCGGCCACACCGAAGAAGTTCTTCGAGAAGGTGGCGCGCGCCGTGTGCTTGGCGATGGGGCCCAGATTGGCCAGGAAGAGCTGCGGCCGCTTGCCGTGCTGGGCGTGATACCGGTCGCTGGCATCGCGCAGTTCTTCGAAGGGCTCGGCCAGGCGGTGCCCCGGCAGCGCGGTGACGGTCTCGCCCTCGCCGGCCAGGGCGGCGGCGATGGATCCGATGGTGGCACCGCTCGATGCCGCTGCAGCGGCCGCCGCAGCCACGGCGTTGCCCGCAGACGCGAGTTGGGAGACGTCGGCCGCACCCCGCGCGGCTGCCAACCGAGAGGCTGCCGCGTCGCGCAGCACGATCGTTTCTGCCGATGCCCGTTCGATGGCCTTTTCCGCCACGTTCGGGAACTCGCTGACGCCCGTGATCGGGTCCTTGCGGCGGGCCAGGTTCTTCTGCCGCGCGGCATAGCCTTCTGCGATCCGCTGGGCCACGCTGCCGTCGCGCAGTGCTGCCAGCATGCCACCGCCCTGCTCGATAGTCTGGAAGGCGCGCCAGGCGGCCTGGGCCAGCTCGTCGGTGCGGCTTTCCACGTACCAGGAGCCGCCGGCGGGATCGATCACATTGCCCAGATGGCTCTCTTCCATCAGCACCACCTGGGAGTTGCGCACCACACGCCGGGCGAAATCGTCCGCCGCACCATAGGCCGCATCGAAGGGCTGCAGGGTGACGTGGTCGGCACCGCCCGTGGCCGCGGCAAAACCGGCGACCGTCGTGCGCAGCATGTTCACCCACGGATCCCGCTTCGTCATGATGCGGTCGGCCGAGCGCGCGTGCAGCCGTGCCGCCCGCGCAGGCTCGGACGCGCCGCAGGCCTCCGCAACACGCGCCCAGACACGGCGGGCCGCGCGCAGCTTGCAGATCGCCAGGAACTGGTCGCAGTCGATCGGCACGGTGAACAGGATCTGCCGGCAGGCCTGGTCGATATCCAGACCGGCCTCGGTCATCGCCTTCAGATACGCGACACCTGTGGCCAGCATGCAGCCGAGATCGGTTGCCTCATCCGCGCCGGCATTGTGATAGGCGCGCGTGTCGACGCCGACGGCCGTAACCTGCGGATAGGTCGCCGCGGTATGCGCCGCCAGCGACGCCATCTGTGCGAGCGCCGTCTCTGCCGCCACTGGCAGGCTACCGGACAGCGCCAGCGCCCCCAGCGGATCGGCGTTGAACGCGCCCTTGGCGTCGGCTGCGCCGATGCCGCGGCGGCTCCACAGCCCCTGCAGCAGCCCGGCCGCGGCGAGGAACTGGCCGCCCGCATCCAGCGAGAGCGGCACCAGGTCCACCAGCACGTCATCCAGCAGGTCGTCGAGATCGTCGACGCTGTACATCATGATGCCGCCCTGGCCGGCGAGGCCTGCCGCCTCCGGCTGGTCGCCGTCAAGCCCGGCCTTGCCGGCGGCGTCGAACATCAGGGTCAGCGATGTCGCCCCGCGTTCGAGGTCCGCGCGGATCGAGGCGTTGGCCGTTCGCAGATCGGGATGAGCGTGTTCCTGGCGGATGTCCCAGCCACCGGCCGCGGGCCGCGAGCCGGAGGCCCCCCGGGTGAACGGGGCGGAGCCCGGAAAGCCCGAAGGATCGCCGGCGGCCGGCCAGTTTTCCTTCGTATAGACCGGCTTCAGCGTGATGCCTTCATAGGTGCGGGTCAGCATCTTCTTGTCGAACGGGGCACCTTTCAGCGCCTTTTCGACCTCGCTCACCCAAGCCTCGTAGCTGACGGCCGGGAAATCCTCCGTGAACTTCGCCTCGTCTGCGCTCATGTCTTGGCACTTCCGGGTAGGATGGGATTGAGGCCGCGCCGAATGCCCGACCACGGGCGCCCGACCAAGTCGTGCGGCCTTTGGCAGACTATGGCGAATCAGTCCGGAAGATGAAAGCTCTCGGGGTGGAAGTTTGAGCTATGTCAAGCGTCTGCCGGTGGCATCGGCCGATCGGGCCGGCGGGACGACTTGATCACGCCACCGGAGTCCACATCTACCCTCTGATCTGGCCGCTGCCAGGGATGGATCGGTTGCGGATGGCCCGTCTGCCCGCGACCGCAACGGGGCCGGTGACCGCGGTGGATCGCTCTGAAGACGAAACAGCGCCGGCCGTGGACAACGCGTTGGCGCCGCCCCAGCGCAGCGTGCTCGGTCGCTGGCTGCGCCTGGGCGCCGGCTGGTTCCTGGTGGTCACCGGCGCGATCATCGCGCCGACACCGGTGCCGATCGGCCTTATCATGATGGCGGTCGGCCTGGGCATCCTCGCCACGGAAAGCCGCTTCGTCCGCAATGGGCTGCGCCAGGTGCGGCGGCGGTTCCCCGCGTTCTGCGCCAAGCTGAGGGGCGTGCGGCACCGCGTGCCGGGATTCGCCCGCCGCGTGATCGATGAAACGGACCCGACGACCGAGCAGGCGGCCGCGGAAGCGCGCCGCCAGCCGGCCGACTGACACCCGCCGGAGTTGCGATATGAAACAAAGACAAGCCCCTAGTGTTGCGCCGCAGCTACGTCAAGATTGACACGGAGTAACATCTGCCTTCATTAAGCGTCCAAGGGTAGAGAACTCGCTTATGCCGTTGGCCCGCCTGAGATTTCCTTGTTGCCAACAGGGTTTTTCCAGGCGGTGCCGGCGCAAGACGGACAACCGCGCTGCCGGGGGCAACGGCGCCAGGGCGTCTAAGCGATCACCGCTAATGGGGCCGCGACCGAGCAGGCCCGAAATGGGGACTGGAACGAGCGATATGGGGCATCGGAAACTGAAAGTCCTGCTGGCGCAGCCGCGCGGTTTCTGCGCCGGCGTCGAGCGGGCCATCGAGATCGTCGAGCGCGCGCTGGAGATCCACGGCGCGCCGGTCTATGTGCGGCATGAGATCGTGCACAACAAGCGGGTCGTGGAGAGCCTCAAGGCCCGTGGCGCCCGCTTCGTGGAAGAGGTGGATGAGATCCCGCTGGGCGCGGTGTCCGTGTTCAGCGCGCACGGCGTCGCCCGCAAGGTGGAGACGGACGCATCCGGCCGCTCACTGCAGGTGATCGACGCCACCTGCCCGCTGGTCAGCAAGGTGCACCGGGAAGGCCAGCGCTACGCGCAGAAGGGCTATGACGTGGTGCTGATCGGCCATCGCGGGCACCCCGAGGTGGAAGGCACCATGGGCCAGATCGACGGTGCCGTCCATCTGGTGGAGACGGTCGAAGACGTCGAGCGTCTCGTCCCCCACGATCCGGCCAAGGTATCCTACGTCACCCAGACGACCCTCAGCGTCGACGACACCCGCGGGATCATCTCCGCACTGAAGGCCCGGTTCCCGCAGATCGTCGGGCCCGACGTGAAGGACATCTGCTACGCCACGCAGAACCGCCAGACGGCGGTGCGCGCGCTGGTCGGCCATGTCGACCTGCTGCTGGTCGTCGGCGCCCACAACAGCTCCAATTCCAACCGCCTGAGGGAAATCGGCGAGGATATGGGCCGGCCGAGCTATCTGATCGAAGATGCCCAGGCGGTCCGAGCCGAATGGCTGGAAGGCGTCGGCTCCGTCGGCATCACCGCAGGAGCCTCTGCGCCGGAGGACCTCGTGCAAGAGGTGATCAGCCGGCTGAGCGAACTGGCGGAGATCGAAGTCCAAGCCCTGCAGGGCGTGGAGGAGAACATCTCCTTCAAGCTGCCGGACGAGCTGACCGACCCGACCCGGATCGCGCCGTCGCGGCGTGTCCCCGGCCGGATGGCCGCCGGAGCCTGAACATTGCCATCTTGCGGTGACATGGTCGCCGTCGGATCGCGCGGTTAGCCTGGACCGACACGGTCCCGGAAAGGAGACAAGGGTGGGCATCCCAGTTCGCCAGCAACTCGCCATCGGCCTCTACATCATGAAGCAGCGCCTGAAGCGCCGGGACAAATACCCCCTGGTGCTGATGCTGGAGCCGCTGTTCCGCTGCAATCTCGCCTGTGCCGGCTGCGGCAAGATCGACTATCCGGACGCCATCCTGAACCGGCGGCTGAGCGTGCAGGAATGCCTGGACGCGGTCGATGAATGCGGCACGCCGATGGTTTCCATCCCCGGCGGCGAGCCGCTCTTGCACAAGGAAATCGGCGAGATCGTCAAAGGCATCGTCGCCCGCCGCAAATATGTCTCGCTGTGCACCAACGCGCTGCTGCTTGAAAAGAAGCTGCACCTGTTCGAGCCGTCGCGTTACCTCTTCTTCTCTGTCCACTTGGACGGTCTGAAGGAAGAGCACGACAAGTCCGTCTGCCAGGACGGCGTGTTCGACCGTGCGGTCAAGGCCATCAAGGCCGCACAGGATAAGGGCTTCCGGGTCAGCGTTAATGCCACGATCTTCGACGGGGCTTCGCCAGAACGGGTCGCCGCTTTCTTGGACTATTGTGGGGAGATCGGGGTCGGCGGCGTCAGCATCTCGCCGGGCTATGCTTACGAGCGCGCACCGGACCAGGAGCACTTCCTGACCCGCCGCAAGACGAAAGAGCTGTTCCGCCAGGTGTTCGCGCTGGGCAAGGGCAAGAAATGGCCGCTTACCCATTCGTCTCTCTATCTCGACTTCCTGACCGGCAACCAGACCTATCGTTGCGCACCCTGGGGCATGCCCACGCGTAACATCTTCGGCTGGCAGCGCCCCTGCTACCTTTTGAACGAAGGCTACGCACCGTCGTTCAAGGCGCTGATGGAAGAGACGGAGTGGGAGAGCTACGGCACCGGCAACTATGAGAAGTGTGCCGACTGCATGGCCCATTGCGGCTATGAGCCGACGGCCGTGTCCGACGCCGTGCGCAATCCGCTGAAGGCTTTGCGCGTGGCGCTGCGGGGGCCGAAGACGTCCGGTGACATGGCGCCGGAGATCCCGCTTGAGGGCCAGCGCCCGGCGAAGTGGGTGTTCGACGGCATGGTGGCCAATGCCATGCAAGACATGCACACGGACAAGCCGAAGCGCCAGGACGTGCCGACCCAGGCTGCTGAATAGGTCGGCCTCAGGCCAAGAGGCCGGCGCCGATCGTCAGTGATGCCAGGGCACGGCGGCTGTCGCGCGCCAAGGCCAGCACCGAGCGAAGCTGCCAAGGCCGTACGATCAACGCGGCGATAACGCCCCACACCCGATTCGACCCGTCTGGCGCAACGCCTGCGAGTGCGGCCGTGGGCAGGGACCGCGTAGCGGCGTCGGCGACCACGCGCACCGCTACAAACGGCAGTCCTGCGCGGGCGGCAGCCCGCGCCACAGCATGGCTTTCCATGTCCACGGCCACGGCACCCGTCGCGGCGTAGAGGCCAAGCTTGGCGCTGGCGCTGACCACCGCATCGTCGCTGCCGGCAAGATGCCCCCTGACCACCTGCAGGTGCTGCGCGCGGGCGCGCTCGGCGATGGCGTCTGCATGACCACGATCGCACACCAGCACTTCGCCGGTGGCGGTCAGCACCTGGTCAGCAATGATGATCGTGCCGGAGGGCTGGCGCGGATCCAGTCCGCCGGCAAATCCCACGCTGGCCAACGCCGTTGCGCCGGTTCCCACAAGGCGATCCGCCGCACGGCCCGCCCTGTCAGGACCCATCCCGTCGCACTGGACAGTGAGATCGGGACGCGCATCGGCGATGCAGGCGGCCTCCATCTGCAGACCAGTGACAACGCCGAGACCGCCCACCCCTTTGCTGGCAGCTACGGCCGCGTCAGATCCCGTATTGGACGGTGCGGTCGTTTCGGCGCATCAGCGAACGATAACGGGCAACGGCCCATAACGGGAAGTACGCGGCGTAGCCGTGATATTTCAGGTAGAAGACACGGGGGAACCCGGTGCCCGTGTAGTGGCGCTCGGTCCACCGCGCCCCTTCGCGCGGATGCTCCAACAGATACGCAATGCCGCGGCGAACAGCCTCGCTCTCGACCTCGCCCGCGGCCATCAGCGCCAGCACGGCCCAGGCGGTTTGCGACGGCGTGCTGGTCTTCACCTCGCTCCGACGACGGTGCCAGTAAGAGGCGCAGTCTTCGCCCCAACCGCCATCGTCAAGCTGCCGGGCCATCAGCCAATCGACCGCGCGGCGCATGGTGGGCGACTGCGGGTCCTCACCGACGGCATTGAGGGCGCAGAGAACCGACCAGGTGCCGTAGATATAGTTGGCGCCCCAGCGGCCGTACCAGGAGCCATCCGGCTCCTGCTCCCGCTTCAGGTAGTCGATGCCGGCCGCCACCGTCGGGTGGTCGCGGTCGTAGTCGAGCTGCGCTAGCATTCCAAGACAGCGGGCCGTGACATCGGCCGTCGGCGGGTCCAAGAGCGCCCCGTGATCGGCGAAGGGAATGTGGTTCAGGTAGTCGTGGTTGTTGTCGGCGTCGAACGCGCCCCAGCCGCCGTTGCGGCTCTGCATACCGACGATCCATTCCGTCGCCCGCTCGATGGCCTCCCGGTTGGCGGGGTCCCCCTGGCGGTGCATGGCCATGACGACGGCCGCGGTGTCGTCCACGTCCGGATAGTGGTCGTTGGCGTATTGGAAGGCCCAGCCGCCCGGCCGGACATCAGGCTTGCGGTCGGCCCAGTCGCCGACGACATCCAGGATCTGATTGTCCCGGAACCAGGCCATTGTCTTGGCCAGTTCGGGCGAGTCGGGCTCTTCGCCCGCTTCCATCATCGCATGCGCGGCCAGTGCCGAATCCCAAACCGGGGACAGGCAGGGCTGGCAATAGGTCTCGTCTTCCCCGAATACCAGCAGCCGTTCCACGGCCTCCCGGGCCACCGCATAGTCGGCATGGTCCTTGGGGTATCCGAGCGCGTGGTACGACATGACCAGGTTCGCCATGGCCGGATAGATGCCGCCCAGGCCTTCGGTGCCGTTCAGCCGCTCCGTTGCGAATTCCATCGCCTTGGCGATGGCGCGCTTGCGCGGGCGCTTCGGCAGCATCGGCTCCACCGCCCGCAGCATCTTGTCGAGCAGCAGGAAGATCTCGCCCCAGGTCCTGCCGGTGGGATTGACGTTGTAGTTCCGCTCTTCTTCCGGCGGCACCACGAACAGCTCGGCGATACCACGTCCCGTAGGATTGACCGCCTGCGGCTTCAGCGCCGTCAGGATCAGCAGTGGCACGATTACCGTGCGCGACCAGTACGACACCTTCGAAAGGTGGAACGGGAACCAGCGCGGCAACAGCATGATCTCGACCGGCATGACCGGCACCGCGCGCCACGGCACCTGCGCGAACAGAGCCATGGCAAACCGCGTGAACACGTTGGCCCGCGCCGCCCCGCCATAGGCCAGGATGGCCTCGCGCGCCCGCACCATGTGCGGGGCTTCGACGTCGTCGCCGATCAGCTTCAGGGCATAGTAGGCCTTCACCGACGCGCTGATGTCGAAATCACCGTCATGAAACAGCGCCCAGCCGCCGTGATCGCCCTGGATCCGGCGCAGATACCGCGCGATCCGCGGCTCTTCCTCCAGATTGGGCTCGCCCAAGAAGTGGCGCAGCATGACGTATTCGGACGGAATGGTCGAATCGGCTTCCAGCTCGAACAACCAGTGCCCGTCGTCCTGGCGTAGCTTGGCCAGCTCGTCGCGCATGTCTTCGACGAGACGATCGATGCGCCCGTTCATGGTCCCCAGTTCGTTATAAGCAGTGATCCCCACAGAAGGTCACTCCGGCGTCAGTCCCGGCGGGGTGATTACCCACGCCATTCTTATGGCTTTCTTGGTCAGCTCTGCCCCCATCCCCGTAGAGCCGACCACAGGCGCGAATGTACGCAAAGGTGCCGGTCAACCGCAAGATCCGGCGGTAACGGTCTCTTAACCGTGGCGCCTCCGCAGCAGGGCCGAAGCCGCCCGTTGGCCCGAAGTAACGGCCCCTTCGATCGTCGCAGGAAGGCCCGTATCGGTCCAATCGCCGGCGAGCATAAGATTGTCGAGACGCGTTCGCGTCCCCGGCCGCCGCAGCAGGTTCTCCGGTGTCTGGGCAAAGGTTGCGCGACGCTCCTTGATGATGCGGTGCGCCGGAAGCGGCCGCGCGCCCAGGCGCATCGCCTTGGCCACATCCGCCCACAGCGTCTCCGCCAACTCCGACGCCGGACGGTCTGCCAGATCACCGGCCGCGCTGACTGTGACGCTGATCACGTCGCCGCGCGAGAAAACCCACTGGGCGGTACTGCCGAGGAGGCCCAGGATCGGGCCGTCGTCATGCGGCAGCGGCCCGTCGACGCGAAAATGAGCGTTCAGGATCGTATCCCCGTCCTCGGGCACCTGGAGTTCCGGCAGCAATTCGCCAGCCGCGGACGGTGGAACGGCAAGTACGACCGAATCACTCGCCTTCAGCGCGACCTCGCCGTCACCGAAGTCGAGCGACACCGCCCGCCCGCCATCCCGGCCGATCCGGCGAAGGCGGCGCCCGAACGCAACCTCGGCGCCCGACGCAATCAGGTATCCGACGGCGGGATCGACAAGATCGGGGCCCAATCCCCGTTCGGCAATCAGCGGACGGCACCGCTGTTCTCCCCAGGCGAAAGTTCGCCGCAGAACCGCAGCCAGCAGACTGGCAGCAGCCCGGTCGGGCGTGGTGTTCAGCACGGCCAGCGTCAGCGGCTCCCAGAACGGCCGGAAGAGCGGATCCTCATTGCCGACGATGTCGGCGACCGTGGCCTGCCCGCGGGCCCTCAGGAACGCTAGGCCGCTCAGATAGTCGCTCGGCTGCGTCCCCGGAATGCGGCGGCCGCTCGCCCAGATCCACCAGGGCAGCGGCCCGGCATTGGGGCGGACGGCAAAGCTGGTTCCGTCGGCCAGATCAGTGAAGGCAAACCGTGCACTGCCCGATCCCCGCAACCGCCCCTGGCCGCCGCTGTCGCGCATGAAGGCAAGCGCGGCACGGTTTGCGCTCAGCAGCAGATGGTTGCCGTTGTCGATCAGCCGATCGAGCGCGGTGTCGTAGTAGGAGCGGCAGCGACCGCCGGCCATCGGCGCACGATCGTAAAGCACCACCCGTCGACCCCGCCGCGCCAGCCGCACGGCCGCGGCCAGCCCAGCCATGCCGGCGCCGACTATGTGGACGGTTGCCATCGCGGCCGCAGCAATCCGCGACGCACCGCGGCCCATAGCTTGCCGACCTTGCCGCGGCGCAGAGAGCCCGATCGATCCTGCCAACCGCGCGCATTCAGCCGGTCCAGCGTGTCGTCGTAGATCCCCATCATCAACAGCGCCGGCCGCAGGTTCCGGCGATTGCAGCGCGCCAGCACCCGATCGGCGTCGTCGAACCGCTGCCGCGCCATGGCGGCGAGCTCGGCACACACCTTTGGCAATGCAGGATGGGTCAGCACCGTCTCAGCATCCCGCGCGTCGATCCCGTGTGCGGCCAGCAGTTCCGCCGGCAGATAGAGGCGCCCGCGCTCCGCATCCTCGTCGAGATCGCGCAGGATATTGGTCAGCTGCAGCGCCTCGCCGAGCTTCAGCGCGAAGTATTCGGCCTCCGGCTCGGTGGCGCCGAAAATGCGGATCGACAGCATCCCCACCGCGCCCGCGACCCGCCGGCAATAGAGCCGCAGAGTCTCCATGTCCGGGGCGCACAGGCTCTCGCGCGCATCCATCTCCATGCCGTCGATGATCGCCAGGAACTCTTCGCGCGGCAGGGCATAGCGTTCTACGGGGCCGGCAAGGGCCCGCGTCGTCGGCCGTCCAGGGTCGCCGCGATAGAGGGCGTCGACCTCGCGCCGCCATGCGGCCAGGCCCGAAAGCTTCTCCTCCACCGTGCCCGGCTCGTCGGCGATGTCGTCGACCTCGCGGCAGAACGCATAGACGGCGAACATCGCGTCGCGACGCTCTGCCGGCAGGATCTTCATGCCCAGCGAGAACGACGTGCCGGAATGCTCCATCACCGCCTGCACGTGGCGGCGCGCCTCCTGCGTCGACGCGACCCGCGCCGAGGCGTCAGCCGAAGCTGACCGGGCATCGGCCGCGTCTAGGGGTGGCCGGCCGGATGCCGGCGAGGCAGAGCTCTCGGCCACGGGACTAGTGGAAGTGAACCTGGACGATCTCGTACGACTTGGCGCCGTTGGGCGTGGTCACTTCGACCACCTCGCCCACACCCTTGCCGATCAGGCCGCGGGCCAGCGGGGCCGTAATCGACAGGCGGCCACGGCTGATGTCGCTCTCGTTCGCGCCGACGATCTGATAGGTGGCCTCTTCGTCCGTCTCTTCATCAGCCAGGGTCACCGTGGCGCCGAATTTGACGGTATCCCCGGACAGCTTCGACGTATCGATCACCTGGGCCCGCGAGATCATGTCCTCGATCTCAAGCACACGGCCTTCTATGAAGCTCTGGCGTTCCCGCGCGGCATGATATTCGGCGTTCTCTGACAGATCGCCATGCTCGCGCGCCTCGGCGATCGCCTTGATCACCGACGGACGCTCCACCGTTTTCAGATGCTTCAGCTCCTGCAGCAGGCGGTCATAGCCCTCGGCCGTCATCGGCGCCTTATCCATCGTCACGCTACCTCTCTCAACAAAAACAGCCCGCAGCGACCGCAACGGTCGCTACCGGCTCTCTCCAGCTTAAAACACCCGGCGAAGGTAAGATTGCAGCGGGGCGACTTCAAGACGCCCGGCCTTTATGGCGGCGATCGCCTCCACTGCGGCACGCGCGCCGGCAACCGTCGTATAGTACGGTATATTGTTGACCAGTGCAGCACGCCGTAGCGACCGGCTGTCGACGATCGCCTGGGCGCCCTCTGTCGTATTGAACACCAGCTGGACCACACCGTCGATCATCGCGTCGACCACATCGGGCTTGCCTTCCAGCACCTTGTTGACGCGCCCGACCGCCAGACCCTGGCCCTCCAGGTAGTCGGCGGTGCCCGACGTCGCCAGCAGGCCGAACCCCATGTCCAACAGCCGCCGGGCCATGTCGACGAACATCGCCTTGTCGCGGTCCCGCACAGAAACGAAGACGGTACCGCTCACGGGCAGACTGACGCCGGCACCGAGCTGCGCCTTGGCGAAGGCCCGGCCGAAATCCTGATCCAGGCCCATGACCTCGCCGGTCGACTTCATTTCCGGGCCCAACAGCGTGTCGACACCGGGGAAGCGGGCGAAGGGGAACACGGCTTCCTTCACCGCCGTGTGCTCGGGAGCCCGCCCGTTCAGCTGGAAGTCCGCGAGCCGTTCGCCCGCCATGATGCGGGCGGCGATCTTGGCGATCGGCGTGCCGGTCGCCTTGGCAACGAACGGCACCGTCCGGCTGGCGCGGGGATTGACCTCCAGGATGAAGACCTCACCGCTCTTGACCGCGAACTGAACATTCATCAGTCCGATGACGCCCAAAGCCTGCGCCAGCAACGTCGTCTGACGGACGATCTCCTCCTGCACGCCCTCGCCCAGCGAATACGGCGGCAACGTGCAGGCGCTGTCGCCGGAATGGATGCCGGCCTCCTCGATATGTTCCATGATGCCGGCGACATGGACATCCCGGCCGTCGGCCACGGCGTCCACATCGACCTCGATCGCATCCTGCAGATAGCGATCGATCAGCACTGGGTTGCGGCCTGACACGCGCACAGCGTGCCCGATGTACCGGCGCAGACTTTCGACATCGTGGACGATCTCCATCGCCCGGCCGCCCAGCACATAGGACGGACGCATCAGCACCGGATAGCCGATGGTGCCGGCGATCGCTTCGGCCTCCTCCACCGAGCGGGCGATACCGCTGGCGGGCTGGCGGAGCCCGATGTCCTGCAAGAGCGCACGGAAGCGCTCCCGATCCTCCGCCAGATCGATGGCGTCGCGGGGCGTGCCGAGGATGGGAATGCCCGCGGCCTCGATCTGTTCGGCAAGCTTCAGCGGGGTCTGGCCGCCGAACTGCACGATCACACCCTTCAGGTCGCCGCGCCGCTGTTCGGTGCGGATCAGCTCGATCACGTCTTCCGCCGTCAGCGGCTCGAAATAGAGACGGTGAGAGGTGTCATAGTCGGTTGAGACCGTCTCCGGGTTGCAGTTGACCATGATCGTCTCAAAGCCGGCTTCGGCAAGCGCATAGGCTGCGTGTACACAGCAGTAGTCGAATTCGATGCCCTGGCCGATGCGATTCGGCCCGCCACCGAGGATCACCACCTTCGCACGGTCTGTCGGGTCGCTCTCGCATTCCCCGTCCAGATCCTCATAGGCCGAATACATGTATGGCGTCGGGCTGGGGAATTCGGCCGCACAGGTGTCGATGCGCTTGTAGACCGGCGTGACCCCCTGGGCCCTGCGCTCTGCGGCAACAGCCTCTTCGTCAAGCCCGGCCAGCTCCGCCAGGCGCGCGTCGGAAAAGCCCATACGCTTCAGCCGGGCCCAGCCGTTCGGGTCGGTCGGAAGGCCCGCGCGGCGCACCGTTTCCTCCGCCTCCACCAGTTCCGCGATCTGGGCCAGGAACCAGTGATCGTAACGGGTCACGGCGTGGATGTCGTCGAGCGACAGCCCCAGACGGATCGCCTGGGCCACAACCAACAACCTCTCCGGCGTCGGACGCGCCAGGGCAGCGCGGACGACGTCCGGCTCGACCGGCCCCTCGGCCTCGGGGTTCAGGCCCGGGATCTCAATCTCGTTGAACCCGGTCAGCCCGGTTTCCATGGACCTGAGGGCCTTCTGGACGCTTTCCTGGAAGCTGCGGCCGATCGACATGGCCTCGCCCACCGACTTCATCGACGTGGTCAGCAGCGGCTCCGCACCGGCGAACTTCTCGAAGGTGAAACGGGGGATCTTGGTGACGACGTAGTCGATCGTGGGCTCGAAGCTGGCCGGCGTGATCCGCGTGATGTCGTTGTCCAGTTCGTCCAGCGTGTACCCTACCGCCAGACGCGCTGCGACTTTGGCGATGGGAAACCCGGTGGCCTTTGATGCCAGCGCCGACGACCGCGACACGCGCGGGTTCATCTCGATGATGACCAACCGCCCCGTCGCAGGATCGACGGCGAACTGAACGTTAGAGCCGCCGGTATCCACCCCGATCTCGCGCAACACCGCGATCGAGGCGTTGCGCATCACCTGATATTCCTTGTCGGTCAGCGTCAGCGCCGGAGCCACCGTGATGCTGTCGCCGGTGTGCACCCCCATGGGATCCACGTTCTCGATGGAACAGACGATGATGCAGTTGTCGGCGCAGTCGCGCACGACCTCCATCTCATACTCCTTCCAGCCGAGCACCGATTCCTCGACAAGCACTTCACGCACAGGGCTGGCGCGCAGGCCGCCGCGCACGATTTCTTCATATTCTTGCCGGTTGTAGGCGATGCCGCCGCCCGTGCCGCCGAGGGTAAAGCTTGGACGGATGATCGCCGGCAGCCCGATGTGGTCCAGCGCGTCGACCGCCTCATCCACCGTGTGGACCAGACGTGATTTGGGCGACGACAGGCCGATGGCGTCCATAGCCTGGCGGAACAGCAGGCGGTCTTCGGCCTTGGCGATCACCTCGCGCCGGGCGCCGATCAGTTCGATACCCAGGCGCTGCAGCACGCTTTCCTCGCCTGTCGGCTCCGGCGTGTCGAGCGTCATCGCCGTGTTCAGCGCCGTCTGGCCGCCCATGGTGGGCAACAGCACGTCGGGCCGCTCTTGCTCCAGAATGCGGGCGACGACGTCCGGCGTGATCGGCTCGATATAGGTGCTGTCGGCAAGCTGCGGGTCGGTCATGATCGTGGCCGGGTTCGAATTGACCAGGATCACCCGATACCCTTCCTCCTTCAGCGCCTTGCAGGCCTGCGCCCCGGAATAGTCGAATTCGCAGGCCTGCCCGATGATGATCGGGCCGGCGCCGATGATGCAGATGCTTTCGATGTCGGTCCGTTTTGGCATGTCTCAGCGTTCGGGTCGCGGGCTCCGCGCCGCGGCGGACGGTTCGCGCGGGTGGCGCTGCTATATACGGGCTGTGCGCACGCGGGGAAAGCCGCAGCCGGAGATAGATCGCCTACCGCCGCGACGGGGCGAGGCGCCGGCCCGCCCCCCGGACCGCGGAAAGGGATGTGGCGCCCGCCGGCCGTGCCGTGCTGGACGGCAGGGGAACCGGCGCCGACGGGTTGGTCAGCGCCGTCAGCACATGGTCACGCCAGGCGCCGTCTATGAACAGATAGTCGCGGGCATAGCCTTCCTGCTCGAACCCCAGCCTGTCCAGCAGCCGGGCCGAGCGCTCGTTGTTGGGAATGTAGTTGGCCATGATGCGATGCAGGCCCATCTCGTCGAACACGAACCGGATCGCCAGCGACAGGGCTTCGCGCATGAGGCCCTGTCCCTCGGCTTCACCGTCGATGTGATATCCGAGCAGACAGGCCTGAAACGGCCCCTTGACGATGTTTGAGAAGTTGGCCTGGGCGATCATCGGCGACACCTCGCGCCGACCATTGCGCACCACCATCCGGATCGCTTGTTCCTTGTCGTACAGCAGCCGCGCTGCCGCCACCCAGCGGATCCAATAGTCGTCGGTCAAAAACGTATCCGGGACGGGCGGCATCCACCGTTTCAGCCGGTCGAAGTTGCGGCGGTGGAACGCCGCCAGATCGCCCGCATCGACGTCACCGGCCAGGCTGACGCGCACGCGGTCACCGACGAGAACTGGGGGCGCGGGCGGCATCGGCAAAGGCGACTCGCGGTAGCTCAGCGCCTTTGGGCGCGGCGGACGACCTGCGTTTATAGGCCGCCGCCACCAATTGCGCAAAGGTAGCACAAGCGAATGTGTCCGGGGGTCGCCACCGTGGCCCTACCCCCGATCGGCGGCTTCCATAAGCGCGATGAACCGGCTGAACAGATAGTGGCTGTCCATCGGGCCCGGCGACGCTTCGGGATGGTACTGGACCGAGAACACCGGGCGATCCTTCATGCGTATGCCTTCATTCGTGCCGTCGAAAAGGCTGACATGGGTCGTCTCGACCGTCGGCGGCAGGCTTTCCGGCACCACCACGAAGCCATGGTTCTGGCTGGTGATCTCGACCTTGCCCGTCGCCAAATCCTTCACCGGATGGTTCGCACCACGGTGCCCCTGGTGCATCTTCTCCGTGCGCGCGCCCAGCGCGAGCGACAGGATCTGGTGGCCCAGGCAGATGCCGAACACCGGTATTCCCGTCGCCACGAGGTCCCGCACGACCGGCACGGCGTAGCGGCCGGTCGCCGCCGGGTCGCCAGGGCCGTTGGACAGGAAGATGCCATGGGGGTCGTGGCGCAGCACATCCTCTGCCGTCGCTGTCGCAGGCACCACGGTGACCGCACAGCCCGCCGATGCCAGGCAGCGCAGAATGTTGCGCTTGGCGCCATAGTCGATCGCAACGACTCGGAACTTCGGTGTTTCAAGCCGTCCATAGCCGTCGCCGGGCATCCAGCGCGTCTGGTCCCAAGTTTCCGTCTGCCGACGTGTCACCTCGATGGCCAGGTCCATGCCCGCCAGACCGGGCCAGTCCTGGGCTTGGCGCTGCAGGGCCGCGAGGTCGAAACGTCCGTCCGGATCATGGGCGACGACACCACTCGGCGCGCCACCGTCGCGGATGCGCCGGGTCAGACGCCTTGTGTCGGCACCGGCGATGCCGACCAGATCGTTCGCCTTCAGCCAGTCGTCCAGATGCCGGGTCGCGCGCCAGTTGGCTGGCTGGGTGATGTCCGCCCTGAGCACCAGCCCGCGGGCGGCCGGCGTGGTGGTCTCTACATCCTCCGGATTGGCCCCGACATTGCCGATATGGGGAAAGGTGAAGCTGATGATCTGCCCGGCGTAAGACGGATCGGTCAGGATCTCCTGATAGCCCGTCATCGATGTATTGAAGCAGACTTCGCCGACGGCACTACCGGCGGCCCCAAGCCCTCGGCCCCATATCACCGTGCCGTCGGCCAGCACGAGAACCGCCGTGGTGCCAGGCGGTGGGGCTGCGGTGTGGTCGTTCGCGGTCGGCATGCTGGACTTCCCTCTATGGGGCTGCTTTCAATGGTTCGGGCGGGCGGACGACACTGATAGCGCGACCGTCCCCAAGGCGTCGACCCCATGGCAACGGCGATCGCGGAATTCGGACCAGTGCACGGAGCGACGCACAGCGACCGAGACCGGAAAAGGGTCAGGCGCTTGCATGGTGTCGCACAGGAGGATGTCGCAGCATGTTACGCCAACAGCTGAACGAGGCGCTGAAAGAGGCGATGCGCGCGAAGCGGCAGCGGGCCGTCTCCACGCTGCGGCTGATCCTTGCAGCCCTGAAGGACCGGGACATCGCCGCACGCGCCAAGGGCAACACCGAAGGTCTCGACGATGACGAGATCATGTCCATGCTGCAGACCATGATCCGCCAGCGGCGCGAGAGCATCACGCTCTACGAACAGGGCGGCCGGCTGGAGCTGGCGGAGGCCGAGGCCGAAGAGATCACGGTGATCCAGAGCTTCCTGCCCAAGCAGATGGACGAAGCCGAGACCCGCCAAGCCGTGGCCGATCTGATCAAGGAGATCGGCGCCGGCGGCCTGAAGGACATGGGGCGTACCATGGCCGAGCTCAGAACCCGCTATGCCGGCCGCATGGACTTCGCCAAAGCCAGCGGCTTCGTGAAGGCTTCGCTCGGCTGACGCGTGCATGGGCGTACGCATGGCTAAACGCCATGCGTACGCCGTGCTGTCGCCACAATGGATGCGCAAGTGAACCGCGGCTCGCAGGCTCGCGATGCGATAGCGTATGGTCATCTCACGGGCGGCGATCCGGACAACGATCACGGGGAGGCACGCCAAGGCCAACTTGGGCCGACGGCGCCGCTCCCGCCAATTTGGGGGAAAGCGAACCGATGGCGAAACTCCACCATGCCCTTCTCGGCGCAACGGCACTTGGATTGGTGCTGTCCAGCGGTGCTCTGGCAGATGATCTGGAGCTGCAGCGGGTGATGCTGTCGACCGGCGGCGTCGGCTATTTCGAATACGAGGCCACGGTCGGCGGGGATGCCGATCTGAACCTGAGCGTGCGGCTGGACCAGGTGAACGACGTGCTGAAGAGCATCGTCGTCTACGACGATCAGGGCGGCATCGGCGAGATCAGCCTGCCCGGGCGCGAGCCGCTGTCGGACGTCTTCCGCGAACTGCCTTTCGACCAATCGGCGCTTTCGTCCCCGGTGGCGCTGTTGAACGCACTGCGGGGCGCGGAGGTGGAGAGCTTCGGCTCCCGCGCCATTTCCGGCCGCATCATCGCGGTCGAGCAGGAAGCTCAGGAGACGCCCGACGGCGGCATCGTCTACCGCCACCGCCTGAGCCTGTTGACCGAGCTTGGCCTGCAGCAGCTGGTGCTGGAGGAATCGGATGCCGTCCGCTTCGTCGATCCGGACCTGCAAGAGGCGGTGGACGAAGCCCTGGCAGCGCTGGCGGAGCACAATGCGCAGGAGCGGCGCGAGATCGCCATCGCCACCACCGGCGATGCGGAGCGGACCGTGCGTGTGGCCTATGTGGTCGAAGCGCCGCTGTGGAAGAGCAGCTATCGGCTGACCCTCTCAGACGATGCAGACGCAACGACGGCCTCGATCCAGGGCTGGGCGGTCCTGGAGAATCTGAGCGGCGAAGACTGGGAAGGTGTGGACCTGACGGTGGTCTCCGGCAATCCAGTGACCTTCCGACAGGCACTCTACACCGCCTATTACGTTGCCCGGCCCGAGGTGCCCGTCGAGGTGCTGGGCCGCATCATGCCGCCGATGGATGAAGGCGGCGTGGCCATGCCGGAGGACCGGCGGGAATTCGAAGAGGCGGCCACTGGCGGCGTCGCCGGCGTGTTGTCCATGGAACCGGCGCCGGCACCGGCAGCGCGAATTGCAGATACGGATGCCGACGACGGCTATCAGCCGCCAGGCCAGGTGGCGACGGTGACGGCGGCGGAGAGCAGCGATGCGACCACGCAAGTGGTCTTTCGCGTTCCGCACCCGATCGACGTGACCAGCGGCCATTCGCTGCTGGTGCCCATCGTGGCCCGCGACGTGCCGGCGGAGCGGCTGTCGCTCTATCAGCCTTCGACGCATCCGCGACACCCGCTCGCCTCCGTCCGGCTGGCGAATGACGGCGAGTCTGGGCTGCCGCCGGGCGTGCTGACGCTCTATGAGCGCGCGTCGGAAAGCGGCCTCGTCGCC
>JANQQD010000045.1 GCA_028285185.1 Anaerolineae bacterium | reverse complement strand
CGGACTGCCCGCCAGCGTCGCCAGCCCTGTCCACCCTTCGCGGCCGCGACGACATCATCGCGACCTTGTTATTTCTAGCCTTCTAATATTGTTGCTTCTTAAGCCCGGCGCAAGGATCGACATGGCCATGACCATCCACCTTGAGCGCAACGACCAGTTGGGCTTTTATTGGGGCCGTTTTACGGTCAATCGGGATGGGCAGGTCAATAATGGCGCAGCGCCGGATTTGCGGCATCGGCTTGTCGTTCCTCGTGACATGGTTTGCCGCAGACACCGCCGCGGCGAACCCGCTCGACTCGCTGAACAGCGAAGATCGCTCTGTCATCCAACTGCTGCTCGAGCATCAGCCCAGCAATGCGCCGCGGCCGCTGCCCTCCGGCGGGACGTTGACGATCACGAGAACCGAGACCAGTCCCAGAATCTGCCGGTGGTTCACGCTGACCGGGCCCTCCGGCTCGGGCTCTGGCATGGGATGCCGCGAGGGGCCGCGGGAATGGTCGTTGAGCGGGGGTTCTGGGGCCGCCGCGCCGCCGGCTTCTGCCGTCCAGCCGCCGGTGGCGGCCGCTCCGCCAGCAGCACCACCGCAGCCCGCTCCGTTTCCGAGCGTCGCCGTGGCGCCTGCCCCAACCCAGCCTGCCACCCTGCCGACGGTCATCCGCCCGCAAGCGGCAGCGCCGAGCCCGACCACACCGCTGCCCGCAGAGGGCTCCGGTGCGTCGGCAGCGCCGCTGGCGCTGGCGCCGCAGCTTCGGCCGCGTATCATCTCCACTGAGGCGCCGCGGGTCGAGGAAGCCCCTGCACCGCAAGAGGTGGCCGCACTGCCACCGGAGCCGACACCCCCCGCCGATATCGCGGGGATACCAAGACCGCCATCCCCACCGCAGCGCCGTGCCGGAGCGACTGTGACCGGCGTGCAGCCACCGCCGATGGAGCCGCCGCGCCCGGACCGACGCCCGATCGCGCTTATGGAGGTGGCCGAGGGGGAGGCATCGGCGCCGTCGATCGTGCCACCCCCGCTGCCGGCCAGGCGGCCCGGAGAGGACCTTCCGCCCGTGGCGGCCCAGGTCGACCCGGTGGAGACTGCCGAAGCCCCGGTGGAGGAGACATTGGATGCGGAGGCGGAAGCCGAGCCCGTGCTGCTGGATCCTGCCCCGGACATTCCGTTACCACCACAGCACCCCCGAAATGTTGCCACCGCAGAGGCGGATGGCGATCCGGACGAAGTCGACTGGCGTGCGGAGATGACGCTGCTCGACCCGCCTCCGGAGGCTCCCTTGCCGGTGCTCCCCCCGGGCAGGCGCAGCCCGGCGCCCGCAGACGTGTCCGTTGCTGAGCTGAACGTGGAAGTGGTGGTTGAGCCCGTTTCCGGTCGTTCCGTGGCAGCGGGTGCCCTGTCATTCCCCAACGTGTCGTCAGCAGCCGATCAGGGGTCGGCGGAGGAGGATGTGGCGGACGACGGGGCACCGGAAGGGGCCGGGGAAGTTGTGCAGTTCCTCTCGCCCCGCCCGGACGTGCCGCTTCCAGGCCGCCGTCCGAGCGAAGGCGGCGACACGGAAGTCGAACGGCTCGACCCCGCGCCGGAGATCCCGCTGCCGCCACGCCGGCCGACAGAGGCCGGCTGAGCCGGTTCAATCAGGCCGCGCGCTACGGCGGGCCCCCTGGAAATCGCCGAAGAAGTCGCGGAAAGCATAGCCGAGCAGCCCGGCAAGCACGGCGAGGCAGGCGATCCCGAGACCGGCCAGCAGCCGGTCTGCCATCAGGCCCGGCCAGTAGAGCAGAAGCCAGCCCAGCACCGCGGGCGTCAGCAGCACTCCACCGAAGAAGCTGGCCCAGGATCCGCGACCGACGAGAAACGGTGCCGTGAAGTAGCCCAGGTGGAAAACCACTGTGAGCACGGCGATCCGGCCGGCAAGCCCCTCCGGCGCGTCAGGCAGGGCGCCGTTGCCAGCGAGCACGCGGATGGCAAGCCCGATCGAGGCGATACCCAATGCGATTGAGAGTGCCTTGAACCAGCGCGGCGGGCGCCGGCCGTTCATTGCGAACGCCTGGCCCAGGCGATCGCCTGTTCGACGCGGTCATTGCCCCAGAACATCTCACCATCGGCCGTGATCAGCGTCGGCGCGCCGAAGATGCCGAGCGCTGCCGCCCGTTCGGTCTGGTGTCGCAGCCTGTCTTTCGTCTCTGTTGTCTGAGCCTGCGCCAGGACTGCCTTACCGTCGTGTCCCAGGCCTTCCACTATGGTGCCGATCGTCACGGGGTCGGCGATGTCCTCGTCTTCGGCGAAGTTGGCGTGCATGACGCCGCGGGCGAAAGCGGCGCACCAACCGTGGTCGGCCGCCAGGATGGCCACCCTCGCCGCAAGTACCGAATGCTGGGGGAACCGTGACGGCCGGCGGAACGGCAGGTCCTCGGCCACGCACTGTCTCTCCAGATCGCGCCACATATAGCGGCCCTTCGCCTGCTGAAGATTGAAGGGCGAGGTGTCCCAGCCGATCGCCTTGAAAATCGGGCCTAGCAGAAAGGGGCGCCACAGGATGTCGACGCCGTGAGCCGCCGCGGCATCTTCGATCCGGCAGACCGTGAGATAGGAATATGTGCTACCAAACTCAAACCACAGCTCGAGTTGACGATCCGCTGCCGTCATCGTTCGCACCTTTCCCGGTGTTCGACACAACGGCGCTGGGCTTGCGCGGGCGAGAGATCTATATAGTGCCGAATGGCTATTCTCTTTCTGATCCTGGCCGGTGTCTTCATGCTGGCGGTCCTTGGGTCGCTCGGCGCAGGCGTGGTGGCGATGGCCCGCGGGGGCGAGTTCAATGCTCGCTATGGTAACAGGCTGATGCAAGCTCGGGTCATCTGCCAAGGGCTGGCGATCGCCTTTCTGGCTTTGGCGATGATGTCGTGACCGGCTCACCTGGGGCACGGGTGCAGGCAAGGCTGCGGGAGGGCTCGCGATGGTGCAGTTGACGCGCATCTACACGCGCGGCGGCGACAAGGGGCAGACATCGCTGGGCGACGGCAGCCGCGTCGACAAGCACGACCTGCGGGTGACCGCCTATGGCACGGTCGATGAAGCCAACAGCGTCATCGGTCTTGCCCGCCTGCACACCGAAGGCGAGCCCGATGCGATGCTGGGCCGGATCCAGAACGATCTGTTCGATCTGGGGGCCGACCTGTGCACGCCGGAGCAGGACCAGCCGAAATACCCGCCGCTGCGCATCCAGGAAGCACAGGTGGAACGGCTGGAGCATGAGATCGACACCCTCAATGCGGATCTGGGCAAGCTCACCAGCTTCATTCTGCCCGGCGGGTCGCCCGCATCGGCCTATCTGCATCTCGGCCGCACGGTGATCCGGCGTGCGGAGCGGCTGATCGCACAGCTGATGACCGTCGAGGCCGTCAACCCGGCTGCATTGCGGTATGCCAACCGGTTGTCGGACCATCTGTTCGTCCTGGCGCGCTGGCTGAACGACAAGGGCCGCGACGATGTGCTGTGGGTTCCGGGCGCCAATCGGTAGACCCACCGTGCTGGCGAGATCCGGCGTCGTATCGCAGTTACCCGGCGGGGTGCCGCGTTGACAGCGCTGAAATCTTACGCCTATTGTCGCGGCCCATGTTGCGGCGCGGTTGCAGCCATCGGGAAGCGCAAGCCGGTTCCCGCTGCCGATGCGGCACCGATGGTGCGGTTCGGTTGCGAAAAGGGGTCGTCGGTGTCTTCGGTCTCAAGTCGCGGGCACAGGATAGATGTCTAGCTCGCTGGATATGAGTATGATTCGCAAGATAGGGGTGGTCGGCGCAGGCCCCATGGGAAGCGGTATCGCCCATGTCTGCAGCCTGGCTGAGTTCGAAGTTCACCTTATCGACATCGATGCCGATGCGATCCGCTGGGCCCTGGACACGATCGACCACAATATGGGCCGACAGGTTCAGAAGGGCCGAGTCACGACTGAAGAGAAGAGCGCCGCACAGGCCCGCATCTCCACCGGATCGGGCGTCGAGGAACTCTCCGATTGCGACCTTGTGGTCGAAGCGGCGACCGAAGACGAAGACGTCAAGCGGTCCATCTTCAAGGCCCTGGTGCCGCATCTGAAAGAGAACGCGATCGTCGCGTCCAACACCTCGTCGATTTCCATCACCCGGCTGGCCGCCACCACCGACCGGCCGGAACGCTTCATCGGCATGCATTTCATGAATCCGGTGCCGGTGATGAAGCTGATCGAAATCATTCGCGGCATCGCTACGAATGAAGAGACGTACAAGCTCATGCGCGATCTTGCGATCACGCTGGGCAAGACACCGGCCGTGTCGGAAGACTTCCCCGCCTTCATCGTCAACCGCATCCTGCTGCCGATGGTGAACGAGGCGGTGTACACCCTCTATGAAGGCGTCGGCTCGGTCACGGCCATCGATACGGCCATGCGGCTGGGCGCCAACCATCCGATGGGACCGCTTGAACTGGCGGATTTCATCGGCCTCGACACCTGCCTGAACGTCATGAACGTGCTCTATGACGGCCTGGCCGACAGCAAGTATCGCCCCTGCCCGCTGCTGGTGAAGTATGTCGAAGCCGGATGGGTGGGCCGCAAGGTGGGGCGCGGCTTCTATGACTATTCGGGCGACGAGCCGACGCCGACCCGTTGACGGCTCGCTGGCGCGGTCGACACCTTTGCCCGGACCGTCGGCATCCCCATCTCCTACCCCGTGGTTGCGCGCTCGCAGGGAAGGAGCCTCCATGCAACGATCAGCTTTTCCGGCCGCTTTGGCATTGTTTGCTGCCTTAACGCTGTTGCCTGCCGTTCCGAACGCCCAGGGCATCGACTTCGACCGACTATGGGACCAGACCGAAGAAGCCTGGGACAACACCGGTCGGGCTCTGGAAGAGACCGGCGAGAACATCGGCCGAACCTGGGATGAGACCGTACAGGGCGTCGACGAAGCGCTGGCGCAGCCCGCCGCCCCGTCGGTCGGATCGCTGGCGACGGACATCTTGGGCGCGCAGGTCATTTCGCCCGAGGGCGAGACGCTGGCGACCATCGACGATCTGGTGATCGTACCGCCCGGGTCGGTGGTCCTGGCCGTCCTGCGCGTGGGCGGCGGGCTCGGCGTCGGCGGCGACTTGGTTGCCGTGGACTACACCCAGCTCACGCCGCATGGCGACACGGGCAATCCGTGGTTCGAACTGCCGCGCGAGCAACTGCTTTCCGCCCCCGCGTACCGTATTTCCGGCGCCCGGTAGGGCGGCTGCCAACGGCATGACTGAGGCCGTCGACTGCGTCGTTGTCGGTGCCGGCGTGGTCGGCTTGGCGGTTGCGAGACGGCTCGCCCGCGCCGGCCGTGAGGTCGTGGTGCTGGAGGCGGCGGATGCCATCGGCACGGAGACGAGCTCACGCAACTCCGAGGTGATCCATGCCGGCATCTATTACCAGCCCGGCAGCCTGAAGGCGCGTGCCTGCGTCACCGGCAAGCACGCGCTCTATGACTACTGTGCGAGCCACGGTGTTCCCCACCAGCGGTTGGGCAAGCTGATCGTCGCCACATCGCCGGAGGAGGAAGCCGGCCTGGCCCGGCTGAAGGCGACCGCCGCCGCCAACGGTGTCGACGATCTGGAATGGCTGACGGCGGATGAGGCGCGAGCCCTTGAGCCGGCGCTATCCTGCACCGGCGCCCTGTTATCCCCGTCGACCGGCATTGTCGACAGCCACGCGCTGATGCTGGCCCTGCAGGGCGACGCGGAAGACGCGGGTGCAATGATCGCTTTCGGAGCCCCGGCGGCAGGCGGCAGCCTCAGCGAAACCGGTATTGAGGTCGAAGCCGGCGGCGAGGCGCCGATGCAGCTTGCCTGCCGCAGCCTCGTCAACTGTGCAGGGCTGGGGGCGCAGCACCTGGCCGGCGCCCTGACCGGATTTCCGCAGGCCAAGGTGCCGCCGCGGTACCTCGCCAAGGGGAATTATTTCACCTTGGCCGGGCGGTCGCCGTTTTCGCGCCTGGTCTATCCCATGCCGCCGCCGGGGGGGCTCGGCGTGCATGTCACCATCGACCTCGGCGGTCAGGCGCGCTTCGGCCCAGACGTGGAGTGGATCAACGGGGTCGACTACGACATCGACGCCGGCCGCGCGGAGCGGTTCTATGCCGCCATTCGCACCTACTGGCCTGGGTTGCCCGATAACAGCTTGCAGCCGGGTTACACCGGCATCCGGCCGAAGCTGGTGGGCAAGGGCGAACCGGCGGCCGATTTCATGGTACAGGGCCCGCAAGACCATGGTGTCCCCGGCCTGGTCAACCTGTTCGGCATCGAAAGCCCAGGACTGACGGCGTGCCTTGCGCTCGCCGATCTGGTGGCTGCTGAGCTTGGGCACACCGACGGATCGGACACGGCGATCCTGGAATTAGCTGATTGAAGCCGCGCCGCCGTCCGGTGTGAATCTGTCACGCGTCGGGACGCTTTTGCGGGTGCCGGTCATGGCTTCGCCCACATTCCTGAGGAGAAACCTGCAGATCCCAACGGCCCACCTGGGCCGGGATGATTGGCGGCTTCGGAGAACTCTGGAGGGTCACCATGGGCGTCATCTGCAACCTCTTTCTCATCCCGTCCAATTCCGTCGATAACCCACCGAGGCCCGCGCATGAGATTGCGGCTGCCATGGTCACGGCAAGGATGCTCCGCGGACCGGTGATGGTCGGCCCGACTTTCCGGCAGGACGGTCGTCTGGTGGAGCCGCAGGCGGCATGTGGCGGCTGGGCTGGCGATGCATTCGCGCAGACGGCCGCTCGGTTCGAAGCGGCTGAGGACGCAATCGCGAACCTTCCATCCTCGGCCGGCTCCATGATCATCGCATTCGCCGCGCTGGACGAGACCCACCCGAGCATAGCGAAGGACTTCGATATGTATGAGGGGTACGAGTGCAGCATCGCCGCCTACAGCGTAGCCGAAGGGTACCGCCTGCGGTTGACCGGCGAGCCCGATCCCGACCTGAATGAATCTGAGGGCGAGACTATCTTTGACGGAATGCTGTTCGAGTGGATCCACATTCAGGGCAAGGCAGCGCCCTACACGTCTATCTATGAAGGCTCCGACCTGGCGGCGATGGTCGATCGGCTCTGGCCCGGCCACCAAGTGGTGGAGATTGCCTATCTGTAGCGTGCGGGAAGGGCTCCCGTAGCGCTCAAGCCGGAAGGTGGTGGCGAACGAGTGGGGCCTCACCCTCGGGCAGCAGCGCCCGGATTTCCGCCTGCAGGCGCTTGTCCGCTTCGGTCACCCGCTCGTGCTGGCGCAGATGGTCGGTCCATGACGGAAGCAGGAAGGTCTCGCGCAGCACACCGTCTTCCTCCAGCGGGCGGAACAGGTGCCAGCTATGGGCGCCGTCGCGTAGCCGGCTCTCCCGTAGCGTTGCCATCAGCTGTCGAAAGGTAGGCTCATGAGCGGCCTCGATGCGGTAGTCCACGGTGACCATTACCGGGCCCGTATCGGCCTCTTCGGGCGGCACGATGGGCGGGGCCGGCCAGTGCAGGCTGGCCGCATGTTCCGCTCCGTCGCCTTTCTGCAACCTGATCCGGAGCGATACGATCGCGGCCACTGCCAGCGCGGATGCGGCGACGAGCAAGGTCGGGGCAACGCCGATCTGGCTTGCGACCAGGCCCCACAGCAGGGCGCCACCCGACATGGCGCCGAAGAAAGCGGTCAGGAACAGCGACAGCCCGCGGGCCCTGACCCAGTTGGGCAGCGCCGTCTGTGCGGCGACCTGGAAGCTGGACAGCACGGCGATCCAGCTGGCCCCTGCGAGCAGTGCCGCCAGGGCCGCAGCAGCGGCCGATGGAACCGTCGACATCGCCGCCATGGCGGCCGCCGTGCCGAGCGCGCCGAACAGCACCAGCCGGTTGATCTCAATACGGCGGCGCAGCTTCGGCAGCATCACCGCACCGCCGACCGCCCCGGCACCGATGCAGCCTAAGAGAAGCCCGTAGAGGCCCGACCCGCCGCCGAGTACGTCGCGGGCGATCAGCGGCAGCATCGCCCAATAGGCCGAGGCGAAGACGAAGAACGCAACGGCGCGCAGGATCGTGCGCTGCAGCGGCCGGCTGCGCCGGGCATAGCGCAGGCCGGCTACCATGGCCGGCAGCACCCGCTCCGGCGGCAGCCGGCTGTCGCCATGCATCTCGCCACGCCACAGCCACAGCGCGGCGATGATGCCGATGAAGCTCAGCGCGTTGATCAGGAACGGTGCATAGAGCCCGACCGCGGCGATCAGCACGCCGGCCAGCGCCGGGCCAATCGCACGGCTGACATTCACGCCGACGCTGTTCAGGGAGATGGCGGCCGACAGTTCCTCCCGCGGCACCAGGCCCGGCACGATCGCCTGCCAGGCGGGGGCCATGAAGGCGGCGCCGGCGCCCAACAGGAAGGTGAAGACCAACAGCAATTCCGCCGTCATGGCGTCGGTCGCCACCAGCAGCGTCATCGCCGCTGCCGCGACCGCCATCACGAGATTGACGGTCAGCAGCACGCGGCGCCGGTCGAAGATGTCGGCGATCGCGCCCGCCGGTAGTGCCAGCAGGAACACCGGGAGGGTGGTGGCGGTTTGGACCAACGCCACCATGGTCGGGCTCGGCGCCAGCGTAGTCATCAGCCAGCCGGCGCCGACATCGTTCATCCACGTCCCGACATTGGATGCCACGGTGGCAAGCCAGAGCGTGGCAAAGACGCGCCGCTGAAGCGGTGCCAGCGGTGAGGGCCCGGCGGTGGTGGCCTCAGTCGCGGCCGTCATTGGCCGATGCCGCGGATCGTGGACAGCACCGTCAGCCGCATGCCGGGGCGCAGGATGGCATCGGGATTGTCGAACGGCGCCCAGATCGTCAGCGCACCGGTGTCGGGGTCGACCGTGGCGCTGGCGAAATCGGGTGCGGACCCGTGCGGATACACCTCGCCGTCCGGCAGGACGAGCTGCAAGGTGATCCGCCCGAAAAGTTCGTCCAGCGTTGCCGCTCCGCTTTGCTCCATGGATGCAAGCCGCACCGCATAAGGCACCTGGTAGGCGATCAAGACTGGTTCGAGCTGTACGATCGTCGCCAACGGGGGGCCTGCCTCGGCCTCGACAAAGGCGCCGACAGCGACCATCGGGCGGCTGACGAACCCGGCGATCGGCGACCGGATCACCGACCGTTCCAGATCCAGCCTGGCACGTTCCAGTGCGACCTCAGCCATTGTCATCTCGGCCTCCGCCGTGCCTAATGCGGCCTCCGCCGTCTCCAAGCGGACATCCGTCGCGATCCCGCGGGCGGAGAGCTGCCGCGCCCGATCCGCCTCCTGGTCGGCAAGGCTGAGCTGGGCAGCCGCCCGGGCCACCTCCGCTTCCGCCATCGCCGCGGCGAGCTCGAGCTCTGCCGCGTCGAGCGCGATCAGCGGCTCGCCCACCTCGACCCGCTCGCCGCCACGAAAGAGGATCTCCGTGATCGCACCGTTCAGGCGGCTGGACAGCTGGCCTTGCTGTAAGGCCTCGACCTGCCCTTCGAACTCCAATGGCTGGGCCCGCGTCGTCGGACTCGACGCCAGCAGGACCAGCCCGCCAAGCAGGGCAATGGCGATGCCCCACTGGGGCGCCGGTGCAATCGTCACTGCCAGGTCCTCAAACGGCGAAGCAGGAACAGCCGAGCGCGCCCCAGAAGCTGCCGCGGTCAGAGACCGGAAGCGGCGTCGCCCAGGCGATCCGATGGTCGTGGCCATGCATGCTGCAGTGGTTGGTGCAGCCGTCGTGGCACGAGCGCGCGAATGTCGGTGTCGCAGCGGCGGCCCGCATGGCAGGGCTGGGTTCGGCGTTGACCGGGCTCCAGCTGGGTGAGGCCGGCGGCAGCGGTGGCGAGAGGTCACCGTAGTCGCCTTCGCCATAGACCACCTCGCCATCCACCACGGTCAGAACCGCGTGGATCTGCCGGATCTCCTCCGGCGGCACGCTCATATAGTCGGCCGACAGCACCGCGAGGTCGGCGTACATCCCTGGAGCCAGCGTGCCCTTGACGTCCGCCTCGCCGGAGAACCAGGCCGAGCCCTGCGACCACAGCCTGAGCGCCGTCTCGCGATCGAGAACGTTGTCGTCGCCGTAGAGCGGCAGGCCGCCCAGCGTCTTGCCGGTCGTGAGCCAATAGAGAGCCACCCAGGGGTCGTAAGAAGCGACGCGGGTCGCATCGGTCCCGGCGCCGACCGGAACATCCGCTGCAAGCATCCGGCTGATCGGGGGTGTGGCGCGGGCCGCTTCGGCGCCGTAGCGATCGACGAAGTACTCCCCCTGGAAGGCCATGCGGTGCTGGATGGCGATTCCGCCGCCCAGTGCCTTCACGCGCTCGATGTTGCGGTCGCTGATCGTCTCGGCATGGTCGATGATGAAGCGGGTCTCGAACGGCTGCCGGCCGTTGACGCGCTCGAACACGGTCAGGAAGCGGTCGATCGTTTCGTCGTATGTCGCGTGGATGCGGAACGGCCAGCGGTTGGCGGCAAGCAGTTCCACGATCGGCTCCAGCTCGCTCTCCATGGTCGGTGCGGGATCAGGGCGCGGCTCCAGGAAGTTTTCGAAATCGGCCGCGGACCAGGTGAGGTTCTCGCCAGCCCCGTTCATGCGCAGCCAGGCGTCGCCGGCCCCCGGCTCGGTCATGGCGACCCAGCGTTCATAGTCCGACAGTTCCCCACCGGCATTCTGGGCGAACAGGTTGTAGGCGATGCGCACGGTCAGGTGGCCGTCGGCCTGCAGGCGCTGGATCACGTCATAGTCTTGCGGGAAGTTCTGGCCGCCGCCGCCGGCATCGATCACGCTGGTGATGCCCAGGCGGTTCATCTCGCGCATGTAGTGGCGCGTGGAGTTGATCTGGTCTTCCAGCGGCAGCTTGGGTCCGCGCGCCAGCGTGGAATAGAGGATCAGCGCCGACGGCTTGGCGATCAGCAGCCCCGTCGGGTTGCCCTGCGCGTCGCGCTGAATCTCCCCGCCCGGCGGGTTCGGCGTGTCTCTGTCGAAGCCCAGCGCGTTCAATGCCGCGCCGTTCAGCAGCGCGCGGCCGTAGAGGTGCAGGATGAACACCGGCGTGTCCGGCGATGCGGCGTTGATCTCGTCCAAGGTCGGCATGCGCCGTTCGGCGAACTGGAACTCAGACCACCCGCCGACCACCCGAACCCATTGCGGTGCGGGCGTGCGCTGTGCCTGGTCCCGCAGCAGGGCCAGCGCATCGGCCACGGACGGCACACCTTCCCAGCGCAGCTCCATCGTGTAGTTCAGGCCGCCGCGGATCAGGTGGGTGTGGCTGTCGTTGAGCCCGGGGATGACGCGACGGCCGTCAAGGTCGATCAGCTGCGTGCCGGCATCGGCCAACCGCATGACGTCCTGCGTCGGGCCGGTCGCCGCGATACGGCCGCCGGCAATCGCGATCGCCTCGGCTTCGGGCATGGCGGGGTCGAGCGTGGTGATGCGCCCGTTGCGCAGGATCAGATCGGCGGGGCCTGTCATTGCTGTCTCCTGTCCGCGCGACGGCTTCGGCGCAGCGGCCGAAAGGCCGAGCGCCGCCATCGCGCTGAGGGCGGTCCGTCGGGTGATCGGCATGGTTGGAATCCTGCTCTCTAGGGCGTCATGGGCTGCAGAGGCCCGATCACGGTTACGCCGCATCCGGGCTCGGGGGCAGCAGTGCGGCCGCCCCCGCAGAACCCGAGTTGGTCACTCGGCGGCGATCGGTGCGGCGACGGGCTCAAGCCGGGGCCCGTGGGTCACCCGCTCCGGCGCCTTGTGGACCATGGTGTAGGCATAGTCGACGCCCATGCCGTAGGCGCCGGAGTGCTCTCTCACGATGTCCATGACGGCATCGTACGTTTCCCGCCGCGCCCAATCGCGCTGCCACTCCAGCAGCACCTGCTGCCACGTCACCGGCACCACGCCGGCCTGGATCATCCGCTGCATGGAATAGTCGTGCGCCTCTTTGGTGGTCCCGCCCGACGCATCGGCCACCATGAAGATCTCGTAGCCACCCTCCGCCATGGCAGAAAAGGCGAAGCTGTTATTGCAGACCTCAGTCCAGAGGCCGGAGACGACGACCTTGCGCTGCCCGTTGGCGGCCAGCGCATCGCGCACCTTCTGATCGTCCCAGGAATTCATCGAGGTGCGCTCGAGGATCTGATGATCCGCAAAGACCGCCAGCAGTTCAGGATAGGTGTGGCCGGAAAAGCTCTCGGTCTCCACCGTCGTGAGGGTGACAGGGATGCCGAACACCTTGGCCGACTTCGCCAGCGCCACGACGTTGTTCTTCAGCGTCTGACGGTCGATCGACTGCACACCGAACGCCATCTGCGGCTGATGATCGATGAAGATCAGTTGGCAATTGCCGGGGGTCAGAAGGTCGGGGCGGTTCATGGTCGGCTCCTCAGTCTCGGACGCGATGGATGAAGGCTGGCTTGCGCCGTATTGCGACGTGACGCAGAACAGCTACGGGGCCTTGCCAGCCGCGTCTTGCACGCCCGTGCGGGATGTGTTGCACGTCCTTGCTGTTTCGCTATGAGGAACAATATTGCGTCTAACGAATTGGAGGGGCGCCCATGGGATTCCACGCGTTCGACGGCAGACCGGCACACTGCACGCTCTATGAAGCGCAGACGGGGCCCGACCTCCCGGTGCTCTACGGTCTCGACGAGCGGTGGAACATGCCCGTCGCACGCCACCGTCGGGCGCTCGGCGAGGGCGCCGACTTTCCGGGTGTCGACCACTATGTGCTGACCTACCACTTGGGTGGCGGATCGGCGCGCCGAACCGACGGCAGGGTACCGACCGCGATCGCGCGGCAGGGAGCACTGTCGCTGCAGCGGCCGAACAGCGGGGGACGCTTCGCATCGGAGGGCGTGGTCGACTATGGGCACTTCTATTTCAAGCAGAGCCTGGTCTGCGAAATCGCCGATGCGCTCGGCCTGGGCAGTGTTGCGGAGCCGGACGATTTCTTCGCCGTCTTCGACCAGACCTGGGCGCGCGATGCGGAGGCCTATCTGCGGCGTGCCGCGGATTGCGACGATCCGCCGATGGCCATGGAGATGGACAATCGCGCGTATCTGATCGCGCTTGGCCTCTTGCGCTCGGTGCGCCGCAGAGATGATCTGACCCTGCAATTGAGAGATGCGGTGTCGCGGCCGGATCTGAGGCGGGTGCTGAGCGCGATTGAAGATCGGATCGCCGAACCGCTACGGCTCAGTGACCTTTCCGCGATCGTCGGGATCAGCCCGTTTCACTTCGCCAGGTTGTTCAAGGATCATGTCGGCGAAACGCCGGCCCAGTACGTTCAGCGGCGACGCACCGAACGTGCGATTCAGATGATCCGAGAGAGCAGGGTACCGTTGGCCGAGATCGCGTTTCGCACTGGATTCTCAAGCCAATCGCACATGACGCGCCGGATCAAGGCGGCCACCGGCGCAACGCCGGGTTCGTTCAGATCGAAGGGCTGATGGTTTTCAGGTAGGTGGCCGGCTCACGCGCCATAGAGGCGCCGAATGTCCCGGCTGGTGGAGAGCATGCCCCTTCGGCGGCGCCCAGACCGAATTCCGGACCGTCGCAACGCCCGCCATGGGCATACCTCCCTTGCTGTGCGTGGCCCTGCCCAAGGTGGCCATAGCCTGTTATAGCCGTGTTTCTCTCCGCGCGGTCGGCGCGTTCGCATCGGATCGGCATCATGGCATCGGCGCATTCCCAATCTCCCGGCCCCTGGCAGTTCTGGATCGATCGGGGCGGCACGTTCACGGACATCGTGGCGTCGGGGCCCGGTGGCCGCATCGTCACCCACAAGCTCTTGTCGGAGAATCCCGAGCGGTATCGGGATGCGGCCATCGAAGGCATCCGGCAGATCCTGGGCGTTGCCCCCGGCGCGCCGATCCCGGCCGAGGCGATCGAGGCCGTCAAGATGGGCACCACGGTCGCCACGAACGCGCTGTTGGAGCGCAAGGGCGACCGCACGGTGCTCGTGATCAACGACGGCTTCGGCGACGCGCTGCGCATCGCCTATCAGGCACGCCCACGCCTGTTCGACCGGTCCATCGTGCTGCCGGAACTGCTTTACGAGCGGGTGGTGGAGGTCGCCGGCCGCTTCCTCACCGACGGCACGGAACTGCAGCGGCTCGACACGGGCCCGCTGCGGCAGGCTTTGCAGGCCGCTTACGACGACGGCATTCGCGCCGTCGCCATCGCCTTCATGCACGCCTACCGCTATCCGGCCCATGAAGATGCGGCCGCCGCGATAGCGGCGGAGATCGGGTTTACCCAGATCTCCGTCTCGCACCGGGTCAGCCCGCTGATCAAGCTGGTGGGCCGCGGCGACACCACGGTGGTCGACGCCTATCTCTCGCCCATCCTGCGCCGCTATGTGGATCAGGTGGCGAGCGCGCTCGGCGGCGCGCGGCTGATGTTCATGCAGTCCAACGGTGGCCTTACCGACGCCCGCCAGTTCCAGGGCAAGGACAGCATTCTGTCGGGCCCGGCCGGCGGCATCGTCGGTGCCACCCGTGTGGCCGAGGCCGCGGGCAGCCGCAACCTGATCACCTTCGACATGGGTGGCACGTCGACCGACGTCGCTCATTATGCGGGCGGGTACGAACGCGCGTTCGAGACCCTGGTGGCCGGCGTGCGCATGCGCGTGCCCATGATGCAGATCCACACGGTCGCTGCCGGCGGAGGCTCCATCTGCAAGTTCGACGGGGCGAAATACCGGGTGGGACCGGACAGCGCCGGTGCCAATCCCGGCCCGGCCTGCTATCGCCGCGGCGGCCCGCTGACCGTGACGGACTGCAACGTGATGCTGGGCAAGCTTCAGCCGGATTTCTTCCCCAAGGTCTTCGGTCCGCACGCCGATCAGCCGCTGGATGCGCGTGTTGTCCACCAGCGCTTTGCCGAGCTGTCGGCACAGATCCGTGACGCAACGGGCGATGAACGCGACGGCGCCGCCGTCGCCGAAGGCTTCTTGAGGATCGCCGTGGACAACATGGCGAACGCCATTAAGCAGATTTCCGTCCAGCGTGGCCACGACATCACCGGCTACACGCTGGTCACCTTCGGCGGCGCCGGCGGCCAGCATGCCTGCTTGGTGGCCGATGCGCTGGGCATGAAGCGGGTGCTGCTGCACCCCTATGCCGGTGTGCTGTCGGCCTACGGCATGGGGCTGGCGGAGATCCGGGCTCTGCGCGAGAAGTCGGTAGAGGTGGTGCTGGACGATGCCGGATTGGCCGAGGCCAACCGTGTTCTCGATGACCTCAGTTCCGAGGCTGCATCCGAACTGGCTGGGCAGGGCGTGGGCTATGCGGATGCCATGCGCCGTATCCACCTGAAATACCAGGGCAGTGACACGGCCCTCTTGGTGCCGGCCGGCGATCGCGAGGCCGTGGTGGCGGCGTTTGAGGCCGCGCACCGCCAGCAATTCGGCTTCATCATGCCGGGCAAGCCCCATGTCATCGAGGCCGTGTCGGTGGAACTGGAAGGTGGCGGCGCCGGGGCCGGCGACCAGCCGGTGGAAGCGGCGGAGCGCGCCCAGCCGCTGCAGCCGCTGGCCACGGTCGACGCGGTCTTCGAAGGCACCGCCCACGCCACGCCGGTCTACGATCGCGATGGCATGCAGCCCGGTGACACTGTGGATGGGCCCGCGATCCTGCGGGAGGCCAATGCCACCACGGTGTTGGAGCCGGGATGGCGTGCAGACGTCACGACCCTTAACCACCTGATCCTGACCCGCGTCGTGGCGCTGCCGTCGCGCGTGGCCGTCGGCACCACGGTGGACCCGGTGATGCTGGAGGTGTTCAACAACCTGTTCATGTCCATCGCCGAGCAGATGGGTGTCACGCTGCAGAACACTGCCCATTCGGTGAACATCAAGGAACGGCTCGATTTCTCCTGCGCCGTGTTCGACGCTGAGGGCCATCTGGTCGCGAATGCGCCGCACATGCCGGTGCATCTGGGGTCCATGGGCGTCAGCATCCGCGAGGTCCTCAAACGCCGCGGTGGAACGATGAGTGCCGGCGACGTCTATATGCTGAACGATCCCTACAATGGTGGCACGCATCTGCCTGACATCACCGTCGTGACCCCGGTGTTCGACGAAGCCGGCAGCGAGCTGCTGTTCTTCGTGGGCAGCCGTGGGCACCACGCCGATATCGGGGGCCTGACGCCCGGATCGATGCCGCCGGACAGCCACACCATCGACGAAGAGGGTGTGCTGATCGACAACTTCGTGCTGGTGGAAGAGGGGTACTTCCGCGAGGCGGAAACGCGGGCGCTGCTGACCGGAGCGGCCTATCCCGTCCGCAACGTGGAGCAGAACCTGGGCGACCTCAAGGCCCAGATCGCCGCCAACGAGAAGGGCGTGCGCGAACTGAAACGCATGGTCGACCTGTTCGGGCTGGACGTGGTGCACGCTTATATGGGGCACGTCCGGGACAATGCCGAAGAGCAGGTGCGCCGCGTGCTGGACGTACTGAAGCCGGGCCATTTCGTGCTGCCGATGGACGACGGTGCTAAGGTGGAAGTCGACATCTCCATTGACCGCGCCACACGGTCCGCCGTGATCGACTTCACGGGCACCTCGCCGCAACAGCCGAACAACTTCAATGCACCCGAGGCCGTGGTGCGGGCGGCCTGCCTCTATGTCTTCCGCACACTGGTGGATGACGAGATCCCGATGAACGACGGCTGTCTGGAGCCGCTGGACATCCGCGTGCCCGAGGGCTCGATGCTGAAGCCCGGCCACCCTGCCGCCGTTGTGGCCGGGAACGTTGAGGTCAGCCAGGTGGTTACCAACGCGCTCTACGGCGCGCTGGGCGTGCTGGCGGCGGCCCAAGGCACCATGAACAACCTGACCTTCGGCAACGCCACCTATCAGTATTATGAGACCATCTGCGGCGGGGCCGGCGCAGGGCCGAACTTCGACGGCGAGAGCGCGATCCACACCCATATGACCAACTCCCGTCTGACCGATCCGGAAGTGCTGGAGCTTCGCTTCCCCGTGATGCTGGAGCGGTTTCATATCCGTCGCGGCAGCGGGGGGCGTGGCCGGCACAATGGCGGCGATGGCGCCGTGCGCCGCCTCAAGTTCCTGGAGCCGATGACGGCCGCCATTCTGGCCAACCACCGGAAGGTGGCGCCGTTCGGGCTCGACGGTGGCGAGCCAGGTGAGGTCGGCGAAACCTGGGTGGAGCGACTGGACGGTACCCGGCAGACGCTGGCGCACACCGACAAGACGGAGATGGCGGTGGGCGACGTTCTGGTGGTCGCCACACCGGGCGGCGGAGGGTTCGGCCAGCCGTGAGACCCTTGCCGGCGTGCGGGTCGTCATGATCGGAAGGGGACTGGCGGCCCTGGGCCGCGCGGGCACGACAGCGCTGCCGGCGGGCATCGTGCTGGGGCTCGTGTTTCCGGGTCTCGCCGAGATCGCGCGACCTTATTTGGCGCCGACCGTCTTCCTGATGCTGACCGTCACCATGGTGCGCGTCCGGCCGCAGGAAGCGCTGGCCTATCTCGCCCGACCGGTTCATCTGGCGATCATGCTCGCGGCGATGATGCTGGTTCTGCCGACGGTCCTGGCGTTGGTGCTTCAGGCGATCAACCTGCCGCCGGACATGGTCACGGCGATCGTGCTCTACGCGCTGTCGCCGCCGCTCTTGGCGTCAGCTGCGATTGCGCTGATGCTTGGCCTGAACTACCCGATGACGCTGGTCACGTCGATGACGGCCACCATGCTGGCGCCGCTAATCGTTCCGCCGCTGCTGGATGCGCTGGTCGGGGTGCAGCTCGACATTTCGGTCATCGATCTGATGCTGCGCATTGGGCTGATCACCTTCGGGTCGCTGGTGTTGGCGCTGACCTTGCGTCGGCTGTTTGGGCCACCGCGCATCGAGGCGGCGCGCGATCACATCGCCGGCACCTTCGTGCTGCTGATGTTCGTCTTCGCCGTGTCGATCATGGACAGCGTCGTCGACCGTCTGGCGGACGCGCCGATGGATGTGGCGCTGTATACGGGCGTGGTTTTCCTTGTGAACCTGGCGTTGCAGGCGGTTGGCCTGATCTCAGCGTTGGTCCTGGGGCGCGACGAAGGCACGGCCGTTGCCATGATGACCGGCAACCGCAATATGGGCATCACCATCAGTGTGATGGGCATGCCGTCGGACAGCGACGTCTTCCTGTTCTTC
The DNA here is from genome assembly GCA_028285185.1 of Anaerolineae bacterium. Lineage (GTDB taxonomy): Bacteria > Pseudomonadota > Alphaproteobacteria > DSM-16000 > Inquilinaceae > JACKIG01. The sequence goes on along the minus strand of JANQQD010000045.1, from coordinate 913 downwards.
GCGCTGGCACAGGTGCCGATCTTCCTGTTTCCGGCCCTGCTGCGGCCGCTTTACCGGCGGCTGATCACGCCGCGGCCGGGCGCGGCTTGAGCAGCGCGAAGAACGCCGGCAGCGCCAGCAGATAGGCTACGCAGGCGACCACAAGCACGGCATCCAGGCCGAAATGCACGGCCACCAGCGGCACCAGCACAGAACCGACGACGGAGAACGAGCCGTTGATGCCCCAGGCCCAGAGGAAGAAGTGCTCTTTGTTCAGGCGCGCCAGCCAAGCCATGCCGGTCGCAAACGGGAAGCCCATCAGGAAGGCCGGCGGGAAGATCAGCAACAGACACAAGACGATCCGCATGGGATAGGCCATCGACCCGATCGCCGCCAGGATCGGGTCAAGGATCACCATGTAGAGGATCAAGAGGGCCGCGATGCCGACGAACACCTTGGGCAGGAAGTTGCGGCTGACATCCAGATAGCGGCCGGAAATCAGGCTGCCCAAGCCGGAGAACACCAGCATGCCGGTGATCAGCACGGACGCCGAGACGACCGGATTGGTAAGCGCCTGCATGAATTTGCTAATCAGACCCACCTCGACCACGATGTAGCCGAGGCCGAGGCCCATGAAATAGACCAGGATGCCGAACTTGCCCGGCTGCGGCGCGAACACGCTGCGCCAGCCGAAGATGACCGGCAGAAGCAAGAGGATCAGGCCGAACACCAGGCTCTGCGCCAGCGTGGCCCACAACAACAGATAGCCCCATTCGTCCGACACCGCCTCCAGGATGCCGAGGAACGACGGGATATCGCCGGTCTTCAGATAGGCTGCGAAATAGGGCTGGTCGTTCGTCAGCGGGGTGATGCGGAACAGATAGGCATCGGCGACACTGTCGCCTTCGCCGTTCATCATCGCGGCCAGTGCCAT
>JANQQD010000019.1 GCA_028285185.1 Anaerolineae bacterium | reverse complement strand
CTGAAGAAGAGAAATCGCAAGCTTTATTATGCGTTGAAATATCTCCAATTCGGCTCGATCTTCTTTCTCATCTTCTACTTCCTCTGATCCGTTGACCCGGTGATCGGTATTGCACGAAAATCGGCTACGTTCATTGGCGTCGCGGCACCTTGTGCTGTCCCTGATCTGCGCCCTCTTGATCGCCGCGGGCCCGGGTCTGGTACTGGGCCCTCGCGGCTCGTGGATCTTGCTGGTGGTGCTGGGCGTGTCGGGCATCGCCTGGCAGCTCTTTCGCCAGCGCCGGCTGCCGCGACTGAACGGATTGGTTGGTCTCGCGGTCCTGCCCCTGCTGGGCTATTCGGCCGTGACGATTGCCTGGACGCCTGTCCCGGCGGACGCGTTGCAGCGAATTGGCGAACTCTGTGGGTTCTTCCTGGTTTTGGCGATCCTGGCCAATCTGTTGCCGCAGCTCGATGGCCGGACGCTGCGCTGGCTCGGCACGGCGATGACGATAGCTGTGGCCCTGGGCCTGGCGACGCTGGCTGTTGAGGTTTTCCTGGACCAGCCACTTCGCCGCCTGACCCATGGCCTGTCGCGCCAAGACACGATCGCTGACGCGGTTTTGAACCGGCCTTCGGTGCTCTATGCCGCCTTTGTCTGGCCGGCGGCGCTTTATCACTGGCGGTACGGGCGGCGCTGGATGGCGGTCGCTCTATTGGGGGCGACGGCAATCATCCTATCGGGTTCGTCCAGCCAATCGGCGATGATGGGATTTGCAGTCGGACTGGCCGGTTTTGGCGTGGCGTGGATGTTGCCCCGGTCGGCGCGCCGGTTGGCCATGGCCGCCGTGCTGATTGCGGTTCTCGGGATCCTGCCCATCGCCCGTACACTCTATTCCGCCGGCGGCACCGAATGGGAAGCCCTCGGCGTCACGGCCCGCCACCGGGTGGAGATCTGGTACTTCACCACCGAGTTCGTAGCCGAGCGGCCCATTTTCGGACATGGGATGGCGGCGTCTCGCGCGATAGAGAACCGCGGCATACAGTCCCAATTCCAGGAACCTGGCCAGTCGATCATCCCGCTGCATCCCCACAACGTATTCCTCCAGGTCTGGCTGGAGCTCGGAATTGTCGGCGCGGCGGCGGCCCTTGCCTTCGGGTTGGCCGTTGTCAGGGTCATGGTTCGTCTGCCCGCACCGGCCCAGATCTTCGCCATCGGGCAGTTCATGACGACGATCGCGATGCTGTCTGTGGCCTATGGTGCGTGGCAGTCCTGGTGGGTGGCAGGTCTGCTGTCGGCGGCTCTGGCCACGGTCTTGGCGGCGCGGAAACCGGACGCCGACTGAACGCCGCGTCCCAGCCCCTTGTCGCCCGGCCGGCTGGACCGACATCGCTGAGGTCGATTGCCCCCAATGAAACGAACGGCAACCATGGACACGCTCGCCCTGGCAGATCGCTACGCCCGATTCTGGGAGAACCTGTCGGCGGATACGGTTGACGGGCTCGCCGATGTCATGGCGCAGGGTGTGCGGTTCCGGGATCCGTTCAACGACGTCCACGGGATCGCACGGGTCCGCGAGGTGTTCGCCGAGACCTATCGCCGGCTTCGGGATGTGGAGGTTCGGGTCACCGATGTCGCCGCCGGGCAGCAGGCCTGCTATCTGCGCTGGTCCTTCGCCTACCGCATCGGCCGCAGCCGTCGGCGCTGGCAGCTGGACGGGATGACCGAGATCCAGTTCGACGATCATGGGCGGGTGACCGCCCATATCGACCACTGGGACGCAGCAAAGCAGGTCTATGAAAAGCTGCCCGTCATCGGCGGGGTGCTCAGGTTGCTGCGGGCGAAGATCGCCGCGTGACGGCGCGCGGCACGCCGTCCGCTATCTATTGCGCGGCTATGCCGTAGGCGTCGACGTCATCTTCGTCGGCCGAGCCGGACTCGTCGCGACGAAAGGGCGAGAAAAAGATCGTCGCCTCCCCGATCGTCAGCCCCCATTTCCGCACGGTCGCGCGGTTGATCATCACGCCGCCGGGCTGCAGCAGCATCCAGTCGTCGAAATGAACCCGGAACGAGCGCCCGCCGACCCGAAGCTCAAAATCGTACTGCCAGTTCAGCGCATTGCCGTAGCTGCGGCCGGTCGCGAGCCCGACCACCCCGTCGGCCTCCCCCTCATAGCGATGCTCGTCCAGTTTGCGGACGTGCCATACGCGCTGCTCGGTCTCGCCATCGCTGTAGGTGAAGTCTTCCACCAAGGTCAGTGTCCGGCCATCCCAGGTGCCATGGATGTCGACAGCGAACTGCCGCCGCACCCGGCCGAACCGGTCCTGGAAGATGCCCCAGGCCCGTATGTGTCCGGCAAAGAATTCTTCGAGGACAAAGCGTGGCTCACTTCCGGCGAAATCTTCGGCTCTCATGTTGTCCTATCCGGTCAACGATACTCTATGGTCCACTGTCCCGATGACCGCCCCAAGTCATGCAACCCTCGCCGGAGCTGTTCCATTGTCCACCAACTTACGGCGGACGGCGTGCTGCTGCTGTGCGGTTATCGGATAGTTGACCATCAGTACGATGGCCGCTGCCTTGAAGATCACCGGTGCCAGACTGTACAGCGCAGTGAGCGCAAATAGCGCACCCCCGTCGTTGCCGCCGTCCTGATCGAAGCCGGCCAAGTCCAAAAGCGGGAAGGCGATGCCGACCGCGAGCGCCAGCGCGAGCTTCGTCGCCATGCCCCAGAGCGCGAAGTAAAGCCCGGTGCGTTGGGCGCCGCTGGTCGATGTGTCGAGATCGACCACATCCGCCTGCATGGACGCCGGAAGCACCAGATCCGCCCCGAGGCAGAGACCCGTCAGCACGCAGACCGCGACAAACCAAAGGACGTCACCAGGTCCGAGCAAAGGCACCAGCACAAAGACCAGACAAGCAAACACCATGGCCGCGGACCAGACACGGTGCTTGCCGAAGCGGTAGGACAGGCGAACCCAGACCGGCAGTGCCAGAAAGCCGGACAGGAAGTAGATCACCAACAGAATGCCGACCATCTCAGGCGCCTGCAGCACATGCGACGCGAAAAGCAGGAACAGTGTTGCCGGCAGGCCGTTGGCGATACCGTTCAACAGATAGGCGACCACCAAACGGCGGAACGGCCCGTTGCCCGCCAGCACGGACCAGCTGCGTCGGATCGTCAGCGGCTGCCACGCGACGACGCGGGGCTCCGGCGTTGCGCGCAACAGCGCCGCGACGGTCACAGGCACCAAACAGACCAGGACCCATGACAAGAGCGCCAGAGCGTCCTTCGCCGCCTCCAGCCCGGAATAGCCGAAGGCGGCCGGCAGGCCGAGCGCCACCAGCGTGCCGATCAGCACCGCCGCCTCCCGATACCCGGCGATGCGGCTGCGTTCGTTATAGTCGAACGATAACTCCGCCCCCCAGGCACTGAGCGGCAGGATCATCATCGTCCAGCCGAGATAGAGCACCAGGCTCCAGACCAGCAGATAGGCGCCGCCCGCATCGTCCCCCGGCCGGAACAGGAACCAGACGCCGACCATCACCAGCGGCGCCCCGGCGGCCACCCATGGCCGGCGGCGCCCGAAACGGCCGCGCCAGCGGTCGCTCAGGCTGCCAATCAGCGGATCGGTGACGACGTCCCACAACCGCGCCACCAGCAACAGGGCTCCGACCAGACCCAGCCCAAGCCCCAGTCCCGTGGCATAGACCGTTGGCAGGTAGATGTAGACAGGCAGCGTCAGGGCCGCTAGCGGCAGCGCCGGCGCACCGTAGGCCAAGAGCTGGCCGCGGCCGAGAGGCGTGGCTGCGCCCGCCGTAGTCGTTGAGACGGTCATGGGGAAGGTTTGCCCTTCCGGTCAGTCGCGGGCGATCGCCAGCTGCTGCACGTCGATATGGCCGACACGGAAACCGGCGGCGCAATAGTGCAGGTACTGCTCCCACATGCGCTTGAAGCGATGATCGAACCCCATGACCTGGATCTCCGGCCAAGCGGCCTGAAAGCGGCGGTTCCAGTCGCGCAGCGTCATGGCGTAATGCGCGCCATAGCCGGCCATGTCCTTGAGCATCAAGCCAGCCTGTGCCAGCTCCGCCTTCAGCGCTGTCGGCGATGGCAGCATGCCGCCGGGAAAGATGTAGCGCTGGATATAGTCGGCGCTGCGCCGATAGGCATCGAAATGGCGGTCTTCGATGGTGATCACCTGCAGCGCCGCCTGGCCGCCGCCGACCAGCCGATCGCGCACGGAGGCGAAGAAGCGCGGCCAATAGCGCTCACCGACAGCTTCGAACATTTCGATGGAGGCGATGCGATCAAAGTCGCCTTCGACATCGCGATAGTCCTGCAGGCGTACGCTGACCCGGTCGCCCAGGCCAGCCTCATGGATCCGCCGGCTTGCGAACTCGTGCTGGGACGGGCTGATCGTGATCGCCGTCACGTCCGCCCCGACCTCTGCCGCTGCGAATTCGGCAAACCCGCCCCAGCCGCAACCGATCTCAAGCACGCGGTGGCCGGGCTTCAGCCCCATGCGTGTCACCAGCAGCTCGTACTTCCGGCGCTGGGCTAGCGCCAGATCGGTCTCGTCTCCGGCGTAGACCGCTGACGAATAGGTCATGGTCGGGTCCAGCCACGCCTCGTAGAAGGCGTTGCCGAGATCATAATGCTCCACGATGTTGCGCTTCGCGCCGCTGCGATTGTTCGCCCGCAACTGATGGCGCAACCAGCCCAGCGCCCGCGTCCACCGCTTGCCGGCCATGGCTTCGCTCAACCGGTCCTGGTTCATCAGGAAAAAGACGAACAGCGCCTCGATATCCGGGCTCGACCAGTCGCCTTCCAGATAGCCTTCGCAGAACCCGAGATTGCCGCGGATCAGGAATCGACGGGCCAGGCGCTCACGGTGGATCGTCAGGAAAGCCTCCGGCCCGGGCGCCCTGCCGCCGAACCGGCGCTGGCTGCCGTCCGGCAGCGTCACCGTCAGCGTGCCGCACTCCAGCATGTCGCCCATCCTCAGGAACATGCGGAAGAAGCGGGAAACCCTCACGGGGCGGTACGACGATGCCAGGATCGGCCGCGGATAGACTTGCGTATCGGTCACAACACACGCTCCTCGAACCAAGAAACACCTGCAAGATCAACGGGGCCGCCGCCTTGACGCCCTAGACTGGCCGCACCTTGGCGGCGGCCGCGGATCGGGGGTGATACCGGGCGCCCTTGCGCCACAGGTGCAGCGCCTGCCAGTGAATGGCGGCGATCACCTTCCACGTCATCATCGGGTGAGTGACGAAAGCCCGGGCCAGGGCGCCGTCGGTCAGGTCCAGGCGGCGGGCCGTCAGTGTCGCCAGCAACAGATCCCCGTCGGCGTCGGCCTGGCGGATCAGCATCGACAGGCGGTCATCGGGTTGCGTCAGTCGGAAGTGATAGGTCGCCGACATGCCGATGAACGGCGAGACGTAGAAGTCTTTCTCGCAGCTTTGAACCACCGGCGTTTGCGCCGGCTGTTGGTCGTCAACCGGCAGCACATAACTGTGCTGCTCGCCGAAGGTGTTGGACACCTCATAGATGACCGCGGCCAGGTGCCCGTCCGCATGATGGCAGTAATAGAGGCTCAGCGGATTGAAGACGTAGCCGAAAACCCGCGGAAAGGTCAGCAGCCACACCGGCCCGCCGGCGATGTCAATGCCGTGACGGCCGAGCAGCGCCTCGCACCACGGCCTGAGCGGGCTGCCGTCCCGCGGCCCGTGGTCCCGATCATGGAAGCTGAACAGATTCAAACGGTTGTGCGACAACAGCCGGTGCCGCCGGGCCGTCGCGGCCACCTTATCGATGTCCAACCAGAGCGAAACTACGCGATAGTCGAACCGGTGCTGGAACGGCCGCAGGCGCTTATGCATCACCCGCCCGAAATAGAGGGCCGCCGCCTGAAAGCCTGGTTCCTGTTGGAAGGTAGCCATCGCTATTCGGCCGCCGCTGCGATTTTCGGGAAGCGGGCGCGAGCGTTGGTCCCGGCGGGCGAGACCTCCTGCACCGTCCAGGGCCGCCGGACGCCTAGTCCCTCTGCCACGGCAAGCCCCGAAGCCAGCCCGTCTTCATGGAAACCGTGGCCGCAATAGGCGCCGCAGAACCACAGACGGTCGCGGCCTTGGATATCGCCGAGAGCGGCTTGGGACGCCGTCGCACCGGCGTCGAACACGGGATGCTCGTAGGTGAACGCCGCAATGGTCTTGTCCGGATCCGGCTCTTGCAGCGGATTCAGCGAGACGAATAGGGGAACTTCCGTGTCCAACGACTGCAGCCGGTTCATCCAATAGGTTACGGATACCGACTGTGAGAGGTCGCCTTGCTTGCCGGCCAGATAGTTCCAGGACGACCACACCCGCCGGCGCCGCGGCATCAGGGCCTCGTCGCGATGCAGGATCGCCCTGTTGGTCTGGTAACGGAAGGCGGCCAGAACCTCGCGTTCCTCGGGCGTCGGATTGGCCATCGTCGCCAGCGCCTGGTTGGCATGGCAGGCCAGCACGACCTGATCGAACCGGTCCTCGTGACCGGAGGCGTCGCGGACGATCACGCCGTGCGCCAGACGAGTGACACGCGTGACTGGATTACCTGACCGGATCCGGCCTTCAAGCGGCCCGGTCAACCGCTGTACATAAGCCCGACTTCCGCCTTCGACGGTTCTCCATTGCGGTCGATTGGCGACGCTCAAGAGGCCGTGGTTGTGGCAGAAGCTCACATAGCTCTGCAGCGGGAACCCGAGGATCTCGTCGCACCCGCACGACCAGATCGCCGCCGACATGGGCAGCAGGTGATCGTGGATGAAGGCGCGGCCGTAGCGCTCTTGCTCCAGATACTGGCCCAGCGTGACCGCGCTTGCGCTCGGATCCTGTAGCACCGCCGGTGCCTGTCGGTAGAAGCGCAGCAGGTCTAACAGCATACGATAGTGGCCGGCGCGAATGAAGTTGTACCGCTGTGCAAACAGACCCCCGATCCCGTCGCCGCTGTATTCCAGCCGCCCATTGTCGACGCTGACGGAGAAGGACATGGAGCTGGGCCGCCACTGCACGCCGATTTGCTGAAACAGCGCCAGCAGATTGGGATAGGTGCGGTCGTTGAACACGATGAAGCCGGTATCGACGGGCTGGCTGCCGCCTCCGGGCGCGGGCGCATCGACGGTGTTGGAATGCCCGCCCAACCGCCCCTCGGCTTCATACAAAACGACCTCGTGCCGGCCGTTCAGCAGCCAGGCGGCTCCCAGTCCGGCAATGCCGGCCCCGATAACGGCAATCCTCATGAACTCCCCTCACAGTCCTGGGTGCGGATGCGTGCCTTCACGCAGCGTCCGTCTGTTTGATGCGCTCGAACGCGGCCAGCGCCCGTGCGCGAGCCTCGGAATGGTCGACAATCGGCCCGGGATAGGTCTTCCCCAGCCGGACCCCGGCTGCTTCCAGAACGTCGCCCGGCGCCTGCCATGGCCGATGCACGAAGCGATCCGGCAGGTACGCCACCTCCGGCACCCAATGCCGGACATAGGCGCCGGCCGGATCGAACTTCTCGCCCTGAAGCACAGGGTTGAAAACGCGGAAATAGGGCGCGGCGTCGGCGCCGCAACCCGCCACCCACTGCCAGCTCGCCGAATTGCTGGCGAGGTCGGCATCGACCAGCGTATCCCAGAACCAGGCCTCCCCGGCCTGCCAGGGCAACAGCAGGTCTTTGACAAGGAACGAGGCGACCACCATGCGCACGCGGTTGTGCATCCAACCTGTGGCCCAGAGCTGACGCATCCCGGCGTCGACGATGGGGTAACCGGTCCGGCCGCGCTGCCACGCAGCCAGGTGCCCGGTCTCGTCAGCGGTCCAGGGAAAATCCTCGAACCGGGCATTCAGCGGCCGATCCGGTAGATCCGGGTTGTGGAACAGCAGGTGGTAGGAGAATTCGCGCCACACGATCTCCTTCAGAAATGTCTCCGCTTGGTCTTCTCGGCCGGCCACGGCGCCGGACTCCAGACGCGTCGCCACGGCAGACCAGACCTGCCGCGGGCCGATCTCACCCCAGTGCAGATGGGGCGACAGACCGGATGTGGCTTGCACACCGGGTTCGTTCCGGCGGTCCCGATACTGGCCCAGCGCCCCATCAAGGAAGGTAGCCAACCGGTCGCGGGCGCCCTGCGCTCCCGGCGTCCAGGTAGCGCGCAGCCCAGCGGACCAATCCGGCGCGGTCGGCAGCAGTCCCCAATCGTCCAGCGCATCGCTGCCTGGCCAACTCTGCGGGGCCTCAAGCTGAACCGGCGCCGCTTCGGGCGTTCCGGGCGAACCCGCGGCGCGGCATGCGCGCCAGAAAGGTGTGTAGACGCGAAACGGGCCGCCGGTGCCGGATCTGATGGTCCAAGGCTCGAACAGCAGGCTCGCGTTGAAGCTGTCTACTTGAATGCCGCGGGCCTTCAGGTCGCCTTTGATCGCGCTATCCCGAGCGATCGCCCAAGGCTCATAGCACCGGTTCCATACCACGCGGGATGCGCCTGTCTCTGCAATCAGCGCGTCCAGCACGTCCGGCGCAGCCCCGTGGCGAAGGATCAACCGGCTGCCTATGGCCCGCAGGTTTCGGTCCAGATCGGCGAGGCTGTGGTGCAGCCACCATTGCGCCGCGCCGCCGATTGCCCATTCGCCCGCAGCCTGTGGGTCATGAATATAGACGGGCACGATACGCCCGTAGGCAGCGGCAGCCTTCAGCGCCGGGTTATCCGCCAGGCGAAGGTCCTGGCGAAACCAGACCAGTGTGATGTCGTCATTCATCGGTGAACAAACTGCCTGACCCACTCGAACGAACTCTATCGCATTTACGCAGAAAGCATTGAAGCAGATCTGAAATGATTTCGATCGAGATCCCATTGGATCGACGTGACCGATACAAAAGAAAGATCGGGTGTGGCAGCAGGTCGCATCAATCTCTCAATATCAAAAGCTTGCCATCAAGGCTCATGCCCAGATGTTGACCGCTGTACGTGAACACATAGTCATCGGATCACTGGTCAATCTGAAATTTTTTCTAGAGATCGCCGATTGATATGAGCACCGACCGTCATACGTCGGTGGCATTCGATAGCTGGCCGGTTGCACAGCCCCATGCCGGTTATCGCGAGCCCCAGAGAGAAGGCAACAGGAGGTCAGAAAAATGTCGAAAACCCTTACGCTCGCCAAGGCATCCGTCGTGGCATTCGGCGTCGCATTCGGTGCCACCACCACGCAGGCCGCCGATATCGTGGACACGGCCGTTGGCGCCGGCACCTTCAACACGCTTGTTGCGGCGGTCGAGGCCGCCGGCCTCGTGGAAACCCTGAAGGGCGATGGCCCCTTCACCGTCTTTGCGCCGACCGACGAGGCTTTCGCGGCCCTGCCGGAGGGCACGATCGCCACCCTTCTGCAGCCGCAGAACCGTGACCAGCTGGTCGCCATCCTCACCTACCACGTCGTGCCGGGCGCCGTGACGGCTGAGCAGGTGGTGGGCATCACCTCTGCCGAGACGGTCCAGGGCGACACCATCGACATCAGCGTGGTCGACGGCCAGGTGATGATCGACGACGCCACCGTCGTCACCGCCGATGTAATGGCCGACAACGGCGTCATCCATGTGATCGACACGGTGATCATGCCCGACATGTAGGTCGGTCGGCACTTGATGGTGCCGCAACTGATGCCCAGCCCGGCGGAGTCCAACACCGCCGGGCTGTGAGCACTGTCTTGATAGAAGACTCCGAGGGTCCTTCGGCATATGCCGGGCAAACGCTGCTCCGGAGCCCGTCTTGCCGCTCAGTGAGCGCGCACCGACGCCGTTTAGCAGGTTGCCGGCGCCTTCCCTGCGCATACTGCGGCCCAAATGCGGTGATCATCAAATATCTGCCCCACAGGCATTTTGGACGGAACTGGTTCGCCGACGGACGACAAATACGCCGACCGGTATCGACCATCGATCGGATGGGCGGATGGATCTCCGCTACGGTGTCGGCCGCTGAAAGCGGCTTTCAGTCGTAAGCTGCGATGCGTTGCCTTCTAGAAATTCTATTGTCAGCGCAAATACTGCCGCTCCATGCGGCTGTAGCTTAAAGTTCCTTGCGGAAGCAGGCAGGTGAACAGGTCGAACCACCAGCTGACTTCCTCCCCAATTCGCATTAACCATTACAAAGAAACTGTATCTCGAATATAGATACAATGCCACACGAAATCCCCGGACATATTTTTTTCTGTCGATTTATCTCCTCTTAACAAATTGCATTTAAACTGAGATGGATTATCGGATAGGACGTCGAGAGTACTTGAGAGAAGCGGGATGAAATTGATCGGCGGTACTCCGCATGTCGGATCAACGTCGTCACTGGCTATCCCCGCATCGAATGCAACGGCGCTCTCGACGACGGCACAGGAGGTGGAAATGGTGGCATTTGCAGCAGCAGCAGCGGCGTCGGCAGCAGCGTCGGCCGCGGCAGTGACAGCTTCGGCAGCTTCAGCGGCGGCCGCGGCGGCGGCGGCAGCAAGCACCTCAGTGCGCATGAGGGCCGAGGCACGGCGGGCTGGCGCGGCACCGACAAAATCGGCAGGTGCGGCAGTGAATTCGGTTGTCGTGCGGCCAGAACTCGCTGTGGTCGTGTGGCTTCCGCAGAAGCCAAAGGCTCACATCTGACGGTCGCCCCCATCATGGCCGGCCAGATCGATCTGAGTACCGCTTGCTGGTGACGGTGTGGAGAGATTAGGCGAGAGCCCGACAACTCTCGTTATGTGTCCTACGCTCTTCGGGCAAGTTGCGACCCGGCGCTTCCCAGCTTGCAGGCTTGTCCCGGTTAGACGTTGCTTGCGCCGCGTCCCCGGCGCATCTCTCCCTCGCACTCGGGAGATTTCATTGCCGGATGCTTCGCAGAGACCCGCCCTCTCGCGATCGACTTGCAGAGGGACGCAACGAAATCCGCTGCCGGGACGCAGGCGGATGACCCACCCGGCGCTGGAGAGGTTAGCGGCTTGTCAATCAATTTCATCTAGTGTTTGCCGAGGGACACCAGAGCCCGATTTCCAACGGTCGACAAGTTCACCATGAACGTGCAGCCAACATCGGAGACGCAGAAAGGGCAAGGCGACCTCACTCAAGTTGGCATCCCTCTCGGAAAGAATCCGCTCGCCGAGTCACGACAGCAAGTCATAGTTGCAACAAACCAGGAAGCTTTCTTCAAGGACTTCTTGGATTTCCTATCCCATGATTATGATGTGGTTTTGACTGATACAAGGCGATCTGTACTCGACGAGCCCCAAAAACCGAGAACAGCCGCCATCATTCTATCTGAATATCCAAGCGACCTCGACGCGCGTGACTTCCTGAGGAGATTGAAGCAGCCCGGCCACTGCCACCCGATCGTAATCGCCATGGGACGCCAATGGTCACCATGGCTAACGTTCGTTGAACGTCAGACCAGTATCGACGGCGTCATCTATTACGAATCCCCTGTCGAACACCAAATCCGCACATTTGGCCTGCTGGCGAGCCGCGGCGTCGATTACTGCATAGACGAACTTGGCGACCGGGCTCAGGCCATCTGGCGTTTGGCAAAGGATCTTGTCGGACATATTGAAGCGCATATGAAGACTGGCCAACCGGTGCCACGAATGGCTGTTCGAGTGCTGGCACAGTCCGCGGTAGAAGGACCCGATGAGATACTCCTGATGGACTTCCTATCAAAGTTGCGAAGCCATCATCATGAGACTCTGGTACATTCCCTTGATGTCGCGCTCACAGCACTACTTCTAGGTCGTCACGTCGGTATTCGCATGAAAGGCGACCAATACCTCCTGTTCGAGGCTGGCTTGCTGCACGATATCGGCAAGACCAAGGTACCGCAGAGCATTTTGAGCAAACCCGGGAAACTGCTGCCCCATGAACTCGCGGAAATGCGGCAGCATCCTGAAGCCGGTGAGCGCATGCTGTTGGAAAGTGGGGATTACGACAAACAGGTCATCTTCGCTGCCGGACAGCATCACGAAAAAAACGACGGCACCGGCTATCCTAGAGGGCTTGTGGGTTCGCAGCTCTCCGAGATCGGTCGGTTCATGGCGGTCTGCGATGTCTTCTGCGCACTTACAGAGCGTCGCTCGTACCGGTCGAAGTCATCAGCAATACAAGCGTGCGCCCTTCTCAGACCCCTAGTGGACAACCATCTCGACGGAGTACTCGTGGAGCGCCTTATCGAGATGGTCTACGGCTACATGGCTGCCCGCCAGTTCTCGCGGGATGATTGGGCAGTCACAGCCTAGACTGCTTTGCCACCGACTACCATCTGCCCCGAGGTCGTCTTGAGGATTCAGGACGGGAAGGCGGGTTTATCGCCAATTGGACCAGTTCACTCGCTCAAGGCAAAGATCAAACACAAGGAAGAAAATCCCTGTTTCACGAGATTATTCTGCCAGATTGATTGCTACGTCTGATTTCTTGCCCTGACGCTCGGCGACTTCGCTCGATCCGTTAACGTGATTTTAGGCGCCAGTCCCCACAATTCACCTGTTGCAATGTGATATCTTCATTCTTCGGACTCTGAAATCCATGACCCGATCAACGAGAGATATCCCGACGACCCCGGCGCGCACCAAGGTCGGCCGGATGCATCCTTCACCATCTCGCGCTGGGACCCAGATCAGCCCGGTATCCCGTCTCCATGGCTTTCGCGATCACCCGACGAAGGAACTGCCTACTTTGCACAGCTGGTATACGGCCGTTCCGTCGACCGCGGCGTCGCGCGGCATGACACAATTCCGGTCGTCAATTGCGAACGGACACCTTGGCAGGTTGGCAAGATCGCGAAGTCCGGAAGCGTCCGGCCTCGTAGCTAAACGGTCAACCGGTCACCACGCAGAACGGCCGATATGTTGCGTCGCCACTGGCCAACGCTGTGCCGACATCCTCTCACCAGCAAACCGCACGCTATAGTGCGAGCGTCATCCTCGGCCTCCAGTCACTACCGGTAGATCCAATGACAATGAACGGATGCGATATCGTCGAAGGTGCTTCGACCCCGATACTCACGGAGCTGAGCCAGGATTGGGAGCTGCCGGATCAGCTACCGATGCCGGATCCGATCCGTGTCATCCAGATCGACGATGACGAGGACGAATACCTGCTGCTCGCCGACTTGCTGAGCGATCTCGGCGACAAGCCTATCGAATTGTCATGGATCGGGAATTACCGAGACGGCGTGAAGGCGGTGGCTGGCAACCAGGCCGACTTGTTCCTGGTCGACTATCGGCTTGGCGCCAAGACGGGGCTCGAACTGCTGGAGGAAGGGCGGGCGATGGGCGGCCATCGGCCCGCCATCCTGCTTACCGGCGCCGGAAGCCGCGATATCGATCTTCGGGGCATGGCGCTCGGCGCTGCCGACTACCTGGAGAAGGGGTCGCTGTCTGCGGAGAAGGTTGAGCGTTCCGTCCGGTACGCGGTGCAACACTGGTTGATGATGTCGGCGCTCAGGGATGCCAATCGAGAGCTGATGCTGCTGCGCGACCAGCTTGAGGCTGAGAAGGTGGCGCTGGCAAGGACCGCGGCCGATCTTGCCGAGGCAAGGAACCAGTGCGATGCGCAGCGTCAGGAGATGGAAAGGTTGGCGATGACCGACGCGCTGACGGGCGTCTCTAACCGTCGGCACTTTGAGGAAGTCGCCGCGATGGAGGTTGGCCGTGCCCTGCGCTATGGCCATGCCCTGGGCATCCTGTCCCTTGACGTTGATCACTTCAAGTCGATCAACGACCGCTTCGGACACAGCGTCGGCGACCAGGTGCTGAGGCGAATTGCCGATGCGGTGCGGATCCAGCTTCGACGAAGCGATATGTTTGCCCGCATTGGGGGCGAAGAGTTCGCGGTGCTACTGCCGCAGTCCGAGCTTGCCGCGGCTTCGGCCCTTGGTGAGCGGTTGCGCGTAATCATCAATCGACTGCCCATACCCGAGGCTGAGGATGGCTCACGCGTCAGTATCAGCATCGGCGCTACCACTTGGCATCCGTCGGAAACGCAGATTGACATCGCCTTGGAGCGCGCGGATCAGGCGATGTATGAGGCTAAGAAGACCGGCCGGAATCGAGTCTGCGCAATCGCTGCTGATGAGACAGACAGTCAGCTAACGGCCTGAACGCCAGCTTCGCAAGCCAACTCTAACAGAGATTTGCCTTTGCTTCCCGGCGCGTCGCTACGCTGACCGAGCGCATATCGGGCTCTTGTGGGTGCCCGGTCAGGAGACGAGGGCCGCACCGCGGCTGGGACTCTGCTCAACCATCGGCCGACACCGGCTTGGCGGAATGGAAATCGTGACCCGCGTGCCCTCGTCCACCACGCTGCTGATCTCAAGCGAGCCGTCGTGAAGCTCGACAAGACGTTTCACGATTGGCAATCCCAATCCCATACCTTCCCAGCGCCGAACCGAGCCGCTGTCGACCTGTTCGAACGGTTCCATGATCCGCTGGACCGCATCCGATGGAATACCTATTCCGGTGTCGGAAACAGACAGCGCAATTCCGTTACCCGGCCGAAGTTCCAATGCCACTTTCACTTGGCCGCCTGATCCGGTGAACTTCACCGCGTTCGAAAGGAGGTTGATGATGATCTTCTTCATGGCGTTCGCATCGGCATAGACCAGCCCAATGCCGGCCTCCACTTTTAGCTGGAGATCGACATCCGACGTCTCGGCCAGCGATGTCACCAAGGCGACGGCCATCCGCACGACATGACAGAGGTCGAGCGGCTCCTCTTCAAGCTCCCACCGGCCTGCCTCGATTTCCGAGAGATCGAGAATATTGTTGATCAGACCGAGCAGGTGGTCCGCACTTTGCCGGATATGACCCACATATCCGCGATGCGTCTCATTTGACCGGGAGTCGGCCAGGTCGCTCTCAATCAGGTCGCTGAAGCCGATGATCGAGTTGAGGGGTGTACGCAACTCATGACTTATGCTCGCGATGAAGTTCGACTTGGCCTGGCTGGCGGCCTCTGCCTCTTCCTTCGCCGCTACGAGATGGTTCTGAAAAACGATGCGTTCACTGACGTCGATGCAAACGACGACCCGCCCTCCGTCGGGGCAGTCCTCGACCCGCACTTCCGTGACATCACCGCCGCTTCGTCTCAACTCAAAGGGGCGCCTTCCCTGCTCGATGAGATCTCCAAGCCGTTTGCGAACCAGCGCTTCGAACTCTGCAGCTGAATGCGCCGCGTCTAGATCCAACAGGCTCGCGAAGCGCGAGTTCCAATTGACCAGATTGCCGGCGCGATTAAACAGCGCGATCCCTGCGCTGGCGCTGTTCAGCGTCGTCTCAAGCAGCGCTGACTTCTCGGCGAGTTCCGACCGCGCCCCGGCAGCCTGCATGGCGTACCGGATCGACCGGTCCAGCAAGCTCGAAGAGAGGCTGCCCTTTTCCAGATAGTCATACGCTCCGGCCTGCATCGCGGCGAAGTCGACATCCTCACTGCCTAGACCAGTGAGCAGAATTGCCGGCGTCTCTACGCCGGCATCCACGGCCCGGGTGAGAATTTCAACGCCGGTCGTACCGCTCACATAGTAGTCGACCAGGGCGACGTCGAATGCCTGGCTGCAGAGCGCCTGAAGACCTTCGGCTGGTTCGCGCTCCCAGGTCACTTCATACTGCCGTGCCCTGACTTCCTGCAGGAGCTCACGCGTCAGATACAGATCGTCCTCATCATCTTCGATGACGAGAACGCGTATCACATCACCCGATTGCATGTCTCCCGACCTACGCCCGAGCTAAGCCGCTATGATCTCAAAACGCGGAAGTTCGACAATCTGAAGCCAGTAGCTGCCGAGCACATTGACGACGTCCACCAGGCCGTCGAACGTCACCGGCTTGGAGATGAAGGAATTGACCCCGAGGTTATAGCTGCGAAGGATGTCTTCCTCTGCCTTCGACGTCGTCAGGACGATGACCGGAATCTGCCGGTGGTACGGATCGGCCTTGATCGCTGCCAGCGCCTCGCGGCCATCCATCCGTGGCATGTTCAGATCCAGCAGAATGACACCAGGCCGCGGCGCTTTTTCCGGGTCGCTGAACTCCCCCTTATGCTGGAGGTACTCGATGAGCTCTACGCCGTCGTTTACGTAGCGGCGCTCGTTCTGCAGCTTGCTTTCAATGAACGCATCCTCAATAAGCATGCGGTCGTCGGGATCGTCATCGACGACAAGGATTGTGATCGGCTTTCCGCTGCTCATTTCATGACCTCATTCAGCTTTCGGTATGGCAGGTCGGGAGCCTGACGATGAACGTCGAACCTTCGTCGGGCACACTCTCAGCGCGGATGGTTCCCCGGTGCCTTTCGACGATCTTCCGGCACGTCGCCAACCCGATGCCCGTACCACTGATTTCTTGATGATTGTGAAGGCGTTGGAAGATGGCGAAGATCCGCTCGGCATAGGTCATCTCGAAACCGACGCCATTGTCGACCACGCGAATCTCGCAAACCGCCCTGCGTGTGTCGGTGGGCAAGTTCGCGCTGATTTCCACGCGCGGCGGAACGTCGCTCTTGCGGTACTTCAGCGAGTTGCTGATCAGGTTCTGAAATAGCTGACGCATCTGCAGGCCGTCAGCCTCGATTATCGGGATTTCGCCGATTTCGACTGTTGCCCCGCTTTCCTCAATCGGCAACTGCAGATCGCCGAGAACCTCACTGATGATCTTCTCCAGAC
This sequence comes from Anaerolineae bacterium, assembly GCA_028285185.1. Taxonomy (GTDB): domain Bacteria; phylum Pseudomonadota; class Alphaproteobacteria; order DSM-16000; family Inquilinaceae; genus JACKIG01. Next base: position 22,555 of record JANQQD010000019.1, on the reverse strand, counting down.
TGCATTCCTCGAACGGACGCGCCTTCGTCGTGACACGCGAGTATGTCAGCAGGTCGTTGATCAGTGTCCGCATGCGTCCGGAGGCATTCTGCATCCGGTCGAGATAGAATTGCCCCTGTTCCCCGAGCTGATCGGCACAACGTGTCCGCAGGCGGTCCCCGAAAGCCTCGATCTTTCTGAGTGGCTCTTGCAGGTCGTGTGACGCGATGGACGCAAAATCCTGCAACTCCCGATTCGACTTGGCGAGGTCCATCTCTCGTTCTTTGAGCTTCGTGATCTCGGTGTAAAGGATCACCGTCTCGCCACCGGCAGCCTGGTGTTGTTGAACGAAAAGCCAGTTGCCGTTCCGCAGCTGCCGCTCCTCTGACCGCCCAATGGTCTCGTCGTCATCTTCGTGGACAATCTCTTCGCCGTCGCCGACGAGATCGCGCTCACGCTCTTCATTCAGGAATGCGTCGAGAGTCGTCCCTGGCACGGCGACGTCCGTGAGTTCGGGATAGTAGCTCCTGAGCTGGGAGTTCGCGATGACAAGGTAGCCGTTGGCGTCGAAGAGAACCAAGCCGTGATTGAGGTTCTCTACGATCGCTTCGCGCGTCTGCATTTCCGCTGCAGCGGCGCGCATTTCGGCTTCCTTGATTCGGGTTGCGTCAAGGATCACGCCGTTCCAGACAACGGTCCCGTCGGCCTGCTCGAGCGGTTTGGCAATCGCGTGAGTGTACTTCCGTTCGCCATTCCGCTTGACGATCGTTGCTTCCACGTCCCAGATCTTGAGGTCACGCGATGCCTTGATCAAGCGCTCCCGGAAATCCTCTCGATACCCCTCACCATGGCAGTCGAACAGTGCGTTCGGATCGGCCAGGATCTCGTGCGGTGGGACGCCGAAGAGATCCTCTGCTCCATTGCTGATATAGGTATAGCGGATCTGTCCGTCCGGCGTGACAATGCGCTGGTAGACGACGCCCGGGATGCTGTCGACCAGTACGGCAAACCGCTCGTCTGAGACCCTCTTTGCTTCCCGGGTGTGACTGTAGACGACGACATGGTAGGTGAGGTCGGCCAACCACTCCAGCAGTTGCAGGTTCTCTGCGGTCGCTGGCGCCGGCTTGTCGAAATACAGCGTCAAGGCGCCAAGTGCGCTTCCAGCTTCATCGACGACCGGCACGGACCAGGCTGCCCTAACGCCCTGCGCAAGCAGCAGGTCCTGCAACTCGGGACCGATGACGCCTGGGTTGTCGTCCAGATCGGCAACGATCAGCATATGGCTTGCTGAAATTGACAGAGCACCGACGCTGCAGCCCTCGCCTACAACGCGGAACTTTCCGTGCCGCAACACCTCGGCCGGAACATCGTCCTGGGAGAGATGGTGCACAAGCTGTGATCGATCGCTCTTGAGTTCAGCGCCGACAGCGATGCAGCTTAAGCATTCGCGCGCCAGTTCGAATATCGGGGCGAGCGTGCGGCGTGCCGATGACCGGCGGGTGATACGATGAAGCACTTGGCTCTGGCATCGCAACAGCTGCGACCACATGCCAACCGCAAGCGGCGGCCAGTCTGCGCCCTTCCCGTCCTCCGCGTCGGCTCCGCAAAGGTCTTCGTCGAAGGCGTCGGCTTCGCAAGGGTCGTCGTCGACATCCACCGCCGTGACGCCGGATGCCGACGCTGCGCCGGCAGATGCTGCGATTTCCATGTTTTGGGATCCCCAGTGATGCAGGGCAACGTGTGCAGCCAGAATGATCATGAGTCCTTAACATTGTATTGAAGGAAGGGTGCAGCTTTATATGGGTTAACGCGTGTTAGTTCTCTTTGACGTAGGCAGATTGCGTTAATAAACGCTTCACAGCCGAAGCAAGCTCTCGGTTGATTTATCGAAATTTAAGAGTTGACGCTTTACGGTCATGTTGCTCGCCGCCAACCGTCCTCTGCGGCTACCCCGACCAACATAAGATTGAGTGTCACATGGATGCCCTGCTCGATATGCCTCCCGGCAGTGGAGACTTTCCGGTTCTCCGTGACATTGCCGGAGACAGGCCGCCAAGGCGACTGAGCCGGGTCGATAAGCTCGAGACTCAGATCGCCGCCTTGAAAGAACGGATGAACATCGCTGTCATCCATGGTGGCGATAAAGAAGAGCCGGGCGCGGTCATGTACCGCATTCCGAATACACGCCCTTGGAAGAGCTATCAGGCGGTTGCGGAACAGATCGCCGACTCGCTCCGGGCACTGGGCTTCCGGTCTGTCCACCTTCTGGCAGAGAATATGCATCTTTCAGAGGAGATGCAGGCACGGCAAATCCACTTTGCCTGGCTGAACTCGGGCGGCGTCCAAGGCTTCAACCCCGTAGCCCATGCCCCATCAATGCTCGAACTTTTGGGCGTGCCCTATGTTGGGCATAACCCACTCATATCGAGCATTCTCGACAACAAACCGGTGTTCAAGCTTGAAGTCACGAAACTCGGCCTGAACACGGCCGCCTTCACGACCTGGCATCCCACGCAAGGCCGCTTTGATCCGGCGAGCCACCCCGGTTTCCAGCGGGCATTTCGTGGCCATGCCGGCCCATTTGTCGTCAAGCCGGTATCCGGGCGGGCATCTCTCCATGTCCATGTGATCGACGAGGCGGTGGACTTGGCCGATTGCCTGCAAGAGGTATTCGACGCCACGCAGAACCACGTGATGATCGAAGACTTCTTGCCGGGCCGCGAGTTCTGCATCGCGATCGCCGGTTCGGTGACGGCTCAGAGCCGGTCACTGTCGCTTGGTTCAGCGCCGTTCATCTTCTCACCGGTGGAGCGTGTTCTCGGCGATGAGGAGCGCATCTTCACCTCGATGGACGTGCGACCGATTTCAACCGATCGCATGCGTCTGCTCTCCCTCGACACGGACGGCGAAGTCATCTCCCGGCTTGAGAAGATCGCCATGACCGTCTTCTCGGAGCTGGGTCTCGAGACACTGATCCGCCTCGACCTTCGCATGTGCGACAACGGCGAGATCCATATTCTTGAGGCGAACCCGAAACCCGATCTGAAGCGGCCCGAGGGGAACAAGACCAGCATCGTCAGTGTCGGCCTGGAGCGGTGCGGCATGGACTACGACGACCTGATCCTCTCGCTCATCGCCGACCGGATCGACCTTCTATTCAGCCAACGACGTGGCGCACCTGACCATCTACACACCCTGATCCAGCCGTAGTGGATAGGGCGGCGCATGGAAAGCTAGGACGCAGATCATGAGGCAGAAAGCCGACCCAGTCGGGGCTACTACGAACGGCATAACGATGGCCGTCGTTACGGCTTTGTCGCTACTGCTTCTGATCTACGTTGGGTTCGGGGAAGCGACACGAACGTTCACGCATTTCCAAACGGAGAAGCTCGCTGCACAAGGTCGGCTGCTGCAGACGACGATCGAGCAATTCCTGCGGCCCGGCCTTCCTTTGGAACAGTTCGTGGGCTTCCGCACCAAGGCTGAACCCATCCTGGCTTCCGACGAGACGATCGCATCGATTGTTGCGTTTGATCGGGTCGGCAACCCGATATTCGTAACCGATGAGGCGGAGGCGACACCCCTCGCGGCACCGCCGGAAGAGCCGAACTTCGGCGAGTTCGGAAATGGCGACATCTTCGAGATCCGCAAGGACGACACGACGCTTCAGGTCATTCTGCCGCTCAGGAACCGTTTTGAGCGAGTTGGCAGCTTGGCTATCCGAATGCCGCTTTCGGTCGTCGACGATCGGGTGTTGAGCAGCTTCACGCCGGTGCTCATCATCTCGGCAATTGCGGCCGTGGGCTTTGGCGTTCTTGTAGGCTTCACGGCACCGCAACTGCAGGCTGGCCAGCAGCGACGCTGGCTGCAAGTCGTCTATGGCGTCATCTTCACGGCCATATCGGGAATCGTGATTGCGACGCTGGTGTCGCTCTACTCCGGCGGCGCCCAGGCAAAGACGCAAGGCCTCGCCGATTCCTTGAGCCAGAGAGTGGCCAGCATTCTCAATCTCGGCCTGAACATCATGGAGATCGAAGGCCTGGAGCGGGTCTTCTCGGATTATCAGCGGCTGAACCCAGATATCCATTCGGCCGGACTCGTGGTCGACGACGTGATCCGCATTCACACGAACCGCGACGCCATCGGTCGGCCGTGGACGACTGATCCCGGGACGTTCGAATATGTGGTCGACCTGGGCAGGTCCGCCGGACGCGCAGTTCGCGTTGCCGTCGCCGTCCCACAGGACATCGTCGTTCGCCAGACGGCACGCAGCGTCAAGAACTTCGCCGCGCTGTTCCTGGCATCGGCCTTCATGGCCGGAATCTTCTTGCAACTTGCCGGCACGATTCAGGTCAGGAAAGGCCAGACTGCGTCCGACAAGCCGCCCAACGTCACACAGGCACAAGATTCATCAACCGCCAACGAACGCGCTCTCTTGCTTGTCAAGCCGGTGTTCTTCATCGCCGTGCTCGCCGAACATCTGACCTACGCATTCCTGCCACAGTTCATCCATCGCACCGCAGAGAACGCGGGCTTTGCGGATGGCGCTGCGTCTTTGGTCTTTACGAGCTACTTCATCGCCTTCGCCGTCACCCTGGTTCCCGCCGGCTTCTTCGCACAGCGCAGGGGTGCACGCGGGCCGATCTATGCCGGGCTCGCACTCGCATGTCTCGGCATGGTCGTTCTCACTCTGCTGCCGGGATTCTGGACCGTGATGCTGGCGCGGACGCTGTCGGGCGTCGGCCAGGGCCTTCTGTTCATCGGTGTGCAGTCGTACATCCTTGCGACCACTGGGCCGGAGCGGCGGACGCGAGGCGCGGCCATCATCGTCTACGGCTTCCAGGGAGGCATGATCTCGGGAATGGCGATCGGCTCGCTGCTGGTCTCGCAGCTCGGCACACAGGGCGTCTTCATCCTGTCCGGCAGCCTCGCTTTCGTGATGATGATCTACACGCTTGCAGCGGTGCCGGCAGTCAAGTCAAGCCAGCGGGTCAACTCCGCCATGACCGCCCTTGGCAGCTTCCGCTCGATAGCCACCGATCTGGCCAATGTGCTGCGCAATCTGGAATTCCTGAAGGCCATTCTCCTGATCGGCATCCCGGCAAAGGCGGTTCTGACCGGCGTTGTCATCTTCTCGCTCCCGCTGCTGATGCAGTCCGCCGGCTATCGGCAGGAAGATATTGGCCAAGTCTTGATGATCTACGCGTTGGCGGTCGTCGTCACCAACGCCTACGCATCGCGCCACACGGACCATACCGGCATTGCCGCGTTCGTCCTTGTCGACGGATCGCTCCTCAGCGGATTGGGCATGACGATCATTGGGCTGACAGGTGTAACTGCAGTCCTGGCACTCCCAGCAAGCTCAACACTGCCGACAATCATGCTTATCGTCGGCGTGGTCATGGTCGGTATTGGACATGGCTTCATCAACGCACCGGTCGTCACTCATGTCGTAAACTCTGAGCTCTCCAATCAGATTGGGGAAGCGCCCACGTCAGCGTCCTACCGCTTCCTTGAGCGCATTGGTCATGTATGCGGTCCTTTATTGGTCGGACAGCTATTCGCTGTCTTTGGCCAAAACCCGACCATCATCGGACAACTTGGCGTTGCCGTAGCAGTGATGGGTCTTTTGTTTGCTATCAGTGTAAAACCTTTGGCGCCTTTCGGAGGCCAGGAGGAGAGGGTCCGATGATTACTTCGATCAGATCGCTCAGACGCGGAGCTATCGCAGTGGCGATGGCAGCGCTGTTCGGTGCTGCCGTCGGTCAGCAAGCCGCGGCCGATGGTGCAGGTTATTCGACATGGTTCCTCATTGATCCGGATATTGCGGAGCAGTGGGAGCTAAGTGAGGTCCAGGGAGATCCGCGCCAGGTGCACGTGACACGGGTCGACGGTGAAGGTCCGGTCAGGCACATCTTCGTCCTCTATCCGAAGGCGTCGTCAGCCTATGACACGGCGATGTCGAAGATTCTGACTGTTCTGCACGAGCGCAACATCAACGCCCAGCTGACGGTCTATAACTTCCAGTCGGATGCGGATCGCGGCGAATTGGCGATCCAGCTGGCCGACGAAGGCGATTACGAGCTGATCTTCTCCATGGGCTCACAGTCGACTGCGTTCCTTTGGGAGAATTACAACGGCGGCGAGTTGCCGGTTGTGTCGGTGTGCTCGAAGGACCCTGTCATGCTCGGCCAGGTCGCGCGCTACGACCAGGGTACCGGGACGAACTTCGCGTTCACCTCGCTGAACATGCCCGTGGAAGTTCAGCTCGCCTATCTGACCGACTTCATGCCCGACCTGAAGAACATCGCCATTCTGGTCGACAGCACGAATGTGAGCGCGGTCGAAACACAGGCGCAGCCGATGGCCGCCCTCGCCCGCGAGCGCGCGCTCAACGTGATTATGGTCTCGCTTCAGGATCCCAGCGAGGCGCAGAGAGAGTTGCAGGACCTGGTGGCAACCGCGGTCGCGAACATGCGGCGGGCAGATCCGCTGTTGGAGCGCAGCGTCTTCTGGATCACCGGCAGCACCTCCGTCTTCAATGAGATCGCGACAATCAACGCCTTTGCCGACCGCGTGCCCGTCCTCAGCGTCGTGCCCGAGAACGTCATGGGGGGCCACAACAGCGCGCTGATGTCCATCGGGATCAGCTTCGAGAGCAACGCGCATCTGGCCGCGGTCTACGGGGTCAACGTACTGGAAGGCACCGCTGTCGTCGGCGATCTTCCCGTCGGCATCGTCTCGCCCCCCGACATCGCGATCAACTTTCTGCGGGCGCGCGAAATCGGCCTGGAGATCCCGTTCAACTTCATCGAGATCTCGAGCTCGATCTACGGGTACGACGGCCAGGCCGTAAGGCAGTCCGACTTCTGATAGGGACTGTCATCGCGGACATGGGCTGGCTGCAGGAACAGTGCAGCTGTTGAGATTGCCCCAACGGTCCGCGATGCGCACCAGATGGTCAGCCTGCGAGTTTGCGCAGGCTGACCACGCCATGCAGGCCAGCTGCGCTCACCGCAGCCAAGTTTCTGGGAGCCCGTATGGCGCTGCCGCGGCCGCCCGGTCTGCCTCCACCGGGCTCCCGGCAGCGGCTTCTACAAGTCGGCCCCCTGCCCCGCTCAGACTTTCTCCTCTGGGTCCAACTGCGAACTGGTATCCAGGTCGCAGCAGTCGGCAGACCACTCCTGTGGGCAGCATCTTGCCGAGGGAAATAGAATCCCACCGAACTGTTCTGGATCGAGCTGAGCCGGCAGAAGCACGAGAAATATGACTGCCAAGCTTGCGCTATGTCAGGAATTCTCGCATCAGAATAGGGTAATTATTCAGATTATGACTCGAGCAAAGATCGATTATCACAACTGGGATTGGATCTCTTTTTTGATCAGATCCATCTCACTCCGAAGCTCATCGATCAAGTGCATCACGCTGTCCACTCTTTTGAGCAGTTGCGCTCCAGTTTCCTCACGGTTCGTGGCTTCGGCGATCGGCTCTTCGAGATCGACGTACCTGACGCCGACTTCCAGGTTCTTTCTCCACACGACCTGACATTCGTGCGTTTCACCCATTGGCACTGCAAGCTTGAATTGGTCCGGCAGGTCGTGCCACAGGCGCAACTCCAAGCGTGCCCCCGACACCGATGTATCCTTGATGCGGCATGGCACAACGCACGTACCGTCGCGAAAGACGATGTTACCGCTCTTGAGCGTCGTCGAACGCTTGTGCCGCCTAAGTTCCCCCTCTGGCATGGTCGGATATGTCGTCATGCAATGAGTGGCTGAACACGATCAACTCTCAGACTCGCGGGAGCTTTACGATCTGGAACCAATAGCTGCTCAATACTTTTACTATATCCACCAAGCCATCAAATGTCACAGGCTTGGTAATAAACGAATTAACTCCGAGATCGTAAGTACGGAGAATGTCTTCCTCAGCTTTCGATGTCGTCAGAACCACGACGGGAATCAGTTTTATATTCGGATCTGCCTTGATGATCGACAGCGCTTCTCGACCATCCATCCTCGGCATATTGAGGTCCAAGAGGATTACGTCAGGACGGGGTGAATCGGCGGGATCAGCATAGGCACCACGACGCTGGAGGTACTCCAGAAGCTCTATGCCATCCTTTACAAATCGGCGCTCATTCTGAAGCTTGCTTTCCTGGAAGGCATCTTCGATCAGCATGCGGTCGTCGGGGTCATCGTCCGCGACCAGGATCGTAATCGGTTCCGGCTTCTGCATTTGGCGCCACTCCTCTACTTTCTGCAGTCTGGGGCGAGCCTCAAATCATGAGCTTCGAGCTATTCTCCAGCGTCACTCGAACTCCGATCACCATTGGCAATCTCCCTAGGGTTTCATGCCAATACCTGTCTTCCTCTGACCATGCCGTTTGTGGGCGCAACGGCACATGGTGAGATCAAGTCGGGAAGTGTCATCGCGATGACGGCGCCCGCGTCGGCTGTTCGGCTCCACGTGCCTAATCCGAAACTAGAAGACGCACGCTATTGAGGAACCTTGGTGTTATGGGCCGAAGGACATTAATAAGTCATTACACTAGCAGGTATCATGTTGTTCGAGGCGCGAAGGTGACGACACTTGACCTGTGCCCTGTCTAGGACGCAGGGATAGTGGGACTACCCGGACGTCAGAGCGTCCCTGTACTCCCGTTGATATCCGTGAACCATCGCTGGCTCGGTTCCTTCGGAACTGCCACCGGTGCGAGCTTGCCTCGGGGACGCCGATTGCGCGTGACAGCCGGATATCGGTCGCCCCGGTGCTGCTCACCGCCTGCTCCACCACGGGCCTGAAGATTGAGAAGGTGATGCGCTATGCCAAATGGCACCTGCTAACGATGTCCATCGTGCTGATGATCGTCACCTTCATGCCGGTGACCTCGGTCTGGTTCAGGTAGCTGGAACTATGTTGCCGCTCGGCGCTCGCGTCCCACCGTCCATGCCGCCAGGCTGCGCTGCCAACGCTCCACGCCCGCAAACAGGAAGGCGATGCCGTCGTCGGCCAACTCTTGCAGGATCGAGGCGGCGTCGGGCCGATCCAGCCTGTAGTCGGTGAATATCGAGTCGTCCTCAAGGCTCGATCGGCCGTCGAACCGGCGGCCGATCTCCAGCATGCGGCCGTTGTTCGGCAACGACGTCATCGCCACGCAGGGCATAGCGCGGTTTCGCGCGACCAGCAGAGCCCGGCGCACCAATTCGGTACCGACACCGTGCCCCTGATAGGGGCCCTCGACGCTGACGGCGAGTTCCGCAAAGACCGGCGCATCCGGGTTGGAGATCGACCGCAGTTCAACGGCCCCACGCAGGTCACCGTCGGCAAAGCAGCCGATCAGCCGATCGGTCGGCCAGCGCAACTTTCGGCAATGTCGCCTGATCGCTTCGTCCGTCAGACCGGCGTGAAAGCGTGCGGCCCGGTCTGCGGCCGACAGGCGCAGAAGATGCGATTCATAGTCTGCGTATTCGTACGGCAGCAGTTTCCTGAAGCTTGGCCGCATCGTCGTACCCTCGCGGATGTCGGGAACAACTGGCCGTCCTGGCGCCCGCAACGCCAATCGGGCATCGCGAGCGTCAGGACGCCGATGGTTCAGGAGGCAACCGGGGTGTGCCGCCCTCCCGCCATTTCCGGTAGACGGGCATGCCGGAGCCGGCCCCAAGGCAACAGCCGGCGCAGGCCGGTGAAGGCCGCCTTCAGCATCTCGACGAACACCCGCGACCGTTCCTCGCGGGCCCGCATCAGGTAGTAGTTGACGACCTCAGGCCGTACTTCGAGGTGGTAGGGACCGTAGGGGTGGTCTTCGGCACCCCGATGGTCTGTCTCGTATCCGTTCATCATCGGACAACCTCCAGAGTATGGAGGGCGCCCTCCCGCGGGCCGTTACGGCCTCTGATATTGCACTGCAACATTTAGCGCGGCCGGCGTAATCCACCAGTGAAGAAGATCACATTCGGGGTCTGCGGCCGCCGTTTGTGCGGCGATGTTGCAACGCAGCAACAGTTGTAACTAGTTAGTTCGCAAATGAAGCTGCTTGCCCACCCGAGCGGCAAAGCTCCGTGGCGTCCACGCACTGCCCCGTCGCAGTCCAGCTTTCCGCGGCCAGGCGCACGAACGCTTCCGTGACGGTCGCCGGCTCCGGGACGGCTTCCGGAGTCTCGCCGGGAAAGGCGGCCGCGCGCAACTGTGTACGTAACGGTCCCGGGTCGATCAGGTTGATCCGCACTGGAGACTTGGCCGTTTCCGCCGCATAGAGCTGCGTCAGCATGTCCAACGCCGCCTTGCTGACGCCGTAGGCATTCCAATAGGCCTTCGGCTCTCGCCCCACCCTGCACGTCACGACGATCGCACGGCCTGCCGACGACTGCCGCAGCAGCGGATGGCAGACCTGCACCAGCCTGAGGACGGAAAACAGGTTCAGCTCCAGCGTCTCGCGCCAGAGCTTCGGGTTGCTGTGCGTGACGGGCCCCAGGGCGCCAAGCCCGGCGGCACTGGCGACCAGCACGTCGATGCGTCCGAATCGCTCCAGCATGGCCGCGCCTAACGCCTCGATCTGGCCCGCCGCCGTCAGATCGGACGGCACCAGCGTCGCCGTTCCGCCCGCCTCGCGCACCCGGTCGTCCACCGCTTCAAGGCCGCCCACGGTCCGTGCCACCAGCACGACATGCGCGCCTTCGGCCGCATACCGCTCAGCCACTGCGGCACCGAGGCCGCGCGACGCACCGGTGATCAGAGCGACACGGCCGGCCAGCCGGCCGCCTTCAGCGTCGGTGGTGCCGCTCACCCGCGGCGGACACGGCGCTCGCGACCAAAGGCCGTGCGCTCGGCAAGGAACGACAATTCCGGCTGCTTCACCGCTTCGTCGCGGTCCGGCAGCTCGGTCGGGTAATCGCCGGTGAAGCAGGCGTCGCAGAATTGCGGCTGCAGCGGGTTGCGGCCGGGCTTGCCCATGGCCCGATAGAGGCCGTCGATGGTGATGAAGGCCAGGCTGTCGACCCCGATCCGCTCCGCCATGCCGTCGACGGTGTGCTTGTGGGCCAGCAGTTCCCCCTCTTCCGGCGTGTCGATGCCGTAGAAGCAGGGATGCGCGGTCGGCGGGCTGGAGATCCTGAGATGCACCTCGCTGGCACCCGCCTGGCGCACCATCTGCACGATCTTCTGCGATGTGGTTCCGCGCACGATGCTGTCGTCCACCAGCACCACACGCTTGCCCGCGATCAGCGAGCGGTTGGCGTTGTGCTTCAGCCGGACACCGAGATGGCGGATCCGGTCGGTCGGCTCGATGAAGGTACGGCCGACATAGTGATTGCGGATGATGCCGAGCTCGAACGGGATCCCGCTTTCGGCCGCATATCCGATCGACGCAGGCACGCCGCTGTCCGGCACGGGGATGATCACGTCGGCTTCGACCGGTGCCTCGCGCGCCAGCTCCATGCCAATCTGGCGCCGCGCCTCATAGACCGACACACCTTCCAGCACGCTGTCGGGGCGCGCGAAATAAATGTACTCGAACACGCAGAAGCGCGACCGCGCCTTACGGAACGGATGATAGGACCGCACACCCTCATCCGTAAGCACGACCATCTCGCCCGGCTCCACATCGCGGACGAATTCGGCCCCGATGATATCGAGCGCGCAGGTCTCAGACGTCAACACATGGCCCGGCTTGCCGCCTGGGGCATCGATGCGGCCCAGCACCAGCGGCCGCACGCCCAGGGGGTCGCGCACGCCGATTACGCATTCCTTCGCCAGCGCCACCAGGGTATAGGCGCCCTCCACCTGGCGCAGCGCCTCCACCAGCCGGTCCAGAACGTCGCCGCCGCGGCTGAACGCCATCAGATGGACGAACACCTCGGTATCCGTCGTCGACTGGAAGATCGACCCGCGGCGCACAAGCTGCCGGCGCAGCTGATAGGCGTTGGTCAGATTGCCGTTGTGGCAGACGGCGAAGCCGCCAAAGTCGAAGTCGGCGAACAGCGGCTGCACGTTGCGCATCAGTGTGCCGCCGGTCGTGGCATACCGGTTGTGCCCGATGGCGGCATGGCCCCTGAGCGAGCCGATCACCGATTCGGAGCTGAAATTGTCTCCGACCTGGCCGAGAGCGCGGTGCGCGTGGAAATGCTCGCCGTCATAGCTGACGATGCCGCTTGCCTCCTGCCCGCGATGCTGCAGGGCGTGTAGCCCCAGCGCCGTGTGGGCGGCGGCATCGGGGTGCCCGTAGACACCGAAGATGCCGCATTCCTCATGGAATTTGTCGGAATCGGCGCTATCGACGACGAAGGGATGCGTGGTGCGCATGGAACGCGTGGCCTCCGTGAGGCTGGCGCGGACCGCCCGGCTTATCCGTCGATTGTTCGCGCCGTCACTTATATAGCTTGGGTTACCGTTTATGACACCGCCAAACCTTGGTTAACGGACGCCCGAAGGCTTCATCCGGCCGCTGCCGTCACCGAGGCTCCTGCAAGGTCTCGATCATGCGGTCGAGATCGCCCGTCTGGTCGTCCTGATAACCCTCCTCCCCAGGCGACTCGGGGGCCGCCGGCTGCGGCCTTGAAAGGCCGCGCAGATCAAGCGTTCCCGATCCGCCCTCTTCCTCGCCCGCACCGCCGGCGCTCCGTGCCCGAACCGCGCCCAGCGCATCGGCCATGACGTCTTCCGGCACGAGCGAAACCAGAATGCCTGAACTTCGTTCCACCCAGGGACGCGAATGGGCCTGCTCGAACCACTCCGGCTCCTGCCCCTCGGGGAACACCTGGGCCATGATCAGATAGGCCAGAGATACCAGAACCACGCCGCGCACCAGCCCGAACAGAAAGCCCAGAGACCGGTCGACCGCGCTGAGCGTGGTCCCGCGCACAAGCTTGGCGATCAGGCTGCCGATCAGTCCGAAGGCGATCAGCGCAACGATGAAGATCCCGGCACCGGCAACGACGCTGGCCGCCGTTTCGTTGTCGATATGCTGCTCGACATACGGACGGGCGTGCGGAAGGCCGAGGATGGCGACATAAACCGCCCCCACCCAGCCGGCGATGGAGAGCCCTTCGCGGACGAAACCCCGGAAGAACGCCATCAGACCGGACAGGAGGATAACGGCAATGACAACGATGTCGGCTGGATTCATGGGAGGGCCGCCGTGTTTCTGCCGGGTCGGTGAGATGCGCGGGGGCGCACATCCGACGACTCCAGAAGGCTCAGAAGATCTTCAACCGAGGCAATGTCGCTTATCTGCAGCGCCGGGTTCAAGCCCGCCGCACCGTCCCGTTTGCGTCTGGGCGCGATTGCGCGGGCAAATCCCAGCTTGGCGGCCTCTTTCAGCCGCAGCTCGGTCTGCGGCACCGGCCGCACCTCACCCGACAGCCCGATCTCGCCGAACACCACCGCATCATGGGCCACGGGCACGCCCAGCTTGGACGAAACGATCGCCGCCGCCGCCGCCAGATCGGCCGCCGGCTCGCTGACCTTCAGCCCGCCGGCCACGTTCAGGAAGATGTCGCTGCCCCCGACTGCAATGCCGCCCCGCGCCACCAGCACAGCCAGCACCATGGCCAGCCGGTTCGCATCCCATCCCACCACGGCCCGCCGCGGCGAGCCGGGCGCCGTCGCCCCCACCAGTGCCTGCACCTCCACCAGCACGGGCCGCGTCCCCTCCAGCCCGGCAAAGACGACACTGCCGGCGACGTCCTCGCCGCGGCCACCGGCCGACCGATTGGCCAGGAACAGTTCCGACGGGTTGGGGACTTGGCGCAGGCCCTGCCCGGTCATCTCGAAGACGCCGATTTCGTCCGTGGCGCCATAGCGGTTCTTCACCGCCCGCAGAATGCGGAAATGGTGGCCCCGATCGCCTTCGAAATAGAGAACGACGTCGACCATGTGCTCCAGCACCCTGGGCCCGGCGATCATGCCGTCCTTCGTGACATGCCCGACCAGCAGCAGCGCGAGGCCGCGCCGCTTGGCCAGCCGCACCAGTTCGCCGGCGCTGGCGCGGACCTGGGCCACCGTGCCGGGTGCGCTGTCCAGCGTGTCGACGAACATGGTCTGGATCGAATCGATCACGACGACGGCCGGTGCATCCGCCCGATCGAGCGTCGCCAGAATGTCCCGCACATCCGCCGCAGCGGCCAGCTCGACTGCAGATCCGCTCAAGCCCAGGCGCGCAGCCCGCATGCGGATCTGCTCCACCGCCTCTTCGCCGGAAATGTAGAGGCAGGGTGCTTCCTGCCCGAGGGCACAGACCGCCTGCAAGAGCAGGGTCGACTTGCCGATCCCCGGATCGCCCCCGACCAGCACGGCCGACCCGGCAACCAGCCCGCCGCCCAGCACGCGGTCCAGTTCTGCGATGCCGGTCGTCCGCCGGGGGGCATCGGGCCCGATCTCGTCCAGCCCGACAGGGGCGATGCGCCGACCGCCGGCAGCGGTGCCGATCGCACGCGGCGGTGCCGCCTCCTCAGGCTCTTCGACAATCGAATTCCAGGCACCGCAGGCGTCGCACCGCCCTGCCCAGCGCGGGGCCACCGCGCCGCACTCCTGACAGACAAATCGGCTTTGGTTACGGCGTGCCACGGTTGCGCTTTCGCTCCGGCCCCCAGGATCGATCGAACCGCCGGCTATGGTCGCGCCATCCGGTGGCAATGTGAAGGCCGGCTACCCCTCTCGGATCTGCATCTGGATCGGGCCTTCGGCCCGGCCATTGATGAACTGATCGACATAGTCGTTGCCGGAACGGTCGATCTCCGACACCGGCCCGGCCCAGATGATCTGCCCGCCATAGATCATGGCGATGCGGTCGGCGATCTTGCGGGCGCTGGCCATGTCGTGGGTGATCGACAGTGCCGTCGCCCCAAGCTCGCGCACGCATTTGACGATCAGATCGTTGATCACGTCACCCATGATGGGGTCGAGCCCGGTCGTGGGCTCATCGAAGAAGATGATGTCCGGCTCTGTCGCAATGGCGCGGGCGAGGCCGACGCGCTTGCGCATGCCGCCGGAAAGTTCCGCCGGCGACAGCTCGCCCACCTCGGGGCCGAGCCCGACGGCGGCCAGTTTCGACAAGGCGATCTCTTTGGCTTCGGCGCGCGCCAGCCGCTTGGCCTGGGTCAACCCAAAGGCCACGTTCTGCCAGACCGGCAGGCTGTCGAACAGCGCGGCCCCCTGGAACAGCATACCGAAATGCCGCATCAGCCGGTCGCGCTCGCTGCCGGACAAATGCGTCGTGTCCTGGCCGTCGACGTGGACCGAGCCGGCGTCAGGCTCCAGCAGGCCGAGGATGCACTTCATCATCACCGATTTACCGGTGCCCGACCCGCCGATCACGACGACCGACTCGCCTTCCGCGATCGTCAGATCGACGCCGTTGAGAACGTGCTTGCTGCCGAACGCCTTGTGCACGTCCTTAAGCTCGATCTTCGCCGGGCGGCCGGCGGCGGTCGCCTGAGGATCGGTCATCGCGAGAAGAACAGCTCGGTTATGACGTAGTTGAGGATCAGGATCAGGATCGAGGCCGAGACCACCGCATTGGTCGTCGCAGCACCAACACCCTGCGCTCCGCCCCGTGAGGTGTAGCCATGATAGCACCCCATCACGGCGATCGTGAAACCGAAGGCGGCGGCCTTCACCAGCCCGGAGATCACGCCGATCGTCTCCAGCGCATCCCAGGTGTTGGAAAGATAGGCCGACGCGTTGAAGCCGAGCCTGTAGACGCCGATCAGATAGCCGCCGAAGGTCCCGATCACATCGCCCACCAGCACAAGGCACGGCAGCATCAGGGCCCCGGCGATCATCCGCGGCACCACCAGGTACTTCATCGGATTGGTGGACAGCGTGTTGAGCGCGTCGATCTGCTCGGTCACCCGCATGGTGCCGATTTCCGCCGCCATGGACGCGCCGATGCGGCCCGCAACCATCAGGCCGGCCAGAACCGGGGCAAGTTCGCGCGTGACCGCGACGACGACGATCGTCGGGATCGCCACTTCGGCGCCGACATCGGTGATGCCGCTATAGGCCTGAATGGCCAGCACCATCCCGGTGAACAGGGTGGTCATGCCGACGACCGGCAGCGAGTAATAGCCGATATCGACAATCTGCCGCAGGATCTGCCGGGGATAGAACGGGGGCCGCACGCAATGCGACAGCGCCTGCATGGCGAACACTACGAAATGCCCGACCCCCTGCATGAACGCGATGAAGGCGCGACCGATCGGTGCAAGCGGGTTCATGCCGCCGATCCGCGGGCAGAGCCGACATAGTGGCGGTGATAGCGCCGCCCGAGCGATGTCAGGATCTCGTAGCCGATGGTTCCGGCCGCTGCTGCCACATCATCCACAGTTACGATGGACCCGATGATCTCCACCCATCCACCAGGGTGCGCCTCGTCCTCAGGGACATCGCTCACATCCACGGTCGTCAGATCCATGGAGATGCGGCCAACCACAGGCAGCGCCCGCCCCGCCAGGCAGACATGCACCTCTCCCCCGAGGGAGCGCAGATATCCGTCGGCATAACCAATTGCGATTGTTGCTATTTTTCCGGGTCGGGCAATGTTGTACTCGGCACCGTAGCCAACGGTCATGGGGCTGTCAACGTCGCGCACCTGCAGGATCCGCGCCTGCAGGCGGACACATGCGCGCATGGGGTTGGTTGTCTCAGGCGTCGGATTGACGCCGTAGAGCGCCACACCTGGGCGCACCATGTCGCCATGCAGACCGGCCCCCCGGAAGATGCCGGATGAATTGGCGAGGCTTGTCGGGGCCCGCGGCAGCCGGGCTGTAATCGCCCGGAAAGCTGCAGACTGCGCCCCGGTCATGGGATGACCGACCTCATCGGCACAGGCGAGATGGCTCATGACATAACGCAGGTCCAGGCCCGCCAGCCGCGACGGCTCGGCCGCCAGACGGTCCACCTGGCCGGCCGGCAGGCCAAGCCGGTTCATGCCGGTATCGACATGGACGATCGCGGCGAGCGATCTGCCCCTGGATCGGGCCAGTCGGGCCCATCGGTCGATCTCCGCCAGATCGTTCAGCACCGGGATCAGCCGCAAGCCCTCATAGTCGGCCTCGGCGCCCTCGGGCAGCCCGTTCAGAACGGCGATGTCCGCATCGGGCAAGACCCCGCGCAGCCGCATTCCCTCTTCCGGCTGCGCGACGAAGAAGAGATCCGCGCCCGCGGCGGCCAGGCGGGGGGCAACCTCAACAGCACCCAGACCATAGGCGTCCGCCTTGACCACCGCAGCACACCGAGCCGGATGCACCAAGCCGGCAAGGCGGCGGTAGTTCTCCGCTATCGCCTCCAGATCGATGGTGAGGACGGCGCTGGCCCAGGGCGGATCAGCCGTCAAACTCGTAGCGTTCTTCACGATCGGTAAAACGGGTGAATTCGCCCTCGAAATGCAGCCGCCGCGTGCCCGTCGGGCCGTGGCGCTGCTTGCCGACAATGACTTCCGCCAGGTTGTGCACGCGCTCCATCTCCTGCTGCCAAGAGGCGTGCTCCGGCGTGCCCATCGGCGGCTCCTTCTTAGACAGATAATACTCTTCGCGAAAGACGAACATGACCACGTCGGCATCCTGTTCGATCGAGCCGCTTTCGCGCAGATCGGCAAGTTGCGGGCGTTTGTCCTCGCGCTGCTCGGTCTGGCGGGAAAGCTGCGACAGGGCCAGGACGGGGACATCCAGATCCTTGGCAACCATCTTCAGCCCGCGCGTGATCTCCGAGATCTCTTGTACACGGTTGTCCGTGCGCTGAACGCCGCCGCCCTGCATGAGCTGCAGATAGTCGACGACGATCATGCCCAGGTCGTGCTTGCGCTTCAGCCGCATGGCACGGGTCCGCAACTGCTGCACGCTCAGCGCCCCACCATCGTCGACGAACAGGGGCATGCGGGCGATCAGCTGCGCGGCCTCCGCCAGATCGGTCAGCTCATGCTTGCGGATTTCGCCCTTGCGGATGCGTTCGGACGGGATTCGGGCCTGGTCGGCCAGGATACGGGTGGCGAGCTGCTCAGCCGACATCTCAAGAGAGAAGAAACCCACCACAGCGCCTTCGCGCCCAGCCTTGTCCAGATACGTGCGGGCCGCATTGCAGGCCATGTTGGTGGCCAGCGCTGTCTTGCCCATGGATGGACGGCCGGCAAGGATGATCAGGTCCGACGGCTGCAGCCCGCCGAGCATCCGGTTCAGCTCTGTCAGGCCGGTCGTGACGCCGGTCAGCGGCGTGTCTCGGTGCAGCGCCTTTGTCGCGCTCTCCAGTGCGGCGTTGACCACCGACTCGAAGTCCCGGAACCCGCCTTGTGCCCCTTGGGCGCTGGCCAGGCGGTACAGCTTTTCCTCCGCCTCGCGGATCTGGTCGGCGGCCCCCAGCTCCAGATCGTGGCGGTAGGCATCGTTGACCACGGCCTCGCCGATCTCGATCAGCTCCCGGCGGACATGCAGGTCGCGGATCAGTTCCGCATAGTCCCGCGGGTTGACGACGGAGACGATGCCGGCGGCGAGATCGGCCAGGTAGCGCGCCCCGCCCACCTCGGCCAGGTCGCCGTCGGCCTCGAACAGCGCGCTCAGCGTCACCGGATCCGCGGTACGGCCCCGCTCGCGCAGACTCAGGCAGGCCTTGAAGATGCGGCCATGGGCGGGGAAGTAGAAGTGTTGCGACTCGAGCAAGTCGCCAGCGACATCGAGCGCGGCATTGTTGACCAGGATGGCGCCGAGCAGAGCCTGCTCGGCCGCCTCGCTGGCCGGAATGACACGGTAATCAGGCGATCCCGGATTGGCGCTGTCCATTGCCTTTGGACCGTTCCCTCGGTTTGGACACGGAGAACCGTCAAGCTATCAGGCGGAAACATCCGATCTAAAGGACCGAAGAGTCCCGCCCACTGTGGATAGCCAGGATAACGTTGGACAGCTCTGTGGAAAGCCCTCGTAAGTCCCAGAAAACCCTAAGGGAAAACCTGGCGAGGGTCAGGCCGGCTCTGCAGCCTGCTCAGCTTCGCTTTCTCCCGCCGATCCCTCGGCAGCCTCAGCGGCCTCAGCGGCTTCAGCCGCTGCCTCCGCTTCCTCCTGCGCGGCCTCGGCCATATCGGCGGTCACCATGCCGCCGACCTTCTTCTGCATCTCCGCCTCGTCCAGCGAGCGGGCGATGTTCACCTCGACGAACACCGAAACCTCCGCATGCAGCGCCACCCGCACTTGGAAGAGGCCCAGGCTCTTCATCGGCCGGTCGATCATCACCTGGCTGCGGGCGACGGAGAATCCAGCCTCATCCAGCGCTTCGGCAATGTCGCGCACGCTGACCGAGCCGTAGAGCTGCCCGCCTTCGCCGGCAGCGCGAATCAGCACGACGCCCGTGCCGTCCATCCGCTTGGCAACGGCCTGCGCCTCTTCGCGCAGCTTGAGGTTGCGGGCCTCGAGCTGGGCACGCTGCTGCTCGAAATAGGCCATGTTGTCCTTGGTCGCGCGGATCGCCTTCTTCGTCGGCAGCAGATAGTTGCGCGCATAGCCGGGCCGGACGCGCACCACGTCGCCCATCTGCCCAAGCTTCTCAATGCGTTCCAGCAAAATGACTTCCATCGGTCGACTCCCTGCGCCTGCCGGCCGTTCGCCGTGGCGCGCCGGCCGCAGCGGCAACCGCGGCCGGATCCGTTATGCCTCTGCCGTTGCCAGTCGCGCGGCTATTGCACGCTGTACGGCAAGAGGGCGAGAAAGCGGGCGCGCTTGATCGCGCGTGCCAGCTCGCGCTGCTTCTTCGCCGAGACGGCCGTGATCCGGCTGGGCACGATCTTGCCGCGTTCGGACACGAAGCGTCCAAGCAGCTTGATGTCCTTGTAGTCGATCTTCGGGGCATTCGCGCCGGAGAACGGGCAGGTCTTGCGCCGGCGGAAGAACGGCCGGCGGGCCATGGCAGCACACATTACTCGTCTCCAGCTTGGGTCGGGGCTTGGGCTTCGGTCGAGGCCTCGGCCCCACCCGCCGCATCATGCCGCGGTTCGCGGTCACGACGGTCCCGATCGCCACGGTCCCGGTCGCCACGATCACCGCGATCGCGATCCCGATCTCCACGGTCGCCGCGGTCACGACGGTCACCGCGCCCGCCATCGCGGCTGGCTCGGTTCTGCATCATGATCGACTGCCCTTCTTCAAGCGCGTCGACTCGGATCGTCATATGCCGCAACACATCCTCATGCAGACGCATCCGGCGCTCCATCTCGGCGACCGCCGGATAGGGAGCGTCGATGTTCATCAGCACGTAGTGGCCTTTGCGGTTCTTCTTGATCCGGTAGGCGAGGGTCTTCAGCCCCCAGTACTCGGTCTTGGTGACGGTGCCGCCGTTCTCCGAGATGACGCCGGTGAAGGTACTGGTCAGACCTTCCACCTGCGCCGACGGCACGTCCTGGCGTGCAATCAGCACGCACTCATAGTACGCCATTCCAATCGGCTCCTTGTGGGTCTACGCGGCCCGTCGCTGTGCCAATCCGTCGAGACCGATGGCCAGCCGCACGGGCCAAGCCGATCCGAGAGAGTTCGACCCCCGGTGGATCGGCAAGGAGTTGCCTGCAGTCAAATTCGGCAGGGGCGGCACTATAAGGATTCTCACGACCGCTGCAAGCGAGTCTCGCACCCCGGCCCCGAGAAAAACATACGCCCCGGCTTGACTCGCTGGCGCGAGCCACTATCACTGACGGCCATTTTGCACTGCCGCGAAACTGCAGGCGTCGGTGTATCCGTAGCAGGAACGTAGTCTGGATGAGTCGGGCCTTTGTCTTCCCGGGCCAGGGGAGTCAGTCCATCGGTATGGGCAAGGCGCTTGCCGAGGCCTCTGCCACCGCCCGCGCGGTATTCGACGAAGTCGATGACGCACTGGGCGAGAAGCTCTCGCGCTTGATGTTCGAGGGGGACGGTGATCGCCTGACATTGACGGAAAATGCCCAGCCGGCGCTGATGGCCGTATCGATCGCCGCACTGCGGGTGCTGGAAGAGCGTACGGGCGCGACTTTGGGCGACATGGCCGCTTGCGTCGCCGGGCACAGCCTTGGCGAATACTCGGCCCTTGCGGCGAGCGGCGCGATCAGCGTTGCCGATGCGGCCCGGCTGCTGCGACGCCGAGGCGTTGAGATGCAGAAGGCCGTACCGGTGGGCATCGGCGCTATGGCCGCGCTGATCAACGTGGATCTGGAGACGGCGGAAGAGATTGTCGCCAGTGCCGCACAGGGTGAGGTGTGCACGGTCGCCAACGACAATGCGCATGGGCAGGTCGTCATCAGCGGCCACCGGTCGGCGATCAATCGCGCGGTTGCGATCGCGGCCGAACAGGGCGCGCGCCGCAGCGTGATCCTGCCGGTCAGCGCCCCGTTCCATTGCCCGCTGATGAAACCCGCCGCCGAAGCGATGAAGGGCGCGCTGTCCGAGGTCGCCATTGCCACCCCGTGCGTCCCGCTGGTCGCTAACGTTGTTGCAATGGCGGTCAGCGATCCGGCCGTCATCCGCGCCCTTCTGGTGGAGCAGATCACCGGCGATGTGCGATGGCGCGAAAGCGTGCTGGTGATGAAAGGAATGGGCGTGACCGAGCTGGTCGAGGTCGGAGTCGGCAAGGTTCTGACCGGCCTGACGAGGCGTATTGACAAAAGCCTCCATGCCTTTGCGATTCACACGCCGGATGATATCGAAGCCTACTTGGCGGCCCATGCCGCCGAGCCTCGATAGGCGGAAAGGCGGTCCGACCATGTTCCAACTCGACGGCAAGACCGCGCTGGTGACCGGGGCTTCAGGCGCCATCGGTGCCGCCGCCGCCGAGGCGCTGCACCGCCAGGGCGCAGTGGTTGCCTTGGCCGGCACGCGGCGCGAGCGTCTGGAAGCGCTTGCCGAAGCGCTCGGCGATCGTGCCCATGTGGTGACGGGCGACCTCTCCACGGCGGAGGGGGCTGACGCGGTGGCGAAGGCTGCCGAGGTCGCGATGGGCCGCGTCGATATCCTGATCAACAACGCCGGCATGACCCGGGACAACCTGGCCCTCAGGCTGAAGGACAGCGACTTCGAGACTGTCTTGCAGGTGAACCTGGTGTCGGGCTTCCGCTTGGTGCGGGCCGTGCTGCGCGCCATGATGAAGCAGCGCTGGG
This sequence comes from Anaerolineae bacterium, assembly GCA_028285185.1. Taxonomy (GTDB): domain Bacteria; phylum Pseudomonadota; class Alphaproteobacteria; order DSM-16000; family Inquilinaceae; genus JACKIG01. The sequence continues at coordinate 480 of JANQQD010000019.1, read as the reverse complement.
GCCGCATCATCGGCGTCACTTCGGTCGTCGCGTTCACGGGCAACCCCGGCCAGGCCAACTACGCGGCCAGCAAGGCCGGCATGGTCGGCATGACCAAGTCGCTGGCAGCAGAGCTTGCGGGACGCGGGATTACGGCCAACTGCATCGCTCCCGGCTTCATCGAAAGCCCGATGACGGACGCGCTGAACGACGATCAGCGCCAGCGCATCAGCGCGCAGGTGCCGACCGGCCGCCTGGGCGATCCGAAGGACATCGCTGCGGCTGTGGTCTATCTGGCAAGCGACGAAGCCGCCTACGTGACCGGCCAGACCCTTCACGTGAATGGCGGGTTGGCCATGATCTGATGCAGGGTGCGGCAATCCCTCTTTGGCGGTGAATGCAGAAGGGTCCGCCAATGCTGGCAACCCCCAAAGAGGTATGTTATGTGACGGCAGCCTTCGCCCGGGCGACGGGCGTGACAAGTCGTCGGACGCCGGGAAC
>JANQQD010000402.1 GCA_028285185.1 Anaerolineae bacterium | reverse complement strand
CAACCAGAATGCCATCTTCGCGCCCCGCGCCCCTTCGTCGTCCGCCGGCCTATTCGCCCCACCCGGCTGGACAATGTCCCAACGCGTCACGGATGAGCGACATATTAGCCAAATCTGTCAGAATTGTCACAAGGCTTGACCACAGTCCCTGATTGGTGGGTCGGCCCATGATCGGCCCCCAGCCATCAAAACAGTGGCGAGATATGGCAGATTGCAGTGCAGCATGGCAAGCATTTTGGTGGTTAACGATCTGTCTTTCGGTGAAATGCCCGCTGATGGCGAATGACAGGGGCGGGGGCGTAAGTCGATTCGTCGCAAGTTTCATGCACTGAAACGGCATGATTCAGAAAAGATATGTTCTCAGTGTGAGCGGCGAAGCAGTTTGTGTTCACACGGGGCGCGTTGTCCTGCCAACCCCTAAGCACTACTTTGGGAAACAACTGGATAAGATGATGATCGACTGTCGCCGGTGGCGCTACGACCCTAAGCAGCCCCACACCGCCCGGCATGCTGACCCGCCCTCAGGAACATGAAGTCGGCATCAAGCTGCCGCCCCAGCCGTTTGCTGTAGTGCTCCGGGGCGGTCAGAGCGGGCAAATAGCCAAGCGCCTCCGTGTGCTGCAGAACCGACTGAAAGGCAAGCTGCCCCTTGTAGAGTGCTGTAATCGGCGTTTCGATCTGAATTGCGCGGCTGCGGTCGACGCAGCCCTTGGCCCCGTCGAGAATCGCCAGCTCTGACCCCTCAGATATCGCCAGCGTCACTGATCAGGTGAACCCGTTGGGCGACGGCAAAACAGACAGGTTTCTGCACTGCCACAAATTAGTTGTTAAGAGACTTTGCAAACAATGGCCGGCTGTGTGGGCTCAGGCAGCGCTCTCTTCGTGCTTAGCGTCGCTTTGCCTTGGGCGACGGTGCTTCGGCCGCATCGCGCATCCACTCGAAGTCATCGGGCGAGTCATGATGTAATGGACGAAGGTAAGATTCTATCGGTTGGGAATACAATCGACGGCAAAGCAGAGAGTCCGCATGCGGAAGCTCGATTTCTAGATCTGCGATCTCGCTTTTTCGATGCAGCCATTTCATTGGCGATATTTCTTTTCATCGCTGCTCTCGTCGTTATATTCGATGCAGCCGAGATGTGGAACGAGTTCTCCGCGCAGCATGAAGATTGGGAGTTGGACGAGGTTCCGGGACTGTTTCTTGCCCTTTGCGTCTCTCTCATCTGGCTGCTCATCAGGCGAAACGCTGATCGTCGGCAGACGCATGAGAGCCTGAAGCAGTCGTACGCCGCACAGCGGGCGGCCATCGAATCCGAACGTGAACGTAATACCGAAGCACAGCTGATCGGTGAGCTGAACGAATGGCTGCAAACCTGCCGCTCCCTGGGTGAGCTTTACGACATCATCGGCGCCTTCTTCTCCCGGCTGCTGCCGCAGGGCAAAGGCGGCATCTATGTCTACAGCAACTCTCGCGATGCGCTGGACGGCGTCTGTTCGTGGAACGACGGCACGTTGAAGACGACCATGGCGGCGGACGACTGCTGGGCGTTGCGCCGCGGACGAACGTATATCCGCGAGGCCAATGCGATCGACTTCGTCTGTCCCCATGCGCGCGGCGGGGCGCCGGCCGATTGCTGCATTCCCATTGTCGCGCATGGGGAGACGATCGGCCTGATCACTCTGGAAATCGATCAGGACAGGGCGAAGACATCGGCGGACGCCACACGACACTTGATCCGGCTCGCCCTCATCTGCGCGGAGCGGGTCAGCCTCGGGATCGCCAATGTTCGCCTGCGCGATCAATTGCGCGACCAGTCGATCCAGGATGCGCTCACGGGCCTGTACAACCGTCGCTACATGCTCGAGACGCTGCGCCGGGAGATTGCGCGGGCCAACCGGAACGATCGCGCGCTCAGCATCCTGTCGCTGGACATCGACCACTTCAAACAGTTCAACGACAATCACGGGCACGATGCCGGCGACATGGTTCTGCGGTCGGTCGGCGAACGCCTCTCGTCGCAATGCCGCGGCGAAGATGCCGTCTGCCGCGTCGGCGGCGAGGAATTCATCGTGATCCTGCCGGAAGCGACGTTTGACGGCGCACGCCGTAAGGCGCAGGCGCTGCTGGCGGTGTTCGAAGACATGGTCGTACGGTACGGCGATCATGTGCTGCCGCGGATCACCGTCTCCATCGGCGTTGCGACCTACCCCCATTGCGGAGAGTACCCGCAAGAGCTGCTGAAGACGGCGGACGAGTGGCTCTATCGCGCCAAGGCGAACGGCCGCAACCGGGTGGAAGGCCCGCCGGCAAGCAGTGACGGGGACGCGGCCGTAACCCCCAGCCTGGACCAGGCGCCCCCCGAGGTCCCGACTGTGGAGATCGGCGCCGAGGCGTCGTCATCCCGGCGCCAGCCTGCCGGGAATGGGGCCGATCGAACCTTGGCGGCTGTGGAACCCGGTCAGCCTCTATTGTCGGACGCCGTTGGCCCGTAGGTCTGATCAAGATAGTCGACGATCGCTCCGGACTCGGCCAACTCGGCGCCGGTGTTGGGGTCGATCAGCGTCGGGATGGAGATCTTGCCGGTCCGCTGCCGCATGGCCGTCCGGCTCTCTCCGCGCACCGGCAGGTTCAGTTTCAGCCGATCGCGGATCGCCGGCGGGATCATGTCGGTCGCAGCGGTCCGCCCGACGGTGCGCAAGAGATACGGCAGCTCCAGCTCGCACAGCCGCTCGCGCACCAGCCGCGCAAATGGGCTTGCTTCGAAGCTGTAGAGCTCAAGCGGCTGTTCCGGAGCCAGCGATGGCGTTGCGTTGCGCCCTGCCCGAGCGCGCCCCGCAGCGGCCACGAACGACCCGAAGCGATTGATCGGCTCCAGCCGCCAGCCCATCGGCAACGGTCGCCCACCATAGGTTTCAAAGAGGTAGGTGACGATATCGCGCGATTCATAGAGCGAACGGCCGGTGTTGGGATCGACCAGAAACGGGAACTGCAGCTTGCCGCCCTTTTCCGAAACCTCGGGTCGGAAGCGCTGGCCCCCTTTCGGGCAGGGCCGGATCATCGCGTCCAGGTCCAGTTCCGTCAGGGCTTCGCGCACCAGCCGGCAATAGGGGCAGGCCTCGAATTCGTAGAGCAGCAGGGGCGTCTCGGGCCGGCGCGCCGGGGCGTGCGCCCACATTCCGCGGCCGGCGCGCGCGAAGGTGGCGAAGGTTGACCCCGTGAGATCCAGGGTGCGGCGGTTCAACATCGGCGCTGGCTCCGTGACCGGTGGGTCGCCCTTGCGACCCGCTTCGCATGGCGCAACTTAGGGGCTGCACGGTCCTTGCCAAGCGGCAAGGTGTCCGGAGGCGTGGCTGACAGCCTTTTCAACCGCTTGTGAACCCGTGACAGCGGTCGTGAACCGCCATGGCGCGATGCCGACCCCAGATTAGCGCAATGCCCGATCACCGCCCCCATCCATCCCCCATGACGCCCGCGGAAGTCGCGGCCTATCCGGTCGAGACGCCGCATGCCGGGCGCGACGACCCGATGGCGCTGACGCGCCGGCGCATGGCCGCCAATGGACAGTGGCAGCCGGGCCAGGTGGCCGGCCGGCGCTGGCCGATCGGCTGCGTGGCGCTGGAGATCACGCAGCGCTGCAATCTGGACTGCACGATCTGCTACCTCTCCGAGATCTCAGAAGCGGTGCCCGATCTGCCGATCGCCGAGGTCGAGCGGCGGATCGACATGATCCACGCCCTCTACGGCCCCGGCACCAACCTGCAGATCACTGGCGGCGAGCCGACCTTGCGCGACCGCGCTGAGCTGTTGCGGATCGTGCGCTACGCCGCCGACCGCGGCCTGCGGCCGGCGCTCTTCACCAACGGCATCCGGGCCCGCCGGCCGCTGTTGTCGGCGCTGGTCGACAACGGCCTGGTGGATGTGGCGTTCCACATCGATTTGACGGAGCAGCTGAAGGGGTATGACAGCGAGCGAGCGCTGCACGCCGTGCGCAGCCGCTGTATCGAAGCGGTTCGCGGCCTGCCGCTTGCAGTCTATTTCAACACCACGGTGTTCGCCGGCAACCTGGCAGAGGTGCCGGACATCGCGCGCTTCTTCGTGGCGCATGCCGACGTAGTCAACCTCGCCTCGTTCCAGATCCAGGCGGATACGGGCCGCGGCATCGACCGGTTTCGGCACGATGCGGTGACCCTGCCGCGGGTCGAGGCGGCGATCAACGAGGGGGCGGACGGCGCCCTGATCTTCGGCCAGCTCCAGCCGGGGCATGGCGAGTGCAACCGTTACGCCATGGCTCTTGTCTGCAACGGCCGCACCCACGCGCTGGCGCCGGACGGCGGTTTCGCCGCCACGATGATGGACGCCACGCAGGACCTGACGCTGGAGCGGCGCAGCCCGGCACGGTCCATCGCACGGGCCGCCCGCTGGCTGGCGGCGCACCCGCGCCATATCGGCCCGACCTTGGGCTGGGTCGCCGGGCGGGGCTGGGCGATGCGCCGCGATCTCTGGGCAGCGCGGGGCCGTGTGCACAAGCTCTCGTTCATGATCCACAACTTCATGGACGCGGGCGCGCTGCAATGCGAGCGCCTGGACGCCTGCATCTTCCACACGGCCACGGAGGAGGGCACGGTGCCGATGTGCCTGCACAACGCCCGGCGCAACGAGTTCATCTTGAGCCGGCTGCGTGCCCACGGTGATCGACCGGATGCCGAACCGCCGTTCCAGCTCACACCAAAGACCCTCAAGGGCCGCGCGAAGCACCCTTCGGGCGGCTCAGACGGAGTTGGTCGATGAGAAGCGCGCTGTTCGGCCTGCTGGCCGTTGTGCTTGCCGGCTGTTACGGCGTCCCGACACCACGGCAAACAGTGGATGCGGACCGGACGCCCGAACAGGCGGCTGAGGACTGGGCAACCGTTCTGCAGACCCATGTCGATGAACGGGGCCGTACTGATTTCGTCGGCCTATCGCGTGCGCCCGCGGCGCTGGAGCGCTATGTCGCCTACATCGCCGCAGTCAGTCCGGAGAACCGGCCGGAGCTGTTCCCGAGCGAAGCCGACGCGCTTGCCTATTACATCAATGCCTACAACGCGCTGGCGATGTACAACGTGATCCGCCAGGACTTCCCCTATTCCCTGGGCAGCGTGCAACTGGTGAACTTCTTCGTCACCCCGCATTTCCAGGTGGGTGGCCGGTCGATCAATCTCCTGGACCTTGAACGCGAGGTGATCATCAAGGGGTTCGGCGATCCGCGGATCCATTTCGCGGTCAACTGCATGGTCCGCGATTGCCCGATCCTGCCGCAGGAGCCGTTCGAGGCTGCTACCCTGGATGCCGTGCTCGACCGCGAAGCCCGGCGCTTCGCGACAGAAGACCGCTCGGTGCGCGTCAACCCGGAGGCGCGGACCGTGGAGCTCAACGAGATCTATGCCTTCTACGAGGACGAATTCGTGGCCACGGCGGGCAGTGTCGTCGCTTACGTCAACCGGTATCGCGACGATCCGCTGCCGGAGGATTACGACGTCGACTATCGCAGCTACGACTGGCGCGTGAACTATCAGCCCGGCACGGAGCCCTGAGCAACCGGATCGCCGTCGCCCCGCCGCGACGTACGGTTGCTCGGCCGGACGTGAAGCCGTAGCGTGACCGTATGAGCCTTGCGTCGCCCCAGGCCATCGAAGCGGCCGCCCACATTCTTCTGAATGCCCGCGCTGGCGTGCAGGCCATTGATGGCCTGCCGCAGCATCTGCGGCCCGAGACGGCGATGGACGGCTATGCCATCCAGGCGGCCTTTGCCCGCATTTCCGGCTGGCCGGTCCCCGGGTGGAAGATCGGCTGCACGGCGGAAGACCAGCGGCAGTATCTGAATGTGGACGAGCCTTTCTTCGGCCGCGTCTACGCACCGATGCTGGTGGACAGCCCAGCGGAACTGCCGGCCGACCGGTTCCATCTCTTGAAGGTGGAAGGGGAGTTCGCGTTCCGCATGGCACGCGATCTGCCGGCCCGGTACGAGCCGTGGCTGCCGGAAGAGGTGGCGGACCATGTCGCCAGCCTGCACGGGTCGATCGAGGTTGTATCGCCGCGCTACACGGACTGGCTCACGGTTGGCGCGCCGTCGATCATCGCCGACAATGCGGCCAACGGCGCCCTGGTACTGGGGGCCGGCCGCACGGACTGGCGGTCGATCGACCTGACCAATGCCGATATCCGGATGCTGGTAGATGGTGTGGAAACCGGGGCGGGCAGGGGTGGCCTTGCCTATGGCAGCCCGCTGGAGGCACTGACCTGGCTCGCCAACCGCTTGTCTGACGCCGACTATCGCGGTTCGGAAGACGGCGTCGCACTGCGGGCGGGGCAAGTCATCTCCACCGGCACCTGTACCGGCATCCGTACGCTCGCACCGGGCCAGACGGCGCGGACGGAGTACGGCGACCTGGCGGCCGTGGAAGTGCGCTTCTTGCCCTAACGTCTGATCTGCGCGGTGGCCAAGTAAGGCCGTTCCAAGAGGGGACGGCCTTACTTCGAGGGTCACACAGGCGCTTAGCTGGTTCTTCTCGTCGTAGCCTGTTGGTCCTGCATAGGGATCCAAAGGCTACGCCAGCGGCTGTCAGAACAAGCCGGAATCTGCGCCATCGAGACCGATGGTATGGACCGGCGGGCCCACGTCCTCAGAGACCTCGGTGTATTCGACCGATTGCTTCACTTCGCTATAGGTCTCGCGCTTCCCGAAATTCTCGAGGTAGCTGGTCTCGGCGTACAAGTCATGTACGTCAGTGCGACTGACCTTACCAAGAATGTCCCCAAGATCGTAAGAAACGATGGCATCTTCCGGCATAGTTTTTCCTCCGACATGTGTGGTTAGACGATCCAGGTGGAAGTAGCGTATTTAGGCGCCGCCGCTCCCGAGGTGTCTGATCTTCAGGAGTCTGTATCGCACGGTCGTGACGGGGAAGCAGTGATCACGGTCACTTGCCGCATTTTGTGTTTTCGCGGCTGAGTTTCTTTCGAAGCACTAGAACGGGAAAATCCAAAATGACTAGATCCGTGGGGGCGAATTCGGCCGTAATGGCCAGGACACGCAGTCTGTCGAGTGTCATTCGACAGGCACCAGGCCGCTAAAACTGCCACCTCGCCGGAACCGCGTTGCCGAAACGTTGACGACAGAATTCGTACTGTGGCGCGAGCACCGCTCCGAAAGCGATACGCGCGTCGTCCGCCAGCTCGCTCTTCAGCTCCGTCTGGTTCTTCGCTTCGCCGATGTCGCCTGGGCGAAAGTCGACGTCGGCAAAGCCGCAGAGTCGGGAAAGAGCCTCATCCCCAAAGAGGTCTTCATAGAATAGATAGAGGATGTCCTCTGACGGAAAGGCGCTGTCCAGATCGCAGACGGTCCGCCGATAGTCCGTCCGGGCGAGAACCCGAGGCGACCGGATCGCTTCGGGCCAATTCGCCAGGATATCGCTCTTCGGGTTGAGTTGCTGCAGGTGGTGCAGCTGCGACCACAGGCGGTCGACCGGATCGCGCATGACAAAAAGGATTTTGAGCGCAATAGCCTGCGAGGAACAGAAATCCCTCACATATGCAAAACCGCTCTGGCCGATGACCGCGTAGGCTGGCGTGATGTCGCAGAATGTCCGGGTGCCCGGCGCGCATATCCGGGCGAAATGGCCGAAATAGGCGTCGTCATCGTAGATCATCTGAACCCGGTCGACACTGGCCCGGAAGGTTGGCCGACACTCCAGATTGTCGACCCCATCGCCCGCCTGGCCCAAGTGAAAGCCGAGCCGTTTCAGGGCGAACGCGTCCATGTCGTTCAGCGCATTCTCAGGAAACTTCATGTTGAAGAAATTGAGTTCCTTGAGCGCGGACACGGTGACTTCGGGCAAAGACCCCAGATAGTGATGGAGCCAGCTTGTCCCGCACCGCATCGCACCGACACAGATCAGAAAGGTCTTGCCGTCGAGGGCGCTGTACCTCTGCAGTGAGGGTATTGGCGGCGACAATGCTTGTCAGTTGCCCCCATGAGGTGCGTCGCCGCCATCCTATCCCAATGCTGCCCGCGGGCAAGCGCGTCGCGCGCCGGTCAGCGTGACAGCGTGATGCGGAAGGTGGTGCCAGACGCGTCGGACTCCACAAGTGAGAGCTGTCCGCGATGGGCGCTCACGATCTCCCGAGCGATCGCCAGGCCCAGGCCTGTGCCGCCCGGACGGGCCGAGCCGGCGAAGGGCTGGAACAGGTGCTCTCGGGCCCGCGGCGGCAGTCCCGGCCCATCATCGGCAATGTCGATCTGCGTCGCGCTGTCCACGACCGATGCGCGCACGGTGACGGTCATGGCCCCGGCCTGAAAGGCGTTGCGGGCGAGATTGACCAGCACTCGCAGGAACTCCTCCTGATCGGCCTTGACCTTCAGCCCCGTCGGCACCTCGTTCAGCCATTGGGTCTCGGTGGTGCGCGCGGTCGCCAGGAAGGGCTCTGCTTCGTCGACCAGCCGGCTAAGCTCCAGCGACACACGGTTTAGCGGCGGCGCGCCCTCGCGCGTGTAGACCAGTGTCTTGCTGCAGAGATCCACGGCCCGGTCGATCGAATCGAAGAGGCGCGGGATCGCCTGGCGCACCTTCGGGTCTTCGCTCTGGGCCAGCCGTTCCGACACCAGGGACGCGCTGGACAGGATGTTGCGAAGGTCGTGGTTCACCTTGGTCACCGCCGTGCCCATGGCGGCCAGCCGCTCACGCTGCTTCAGCGCAGCGCGCAGCGCATCCTGCATATCGTGCAGCGCCCGCTGGGCTCGGCCGATCTCGTCGCGCCGCTGGCTGGTGGGCAGGATGCTGGCGACATCGTCCGGATCGTCGCGGAACGCCACCACCTTGTCGGTGATGTTCTTCATCGGCCGCACCAAGAGCCAGTGCAGGCTGACATAGACCAGGACAGCGGTGATCAGCGAGATGAAGATCGACAATGCGAGAATCCGCCAAGAAAACGCCTCCAGGTCTTCCGCCAGGGGCGTTTCGTCGATGATCATCATCACCTTGGTGGTCGCGTCGTGCGGGGAGTACCCGTCGACCCGAATGGCACGGTCATGGCCGTTGATCATGCTGTCGAAGGCATCGCTGATCAGGGTGAAGGCGTTGCCTTCGTCGAGAAAGAAGATCCTTTCCGGCACCGGGGGCATGTCGAACCGCAACAGACGTGTCGGCTCGTCCGTCTGCCTGAGGTCGACAACAAAGGCACCGAGGCTGGTCAGAAGCTCGTTCTCAAGCTCTTCGGTCACCATGTCCTGCGCCGCCGCCACGACAGCCAATGCCGCCAGGTGACCGTCGCCCAGCTTGTCCTCAAGCCAGTTCAGCCGAAATCGTGCCACAGATGGCGTGTAGATCAGCACCTCGGCCAGCATGACGAAGAAGATCGTCAGCAGCAGCAGCCGCGCGGACAGGCTATGGGACAGGCTTCGCAGTCGCATCATCACAGGCGTCGCACTAGTCGATAAGACTTGTCATTCGGCTTGACCGGCCGAACCGGCTGGCACGGATGATCTGATGCTTCAGCACTGCCGAAGGATACGGACGTTGTGAACAGGGATCGGAATACGCATGGTCGATACGTACGGTAACGGAGAAGCGGCACGATGACCATCCAGGCTCAGACTGTCGAGCAGAGCTCGCCCGGGCGCACGGCATTGGCCGTCTTCCTCGGCGTCGTCATCGTACTCGCCTGCTTCGCACCGCTCTATGTCATCATCTTCACGCTGAACGAGAGGCGTGCGCCGATCCTCGGTACGCCCACGGCCGAGCAGAACATTCCGGCCGAGCAGCCGCCCGGCGTCGCCCGGGCTGTGCCCGCTCCGGCCCCGCCCCCGGCGGCGGCGCCGCAACCGGCGCCGAGGGCGAGCGCGCCCGCTCCGGCTACGCCCGCGCCCGCCGAGGTACAGCCGCAGACGGAGCCGGCCCCGCCGGCCGCGGAGCCTGCACCGGCACCACCGTCGGCGGCCGAGCCTTCCCCCCAGTCGCCGGCTGTCGCGGACGATCCGGCCGGCGCGGCGCCGGATGATCCGCCGGAGCCGGCGCCATCGGAGTCGGAGCAGGCGGCCCTGCCGTCGGAGCCGGCGGAAGAGGCACCGACGGAGCCCGCCGTGCAGGGGCCTGCCACTCCGGAAGAAAGCGGTCAGGAAGAGAGTGGCCCGGAGGAAAGCGCCCCGGAGGAAAGCGGCCCAGAAGAGAGCAGCCCGGAAGAGAGCGGCATGGTGTTCCTGGAAACCATGCTGCCGTGGCTGTTTGGCTGGTGAAGCCGCGGACGTTGCCCTATGCCGTTGCGGCCATTGCCGCTGAAAGTGGATCCGGCACGGGTGCGGCCAGCGTCCGGTCGTCGGGGTAAACGGCATCGGCGTTTAGAAAGGCCGCTTCTGCGCGGTGTGCGGCGGCCAGAACCCGGCCTCCACGGACCCCCCAGAGATAGAGGCGCGTGCCTCTGAACGCGCGCGCAAATCCATCGATCAGAGTGCACGCCTCAGCTTCCGGCCGGCCGCCCAGCGCCCAGCCGATGGCCCCCGGCCGCGCCGCCAGCAGGGTATCCAGCGGCACCCGGCCGTTAGCGCGCAACAGGACATCGCGGCACAAACCCTGCAAACGGGCCACCGCCGCGCCCAGCGTTTCGCGGCTCACACCGTCGGGCAGGTCCACGATCTCGATCATCAGATGACGTGCCCGCGCCGGGTCGGGGAAGTATCGCAGCACCTGGTCAAGCTGGGTTCCGATCGGCGGCAGCGTGCTGGCGAACCGGATGGGCACGAGCACATGCAGCGGCCGGCGCAGCTCGATCCCGCGTTCCACCAGTTCCAGCGCCGTGAATGCCAAGGCCAGGTCAAGATTGGCGCGCGCGCCGTCGCTGGCATCACCCGCCAGCACGCGGCCCGCTCCGGTCTTGCCGCATCGCATCGGGATCGCGCGAAAAGTGCCTTCCATGCCGCGTCCCCGGCTCCACACCGCGCGATAGCCGATTTCGATATCGTCGGGCAGCGCGTCTTCCGGATCGATCGGGGGGATCGTCAGCGCTTCCGGGCGCATGAGGCCGAATGGTGGCCATCGCAAGGGCTGCCACTGTGGCTCCGCCTCTTTCGGCCGTGAGCGTCGCGAATCGGTGGCCGTCCGCACAGGGCCGTCCTGCTGCTGCGGCTCGATGGGTTTGAGGAACGCATCCAGCGGATCGTCGTCGAGAGCGACCAGATTGCCGTCGGCGTCCAGGCGCATGGCGCGCGCGTCGGAGATCGCACGATCCAGCGCGCGCCCATCCACCGTGCCATCGCCCCGCAGGACGCTGTCGCGCGGAATGTCGCCGATGCCGATGGGGGCATCGGAGAACCGCTCGCCGATCAGGTGCTTCATGAAGTCCGTCGCGATTTCCGCGGCAAGGCGGGCGCCGTCTTCCTTCGACAGCGACGCGAACGACAGAATGAACGTGTCGTCCCCCTCGCGCCCGGTCGCACATTTCCGGCCGACATGGCGCCGGACAACGGATTCTGCGATCAGCTGCACTTTCTCGGCATAGCGCGACCACTCGTCCCCAAGCGACTCGCGGAACTGCCGCAAGGTGATGATGTAAAGGCGCTCGCCAAGCAGCGACGGCTCCACTTTGAGGATCTCCTCCAGCGTGAGGAAGGAGAAATCCATCGAGTCGATTTTCCAGGAGCCGGATTTACGTTTTGATAATAAATCTTCCTCGTCGTCATCGCGAAAGATCCGACGCAGCGAAGAAATTCGATTCATTAATCCGCGGTTTACCATTTGTCGCGGTCATCGAGTTCTAAGAGAAGTGAGAAACTATACTCCAAATCTGCTTGCGCATCAACCGTACCGAGCCTCGGATCGATTATTGCGCAAGATCACGTCCATGCGGCTGCTGCAGCCAGTCGCGAACCGCGGTCGCCGTCTGGTCGATCGCCCTCACCAGCGAGGACGCGGACGCGAGTGCAAGCTGGCGGTCGCCTTGCTGGCAGGCGCGCTCCAGAGTCAGGCAGACTTGGCGCAGCCTTGGGGCCCCGTAGGTTCCAGCGCTGGATTTGAGCGCATGCGCCTCGCGTAAGAGGGTCGAAAGGTCCCGCCGGCGGATCGCAGTGCAGACCAGCGACCGCCGATCCGCCAGCTCTTCAAGGAAGAGCGTGACGAGAGAGGCGACGGTCGCCGGCATCACCGTTTCGGCGATCTTGTCGATCGCAGCCACATCGAACGGCACACCTTCTTCCGCCATCCGCGTCACACCAACGCCCCCGTCATGTTTCGGCGTCCCACCAACTTCGACATAGAGAGATAAACATACGCTTACCGGTCGAGCCTGGATTTCATAAGGTATCGCATGGTTGCGGCTCCGGGTCGACGCGCCCGTGCTGGGTCGATTAGGGTCGAACCCTGCCATCCTATACGATGACAGCGCCGATGATCTTTCTCTTCACCGATTTCGGGTATGCCGGCCCCTATGTCGGACAGATGAAGGCGGTATTGGCGGCCCGCGCCCCGGGCGTCTGCGTGATCGATCTGATGCACGATGCGCCACGGTTCCGCCCCGAGCCGTCGGGCCATCTGTTGGCGGCGCTCGGTGGCCATATTCCGGAAGGGGCGGTGGTCCTTGCCGTGGTGGACCCGGGCGTCGGCTCTGCGCGCCGGCCGCTGGCCTTGCGCCTGGACGGTGTCTGGCTGGTGGGCCCGGACAACGGGCTGTTCCTGCCCTGGATGGCGCGCGCCGCCAGCGTCGATGCCTGGGAGATCACGTGGCGGCCCGGGCGGCTCTCCTCCAGCTTTCACGGCCGAGACCTGTTTGCCCCTGTCGCCGCGGCAATCGCCTTGGGCCAGCCTGTGCCCGGTGACCCGATCGCGGCGCCGAGGGCGGGCAGGAGCGGTGGCCTCGCCGTGATCTACATCGACGGATTCGGCAATGCCATGACGGGCATCCAAGGCGGGGCGCTGGCAACCGATGCCGTGCTGGAGACCGGGCCGCACCGGCTCTCGCGCGCCGACACTTTCAGCGCTGTCTCGCCGGGAACGGCCTTCTGGTACGTCAACAGCCTGGGGCTGGTGGAACTTGCGGTCAATCAGGGCAGCGCGGCCACAGCCCTGGGCCTTCAGGTGGGAAGCCCTGTCGCGGTGAACTGAGTCGCCGCTCCACCGATCCCGTTCGGGTTGTAGCGAACTCAACGCTCCGGCGGTGGCCAGTCCGGAGACCGGAAGCACTGGATCTCCACCAGATAGCCGGCCGGATCGCGCAGAAAGCAGTGGCGTATGCCGAAGGTCTCATTGTCGGCGGGCGGACTCTCGAAGGCGACACCCTGCCGCCGGAGCCGCTCGTACCAGGCATCCACCTCCGGCGTGACCAGCGTGACGATGACCGAACCGGTCCCTGTGGGCGCGCCCTTATGGCTGCAGACGCCGATAAAGGCGTCGCCTGCGGCGCGATAGATGCGGCAGGCACCCTGGTCCAGCACCAGCGGTAGGCCCAAGAGAGAGCCGTAAAAGCGGTCGGCCGCCAGAAGGTCGTCGGTATAGAGGAACGTGATCTGCTGATCGAAGCCCGGCATCGCTCGGCCTCCCCGATCGGCCTTTTCGGCCGAAAGGCGAACTCTAGGGTCGATCTTTGAAACCGTTAAGCTGTAGAATTCTAAGAAATCGCCGCATGCGAAAAAGCGGCAACATCCCATAGATGTCACGGAGGATACGCAATCATGCCCCGAGCCCGGCCGGCGCCGTCGATCAAGAACCCCATCCTGCAGCGGCTGTATGACTATTGGGAGGGTAAGCGTGGCCAGCGGGCCATGCCGCGGCGCGACGAAATCGTGCCGGAGGATATCCGCGATCTGCTGTCTCACGCCTTCCTGATCGACGTCTCGGACGCTGCTCCGCGCTTTCGCTTCTCGCTCTGTGGCCCGGATGTCGCCGATCTGTTCGGCATGGATCTGACGGGCAGCGCCTTGGAAGACATCGATCTGGCCGACGAGTATCGCGAGATCGTGCACGATTATGCCCTGGCGGCAGACCATCGGCGGCCGATCTGCACCCGCCATCACTTCGTCAACCGCACTGGCCGCTCGCTGGACTATGAGCGGGTGTTGCTGCCACTGCAGGATGCCGCCGGCGAAGTGCGCTGGCTGATGGGCGGCTTGGTCGGTAGCGCCAGACTATCGGCGGCTGCGGCGGAATAGCGCAGTCAGGGCGGCGCGGCAGGATCAATCCGCTGCCACGGCGGCCTGCCGCCGCTCGCGATAGACGAAATAGAGATTGCGCAGATAGACGGCCAGGCCGCTGACCTGGCCGAGGATGATGGGGTATGCCTCAAGCCAGATGGCATAGGTCAGCATGACCAGCCCCCCGCCGATGCTCAGGAACCAGAAGGCCAGGGGAATGACGCTGCGCCGCTCACGCTCCGAAACGGCCCACTGCACCAGGAACCGGGCACCGAAGAGCGCTTGGCCGAGAAAGCCGATGGCGGTCCAGATCGTCTCGTTGTCGAACACGGGCGTATGACCTTGCCAAGTGGGAACGGGGATTGGCGCCTGATACGCCGGGACTGCCGCCCCCTGCAACCGCTGTCGGCCGGCGTTAACGCCTTGGTCAGGCTCCCGAGCTAGGCTGGTGGCTGCCGTAGGACGCGGGACCCTTGCCGGCGTCCGATCGAAAGCCGCCCGATGACCCTGATCCGCGCATCGATTCCCATAGTGCTGCTGGCCCTGGGCGCCTGCGGCACGCGCATCGAGTACCGCGACCCTACGATCGCGGAATTCGTCGCAGGTGCCGCTTCCGGTGCCCTTGAGTCGACCTTGATGGGGTCCCCCATTCCCTTCGGCGCCGTCACCGGTGCGGCCAAGACGATGATCGAGGTCCGCGGGCCCGTCTATTCCCAGTTCCCGGGACGGCCCAACTACCGGGGCAGCTGCGTTCAGCTCAACGACTGCGTTTTTTCCGGGGAGTGATGGCCGTCACAGCCAAGCGGGGTTAAGGCGGGCATTCTCCCGCTCGTGCCTTCCTCGTGCACATCTCCCTGCCTGGGTGACTTGGTCCCGGCGGCTTGCCGCCGGGACCCTTTTTTTGCCTCTGACTGCCGATCCGGGAGACGAAATGGGGAGGGTTCGCTGCAAGGCGGATCCTGTCACTGAAGGTGCGGCCCCCTCATCGCTATGGATGCGATTGTCCTGAGTCTCAGCAAGCGTGCGCCGCTTGTCGGGATGTAGAGCATCGACGTCGTGATCCCCAGTTGCGTGCTCAACTCGATCGCGGCGTCACATGAGGCCGAGCTTTTCGGCGAACGGCAACGGGTCCTGCGGCGCGGCAGGCCGGCGGGCGCCACGCCTGCGAGCACCGAAAGAGCTCAGAAGCCCATCGGCAACGCCGGCCGGCATGGGTGGTGCCAGCCCGACCTGTGCATCGGAGTATCGCTGAGATCTCATCGCCACCAGGGGGCATGGGTATCAGAAAATGGCCGCCTCAATCGAGAGCGCCGGGTACGGCCGTCGCGACACCTCAAAGACCGCCTACGAGTGTCTTCAGCCGTTGGATGGCCTCCGGATTGACGCAATAGCCCGGCTTGGGGCCATCGACATCTCCGCGGATGAAACCCTCTTGCTTCAGAACCTTGAGATGTTGCGACACCGTTGATTGCGCCAAGGGAAGCTCATCGACGATCGCGCCGCAGACCGTCCAATCACGGGATAGCAGGATGCGCAGGATCTTGATGCGCGTTGGATTGGCAATGGCCTTGGCCAGAGCTGCCAGTTCCGCGTCCGTGCTCACGTCGATCTCAGCATTGCCAGAGGCCGCAACGTGCCGATTGCTTGCGGTCCCGGCGTCCTTTGCATCGAGCACGTGATTGTCCTGCGCCATGTGGCGGGAGACTACCACCCCATGGATCGCGCGGGAAGACGGCCGCCCGGTCACCGCGTTTACCGCAAGGGGCGTGTCCTGCAGAGCATGGTTGCGCTCGGCAATCGTCACTGTCTGCGCACTTACGGGGTTGTGCATTCGCACTCAAATCGCAGATCGACGGTAACGATGAAGCCAGTTTTTTGGCGAGCGCATATCGGAGAACATCCAGGCCCATTCCGGCATTTGCCGAGGCGCTGGTGCATCGATGCTTTGGCCCCGGCAGCCTGAGAGGAATATGGAAAAAAAGACATCTCTAGTGACGGCCGTCACAGCAAAACTCGTCAATCTCAATAATAATCCGAATTGTGCCTTCCTCGTGCACATCTCCCTGCCTGGAAACTTGGTCCCGACGGCTTGCCGCCGGGACCCTTTTTCTATGTGTGCAGAGATAAGTCTCAGGTGATTTCCGATTTATTTTGATAAATTTGTCTCGATAGTGATGGTCATCACTGTACGGGGTCTCCGTTTCTTGCACTTTCCCGCCCGTGCCTTCCTCGGGCACAGCTCCCTGCCTGGGTGAACTGGACCCCGGTGGCTTCGGCCACCGGGGTCACTTTTTTGCGGCGACGGGGACGAGCCGCAGCGACGGCGGCGGCCAGGAAAGTCGCGATGGTCGCAGGGAGATGTGCGGGGTGCCTATTCGGCGGCGCGCGCGTCGGCCTTGGCGACCTCAGCGGCTGCCTGTCGCCCGGAAGCCGGCTTCAGCAACCATGCGAAAACGGCGGTTGCAACGATCGCTCCGACGCATTGGGCAGCGATGAAGGCCGGCGCATGGGCTGGCGCAATGCCACTGAACGTGTCGGTGAAGGATCGCGCGACTGTCACGGCCGGGTTGGCGAAAGAGGTCGAAGCCGTGAACCAGTAACCTGCAGTGATGTACAGGCCGACTGCGAAGGGCACCGCTTCCGGTCGCCATCTGAGCGTACCGAGGATCGTCGCCACCAAGCCGAAGGTGGCCACAGCTTCGGCGAACCATTGGTCGCCGCCGGTCCGGCTGTTGGTGCTGGCCTGAAACACGGCCTCTGCAAACATCACATGCGCTGCCCAGACGCCGGCCAGCCCGCCAGCAACCTGAACCGCGACATAGGCGATGGCGGCCGTGCCTGCGATTTCTTTCCGCAACAGGAATGACAGCGTCACGGCTGGGTTGAAATGCGCGCCCGAGATCGGCCCGAACACAAGGATCAGCACCACCAGAATGGCGCCGGTGGCGATCGTGTTGCCCAAGAGGGCGATCGCGACATTACCGTCCGCCAGCCGCTCGCCCATGATGCCGGAGCCGACGACGGTGGCCAGAAGCAA
>JANQQD010000401.1 GCA_028285185.1 Anaerolineae bacterium | reverse complement strand
CTGGATCGATTGGGACGTTGTTTTTCCTTGTCATTTGTGACCTGCTGGCTCAGCCTGTCAAGAAAGAAGTAACCAAGAGGTGAAAACTTCGGCCGCGCCATGCGGCCTTGAGGTTAGCGGAGAAGGCCCATGGCTGTCGATCAGCCGCCCGGTGACGGGAACACCAACGAAAAGGCCCGCCGCAAGCGCGATCCGGAACGCATGCAGGAGCGCATTCTGGCCGCCGCCCGGCAGGAATTCTCCGACCGCGGACTGGACGGCGCGCGCGTGGACCGCATTGCCGAGCTGTCCGGCGGCAACAAGCGCCTGCTCTACCATTACTTCGGCAACAAAGAGGCGCTGTATCTGGAGGTGCTGGCCCGCGCCTATGAGGCGATCCGTGCGGGTGAGCAAGAGCTGCACCTGGCCGATCTCGGGCCGACCGACGCGATGGAGCGCCTGGTGCGCTTCACCTTCCGCCATTTCGTCGCCAACCCGTGGTTCATGCGCCTGTTGAACGACGAGAACATGCACAAGGGCGAATACCTGAAGCAGCTTTCGACGATTCCCACGATGCATTCCCCGCTGATCGCCCAGATCGCCGAGCTGCTGGAACGCGGCGCGGACGAGGGCCAGTTCCGCCGCGGCGTCGACCCCATCCAGCTCTACATCTCCATCGCCGGCCTCACCTATTTCTACCTCTCCAACATTCACACGCTGTCGACCATCTTCGCCACCGACCTCGCCAGCGAGCCCGCCATGGCTACGCGCGAACAGCACGCTGTGGACGTGGTGCTGGGGTACCTCAGGGTTTAGGTCCGCCGTCTCAGGATGACCGGAGGGGCGATGCATAGGGCATCTGGAGACCCTCGAGCTGTACGTCCCCGGACCGAATTCACAGCGTCCAGACGCTGCGGCATGACAGGTCGTGCGTCGCAGAGGAAAGCAAGCCGATGACTGGCGACAATCCAGGCTTCCGTGACCGGACCTTCCTGGTTCGGCACATCGAGAGCATCATGGGCTTCTACCACCCGCGCTGCATCGACCGGGGCAATGGCGGCTTCTTCCAGCATTTCCTGGACGATGGCAGCGTCTACGACGCCACGACCCGGCACCTCGTAAGCAGCACGCGCTTCGTCTTCAACTACGCGATGGCTGCCCGCTTCTTCGGCCGCGCGGACTACCTTGAAGCGGCCCGCCACGGCCTCGCTTTCCTCCGCAGCGCACACCGCAATCCGGTGACCGGCGGCTACGCCTGGCTCCTCGACGGCCAACAGACGCTGGACGGAACGAACCATTGCTATGGCATGGCGTTCGTGACGCTCGCCTTCGCCAAGGCGCTTGGCGCCGGGATCGCGGACGCGGCGGCGGATCTGGAAGAGAGCTGGCAGCTGATGGAGCGCCACTTCTGGTCGGCGGAGGACGAACTCTACAAGGACGAGATCAGCCCCGACTGGCAGACGACATCGCCGTATCGGGGTCAGAACGCCAACATGCACAGCTGTGAGGCGATGCTGGCAGCATTCGAGGAAACGGGTGACCGGAAGTTCCTGGATCGTGCCCATACGCTCGCCCGGCGAGTGACCTCAGATCTGGCGGCGCAGGGCGACGGCCTGATCTGGGAACACTACGATCCAAGCTGGCAGGTGGATTGGGATTACAACAGGGACGACCCGAAGCATCTGTTCCGTCCTTGGGGCTTCCAGCCCGGCCATCAGACAGAGTGGGCCAAGCTTCTGCTGGTTCTCGCGCGGCATCGAGAGGAAGACTGGATGCTGCCGACGGCGAGACGCCTGTTCGATCGCGCGCTGGCCTCAGCCTGGGACGATGAGTTCGGCGGCATCTGCTATGGCTTCGCGCCGGATCGCCGCATCTGTGACGGCGACAAGTACTTCTGGGTCCAGGCGGAAACCCTTGCGGCTGCAGCCCTCCTCGCCGACCAAACTGGCGAGCAGCAGTATTGGGACTGGTACGACCGGATCTGGCGCTATTGCTGGGAGTACATGATCGATCATCGGTACGGGGCGTGGTACCGGATCCTGGACCGGCAAAACAACAGGTACGACGATAAGAAGAGCCCGGCAGGCAAGACCGATTATCACACGATGGGAGCCTGCTATGAGGTTCTCAACATACTTGATCGTCAGCGCTGAGGCTGTGCTCCTCGGCCACACCGGTCGTGTCACGAATGATCAGTTCGGCAGAGATTTCGGTCACACTCGCCGGCATGTCCGGCACCTGGATCCGGTTCAGCAGAACCTGCGCCAGCTTGCGTCCGAGCCTCTGCGGCGAGACGGCCATCGTCGTCAGTGGCGGCATTGCGGCAGCGGCATCGCTGACATCGTCAAAGCCTATGACCGAGATTTCGCGACCCGGCCACAGCCCTGACCGTAAGAGGCCAAGACAGGCCCCGAGCGCCACCATGTCGCCATTGCACACGATCGCGGTGGTATCCGGATGGGCGAGGCGCAGGCTCATGATCGCATCAAGTCCAGCCAGCTTGTTGTCCGGGGAATCCCACACGACAACCGGCCCAAGCCCCCGCTCCGCCATGGTCTGACGGTAACCGGCGATCCGTTGCTCGCGGACATAGGCCATCCCCGTGCCACCGAGATAGGCGATGTGTTTGTGGCCCAGATCCGCGAGGTGGCCGGTCGCCATCGAAATCGCCTCCGCGTTGCGGATACCGACATAGTCGATCTCCCGCCCGGCTGGACGCAGGAACGCGACGGTCGGAATGCCATGCGTTTTGAGAAGCTTGAACGTCTCGTCCGTGGTCGACAGCGCCGGCACCCACAGAAGCCCCCCGCGGCCATGGCTGATGAAGGCCTCAAGATGACGGAACTGACGATCGGCGTCGTCCCGGGTATCGAGAACGGAGACCAAGTAGCCTTCTCTCTCAAGCTGGTCGACCACGCCGCTGAAGACCTCGGCATTGAACGGGTTCCATAACTGGTTGATCGCAAAGCCGATCTCACGGTTCTCACCGGATCGCATCGAGGCGGCGCGCGAATCCGGCACGTAGTTGAGCTTCTTGGCGGCCTGCATGACCTTCTTGCGGGTCTTGTCGGAGATCCTGCCGGTACCGCGAATGACCTGGCTCACCGTCGGAATCGAGACGCCAGCTTCCCGCGCGACGGTGCTGAGCGTCGGCTTGGCTGCCATTGGATTGCCCTCAACAACGATATAACGATGAACCTCCATTTGGATTGATTTATGGCGGAATATCAAGAGAGAACTGAGTAGATTGAGGACTCTCCGACTCAGACTGCCGAAAGAAGGCGCAATTTTGGTTGACATAAGGTATAACGTTATATCACCATTGATCAGGTCGGCGCGAACCGCCGGAAACCAGTCAGTGGTCAGGTCGCACCAAGGGAGGGTCGGAAGCCCGAAACGGAGGCTGGAGAACCGACTGACCAATGTCGGATGTCGGGAAAGAACCCGGCGATGCACTTCAATTTTGGGAGGAAATCATGCCACGAGGTTCGTACTTTGCCCGCGCGGCGTCATGCGTCGCCGTTATCGGATTCGCAACCGCCGCACAGGCCGACGTCCTGTTCTGGTCAACGCAGGCCCGCCCGGCTGAAGAAGCGCAGGCAATGCGGGAAGTCGTGCTAAGCGGGTTTGACGGCGCCGTCGATTACCAACCCAACGAAGATGGCCCGTGGGTGACCCGCCTCCGGGCTGAAATCGAAGCGGGCTCGGGAACAATCGGTGTGCTCGGCGCTCTGCACGGGGCCTTCTCGGCGATGGACCCGGACACTCTCGTTGATCTGGATGATCTCGGTCTGGTTGCCGCCAGCGATACGTTCAACGACCTCGCCCGCCTCGGCACCGGCCAGATGCAATACATCCCCTGGATGCAGGCGAGCTACATCATGGCCGCCAACCGGGAGGCGCTGCCGTACCTTCCCGAAGGCGCTGACATCGATGCTCTGACCTACGACCAGTTGATCGAATGGGCCGCCAACGTCCACGAGGCAACGGGCGATCCCAAGTTCGGTTTCCCTGCGGGCCCCGACGGGCTGAGGCACCGGTTCTTCCAGGGCTATCTCTATCCGTCGTTCACCAATGGCGTCGTCCGCACCTTCGCGTCGGATGAGGCGGTCACAGCCTGGGAGAAGTTCCGCGAGCTGTGGGAGCATACGAACCCCGCCTCGACCAATTTCTCCTTCATGCAGGAGCAGCTTCTGTCCGGCGACGCATGGATCGTGTTCGACCATAGCTCCAGGCTGGCGCAGGCCTTCAACGAACGACCGGACGATTTCGTCGCCTTCCCCGCCCCCGCCGGCCCGTCGGGTCGCGGCTTCATGCCCGTTCTCGCCGGCGTCGCCATTCCCGCAACGGCGCCGAACATGGAGGAATCGCGGGCACTCGTGGAATACCTGCTGGCTCCGGAGACCCAGATCGCGACCCTGCGCGCGACGAGTTTCTTCCCCGTCGTTGAGGTGGAACTGCCCGACGACCTGCCGCCGGCCGTTCAGGCCGCGGGCGAGGCGATCGCGAAGATGAGCGCGTCGCCGGATGCAAATCCCGGGCTCCTGCCATCCGGTCTCGGCGAACGCGGCGGCGAGTTCAACCGGATCTACGTCGACACGTTCGAGAGGATCATCCTGGCGCGTCAGGACATTCGCCGCGTGCTCGACGATCAGCGCGACCGGCTGGCCGAGATCATGGAGGAGTCCGGTGCCCCCTGCTGGGCGCCTGATGCGCCCTCCGAAGGCGCCTGCCCGGTCGAATAGTCTCCGGGCTACGACCGGCAACTGAACGGTGATCCGGGGCGCACGCGCGGCCCGGATCCACTCTCGCCATTGGATTGCGGCCCCCGTACGCCCGGCGCTCCAGCCGAGAGGAGAGCGGTCAATGAACCCGCGACTGATCCCCTATGTCCTGATCCTGCCTGTCACGCTGTTTCTGTTTGCGTTTTTTCTCTACCCTTTCGTGCTCGTCTCCCAGCAGGCTTTCATCTCGGACAACGGCTTCTCGCTGGAAAACTTCCGGGACGTGGTGGACCATTGGAAGTTCCCGATCTCGCTGCAGAACACGCTGTTGCTTGCAGCCGCGGTGGTGCCGGTCCAGCTCGCCCTGGCGCTTCTGATGGCCACCATGGTCAACAGGATGCAGCGCGGCCGCAGCCTGATCCTCTATGTCTGGACCATACCCCTTGGCATCTCTGATCTCGCGGCCGGCATCATCTGGCTCGCCATCTTCGAGCAGTCGGGCTTCCTCAACTCGATGATGAGCGGGCTCGGCCTCGTCGACCGGCCGGTGACGTTCCTTTCCTATCAGAGCCCGCTGATCGTTTTCATTGCCATCGCCTTGGCCGAGATCTGGCGCGCAACGGCGATCATGCTGGTCATCCTTGTTGCGGGCATCGGGCTCATCCCGAAGGAGTACCATGAGGCCGCGGAGGTCTTCGGCGCCTCGCGCTGGAAGCGCTTCCTCTGGGTGACGCTGCCGCTGCTGCGGCCGTCCCTGCAGACCGCACTCATTCTCCGCGTCGTTCTCGCCTTCGAGGTCTTCGCGGTGGTGGCGGCCCTCGGCGGATCGCTGTTCCCGGTCCTGATGGGAGAAATCTACGCCTACCAGTTCGACCTGCTGAACAGCGGGGCGGCCGCGGCGCTGGCGCTCTTCGTGCTCGCCATCTCGATCGGCTTCACCCTCGTCATCCTGCGCGTCCTGCGCGTTCCGAAAGGAGCCACGATATGACCGACGCAGCCGTCGCGACCACTGGCGTCACGAGAAAGGCCGGGCGCTATGTCTATCTTGGTTCGATCGTACTGCTCTGCGCCTGGGTGATCGTCCCGCTCTACTTCCTGCTGATCAACACGCTGTCTTCTCCGGACACGGTCAACAGCTTCCCGAAAGCGTTCCTGCCGGAGTTCGACCTCGGCAGCCTGGAGTTCTTCGCGCGGTTCGAGGGCATCCTCTCCGCGCTCAAGAACTCCGTGATCGTGGCCGCGATGACGATGGTGATGTCGATCTTGATCGGTGCGCCCGCGGGCTACGCGCTGTCCCGGTTCGACTTCCGGGGCAAGGAGCTGTTCCGGCTCTTGATCCTGTTGACCCGGGCCTTCCCACTGCCGCTTCTGGCACTTCCGCTCGCCGTGCTCTTCATCCGCACGGGCATCGACGACTCCGCCTTCGGACTCGCCCTCGTTCACACAACGCTGGCGATCCCCTTCGCCGTGCTCATCACCTTCTCGCTCTTCTCCGGCATCCCGGTGGAGCTGGAGGAGGCAGCCTGGACGCTCGGCTGCACACGGGTCACGGCCTTCACCAAGGTGGTCCTGCCGCTGATCCTGCCCGGCATCACCGCCTCTGCGATCTTCGCGTTCGTGATCTCCTGGAACGAGGTCTTCGCGGCAGCGGTGCTCACAATCGAAAACAGGACGCTGACCGCGTTCCTGCTGCAGACGCTCGGCGAGGCGCCGCTGCACCTGAAATTCGCCGGCGGATTCATCCTCGTCGTGCCGGCGCTGATCTTCATCTTCGCCGTGCGCAAGTACCTCTTCGCCATGTGGGGCATCGCGAACCGCTGACCGGATCGCCCGATCAAGGAGTCGGAACTATGGCCGAGATTCAAATCAGGAACGTCGCCAAGACATTCGGCGCCTACCAGGCGCTCCAGGACATCAACCTCACGATCGCGGACCGGGAATTCATGGTCCTGCTCGGCGCCTCGGGCTGCGGCAAGACCACGCTCTTGAGGATCGTCGCCGGTCTGGAGACGGCGACCACCGGTGAGGTCTGGATCGGTGGCCGGCGCGTGGATCACCTGCCGGCGAAGGACCGGGGCATCGCGATGGTGTTCCAGAATTACGCCGTCTTCCCGCACCTCACGGTCTTCGGGAACATCGGCTTCGGCCTGCGCATGCAGAAGCTGCCGGATGCCGAGGTCAAGCGCCGGGTCGAACGGACGGCCTCGCTCATGCATATCGAGCAGCTCTTGAAGCGGTATTCCGGCGAGCTGTCGGGCGGCCAGCGTCAGCGGGTCGCCGTGGCGCGCGCGCTCGCCATGGAGCCCGACGTGATCCTCATGGACGAGCCCCTGTCGAACCTCGACGCGCTTTTGCGGCTTGAGATGCGGGCGGAACTCAAGGGGGTGCTCGCCGAGAGCGAAACCACCGCGATCTATGTGACCCACGACCAGGTCGAAGCGATGAGCCTTGCCGATCGGATCAGCGTCATGCACCAGGGCATGATCGTGCAGGCGGCCTCGCCCATCGAGGTCTACCGCAACCCGGCAGCAGAGTTCGTCGCAGGGTTCATCGGTAACCCGCCGATGAACTTCCTGCCTGCCACGCCCGCGGGCAACGCCAAGTGGACGGTCGCCGGCCAGCAGTTCGATGGTCCGGACAAGGGCAAGGCGCTGCAGTTCGCGATCCGTCCGGAAGATATGCGGATTGCCGACCACGGACTGAGCGCGGTGGTCAAGGTGGTCGAACCCCTCGGTGCGCATCTGCTCATCACCTGCGAAGTCGACGGCACGATGCTGCGCGCCGTTCTCGACAGCGATTTGACGGTGTCCGCCGGCGACACGATCACGCTCGCCCCGCAGGTCGATCGCGTGCGCTGGTTCGATCCTGACTCGACCCTGGCCGTGGCCTGAGGCGTGCGACGACGACAAGAAGGGCCCAGCAGGCAAGACCGACGGTGACGCGGGGCCTGTCATGAGGTCCCCCACCGGTGGGTCATCAGGGCTGAGGCCGTGAAATTCAATAGCAAGGAGTCCCAGGATGCCCGATCTCGATGCGCGCGCCCGGGTCATTCTCGGCGAGAACGACAGGGGCGGATTTACCGTGCCGACCAGCGGCCTCTATCCGTTCCAATGGAACTGGGACAGCTGCTTCGTCGCCCTGGGCTTCGCCGCCTTCGACGAGGATCGCGCCTGGCAGGAGATCGAGACGCTTCTCTCCAGCCAATGGGCGGATGGGATGGTGCCAAGCATTATCTTTCATCAGGATGATCCGGGTTACTTCCCGGGGCCGGAAATCTGGGCAACCGGGAGGACGCCGCACTCCACCGGCATTACGCAGCCGCCGGTCGCCGCCAGCTGCGTCCGATTGCTTCTGGAGCAGGCACGCGACCGGTCCGCCGCCGAGCATCGGGCGCGGGCGCTATTGCCGAAGCTGCTGGCGTCGCACCGATGGTTCCACGAAGCGCGTGATCCGTCCGGGTCCGGCCTCGTCACCACGATCCATCCCTGGGAGACCGGGATGGACAACAGCCCGGCCTGGGACGAAGCGATGGCCCGGATGGAAGTCGCGCCCGATCTCGAACCCTACGAGCGGCGCGATACCGGCCACGTCGACGCTTCGCAGCGGCCGCACAAGTCCGACTACGATCGCTACATGACCCTCGTCGAGCTGTTCCGCCGTCATGGCTACGCGCACGAGATCGAAGCGCTGTCGCCGTGGCGCGTGGCGGATCCCTGTACGAACTTCCTCCTGCTCAGGGCCGATCGCGACCTTGCTTGGCTGGCCGAGCAGTTTGGCGAGCCGACCCGGCAGATCCAGATCTGGATCACCCGGGCCGAGGCCGCGCTCCCGCGACTGCTTCATCCGGCGACGGGGCACCCCCATGCGCTGGACCTGGTGACCGGCGAGCTGGCGCCGACACCAACGAGCGCCGGTTTCCTCAGTCTTTGGGCAGGCCTCGGCGATGCCGCCACAATCGAGCGGCTCGAAGCCTGGATCGCGCCTACGCCGTATCCCGTCGCGAGTGTCGCAATCGACGACCGGCGTTTCGAGAGCCGGCGCTATTGGCGGGGGCCGACTTGGGCGTTTGCGAACTTCATGATCGCTGACGGCCTCGCACGATCCGGCCGGCCGGATCTGGCCTCCCGGATCCAGACCGCGACCCGCACCCTGATCGAGCGCCACGGCTTCTTCGAGTACTTCGATCCACTGACCGGCGAGGGTTGCGGGGGCGACTCCTTCAGTTGGACCGCGGCGATGTGGCTCGCCTGGGCCAGCCGGGACCGAGCCGGCGGATGAGGGGAGGACGGGGGCGCTCGATGATCCCGACCCTGAATTCCCCGCTGATCGCCCGGATCGCCAAGCTGCCGGACCATGGCGCGGACGAGGGCCAGCTCCGTCGCGGCGTCGACCCCATCCAGCCCTACATTTCCATCGCCGGCCTGACCTATTTCTCCCTCTCCAACATCCACGCCCTGTCGACCATCTTCGCCACCGATCTCGCCAGCGAGACCGTAATGGCCACGCGCGAACAGCAAGCGGTGGACGTGGTGCTTGGGTATCTCAGGGTTTGGAGCTGTCTGCGGAGTATGACCGGATGCATGATCCATGGGGCGTCCGGTTGCCCATCAGATCCTGCCGAATGAGTTTAGGTCCTCACCTTCGGGCGAGCGCCAATTGCTGCCGCGATCGCACCGCGACCGAGGCAACAGAGGATGCTTCAAGCGGCCCGCATGGCGTTCTCCGCAGACCAGATGCACAGGGCGTCGAATAGACTCTTCATGACAGGCGCGAGATCGGCTCCACCGGCAAACCTTGCGAAAAAGGGATGCACAGAACGATCAACGCGACCCGGCGACGAGCGTCTTTTCGTAGACACGGTACGTCTTGTATCGAACGGCACCCGTTGCTTCGATGAGCCGTCGGGACGACTGGTTATCTTCCCATACCCATGAAAGTTCCGCGCGCCGATACGGCCGCGGCTTGTTGAGGCCGCCCTGCATGCCGAGATAGACCAGCGCCGGCCCAAGGGCGAAGCGCGCGCGCTGGTATTCCGGCAGCACTGCCACGGCGAGCACGCGGGCCCGATCGATCTTGCGCCGGTGCCAAAGCAGCTTGAGCAGCCCCGGTGCGTTCAATCGCCCGGCCACGTGGCGCAAGGCGATGTTGATGTCCGGAAGTCCCATCCAGAACCCGACCATCCGCCCTTCGTATTCTGCCACCGGAAACAGGCCCGGGTCGGCGATGTGGCGGAGATCGCGGGCTTCCTGCAGGAACTCGTCCTCGCTACGCGGCGTGGCGCTCCAGTTGTCTGCAAAGGCCTGCGTGAACACGCGATAGATATTGCGGCAATCCTCCTCGAACCCCTTGCCGCGGAGATGCAGCGGTCGAAACCGGAAGCCCGCCGAAAGGGCCAGCCGATAGCTCCTTTCGAACGCCTTTGCGCGGTCGAGCGTCATTGGGAAGTCGTAGGCATAGGCGTTCTTCGCCGTCTGCCAGCCCGCTGCCTCGACCAGTCCGGGGTAGTAGTGCGGGTTGTACGGCATCATCACGTGAGGCGGGGTATCGAACCCGTCGACCAGGAACAGACAGCCGATGTGGGTGGAAAGATTGATCGGCCCGCGTGCCGCGACGCAGCCCCGTTCGCGCAGCCAGCCGCTAGCCGTCTCCAGCAGCGCCCGGGCAACGTCCGGATCCTCGATGCACTCGAAGTATCCGAAGAGACCGAGCGCACGGCCTTCCTTCTCGATCAGGCGTCGGTTCACGGCGGCGACGATCCGGCCGACGACCGCGCCGCCGCGCCGCGCAAGGAAGGGGCAGAGGTCCCCGTACGCCCTGAATGGATGCTGCGACGACAGTTGGCGGGCGACCGATTTCCGCAGCGGCGGAACCCAGTTGGGATCGCTCCGATAGATCGCGTAAGGCAGATCCAGGAAGGCCTCCAGATCCTCTGCCGACGCGACCGCCGCGACAGTCGTCGCGGCTGCGGGCTTGGGGCTCACGCGGAAACGGCGGCGGGAGCGAAGACCTCCCGCGCGGCCACCATGGCCTCCACCAGCGATCCCAGCTCCTCATTGGTATGAAGCGCGTTGACCACGATGCGTATGCGCGGTTTGGCGATGAACCACACTGGCGAGACCCACACGCCCATGCGTTCCAACAGGAACCGTCCGAGCTCTTTGGGAGTGGTTCCCGGCGGCAGCCGGATGGGAACGACATTGGTTTCACCAAGGGCCTGAAAACCGCGCTCGGCGAGCAGGCGTCGCAGCGTCACTGTGTTCCGCCTCAGCGTGCCGGGCAATTCGGGATGTCGTCGCAGCTGGCGGATCGCTTCAATTGCCGCCGCCGTCGACGGCGGCGGCAGGGAGATCGTGCCGATCGACGTCGGACAGACGTCCAGAAGCTCGATGAATTCTCTGGAATAGCTGCTGATCGCCGCGCCCGCGGAGGCCGCGAATTTCGAGAACGTCGTCATGATCACCGGCTCAATTCCGCGCTCGGCGATGTCGCGGGGCGACAGCCCGAAATGCTCGCAGATACCTCGTCCGGTCGCGCCGATCGCGCCGCTTGAATGCGCCTCGTCAAGGATCAGCACACTGCCCGGATACCGCTCCAGCACGTCGAGCATGTCCGGCAGCGGGGCGATATCGCCGTCCATGGAGAACACGGCGTCGGTCACGACGACGATCCGGTCGCCAGCGCGCGCGAACCGGGCGAGCTTGCGGTCCAGGTCGTCCATGTCGACATGGCCGTACGCCTTCACCCTCACATCCGGACTGTGGGTCAGGATCTTGCCGGACCGGTTGTCGGCGTTGACCACGGCCGAGGTGATGCAGCCGTGGTTGAGAATGTCGGTCAGGATCAGCGTTTCCCGCCGATTGCGGAAATTCGGGACCGGTGCGGCCAGATGGCAGAACCCGTCGAACACGGCCTGCAGTGCCATCCAGGCATTCATGAAGAGATAGGTGTGGGGGAGACCCTTGAGGTCGGAGATCTCGCGCTCAAGCTGCCGGTGCAGTTCTATGCGGCCACACAAGGTCGCGCAGGAGCTGTTGGTGGTACCGAAAGTCTCGATGGCGTCGATCGCGGCCCGCCGGACCCGCTCGTTTGCAGCCAGACCCAGGATGTCGTTGCTGCCGAAATTGGTGGCGGCGATTTGTCTGCCCGTGGTTTCGCACTCCACCGAAACGCTGTTTCCGCGCTTGGCGTGGCAGACGTAGTGATCCGGATAGAGATTGGCGGCATGGACACTGGCCATGTAGTCGGCGATGACCTGCATATCCTTGGACCCTATCAGATCAATCAGTGCATTGCGTCGATCACCCTCCGCGCCCAGTCCTTGCGCGTCCTTTGCAACGGGGCGGGTCCCCACCTCTGTCACGACCAGCCTACTCTGCCCACCGAGGCGGCCAAGCGTGCGCGTCGGGCCTTAAGACGCGAGCCAGTCGCACACCGCCCGGCGTCAGGGACGACCCGTCCCCCTAAAGGATCTTGCACGGACACGCATCGCTTTGCCATCGCTCTTCTTCGTCAGGGTCTCGGCTGAAGAAGACGGATCTCATGTTGAACCGCGAACTCTGGGTATGAGTTCACGACCCCTCATTCAGGTCGATGACGTCGCAGTCGATTCGCCTGGCCGTCCGCCGCAACGGATAAATGCATCGCGCGCGCTTGCAGAGATCCAAGCCCGTGTAGAACAAGAGGTGCTGAGATGGCGCCTGAAGCCCTACCACGGCT
This sequence comes from Anaerolineae bacterium, assembly GCA_028285185.1. Taxonomy (GTDB): domain Bacteria; phylum Pseudomonadota; class Alphaproteobacteria; order DSM-16000; family Inquilinaceae; genus JACKIG01. The sequence continues at coordinate 25,451 of JANQQD010000401.1, read as the reverse complement.
CAAAGGGAGTACGATGAAAGTCACCGTCTGCCAGCTGGACCCGCGGGCGCGGCAACTGGACCAATTCCTGGCCGACCTGACGCGGCATGTGCGGGATCGGGCGAGCGATTTCCTGCTCTTGCCGGAAATGGGGTTCTCGGACTGGCTCGCTGCGGATGATGTGCCGGATGTGGCGCGGTGGAACCTTGCGGTGGCCCACCACGACCGGCGGATCGCCGATCTGGCCAATCTGGGCGCCCGGGGCGCTGTCGGCACGCGGCCCATCGTCAATGCGCAGGGAAGCCGCCGCAACCAGGCCTATGTCTGGTCCGAAGAGACGGGGGCGGCTGCCGCTCTCCGGGAAAAATACTATCTGCCGGACGAGCCGGGCTATTGGGAGCACACCTGGTACGACCGCGGCGAAAAGCGCTTCGACGTCGGACGGGCCCTGGGGTTGCGCCTGGGCGTTTTGATCTGTACGGAGATGTGGTTCTTCGAATGGGCCCGCCACTACGCGGCATCGCGGGTGGACCTGTTGTGCGTGCCGCGCGCGACACCGCATGGATCAGTGGACAAGTGGCTGGCCGGGGGACGCGCGGCGGCGGTCTGCTCCGGCGCCTATTGCCTGTCCTCAAACCTCTGGGCACAGCCCGGCGATGGGCCCGACCTGGGCGGGCTCGGCTGGGTGACCGACCCCGAGGGGACTGTGCTGGCAACGACGGACGCCGGAACCCCGTTTGCGACTGTCGAAATCGATCTGGACTTCGCCCGCCAGAGCAAGTCGACCTATCCGCGCTACGTGCCGGAGTAGGGTATCCATTGGCATGCTACACTGACACCCCTACAGCAGCCTGCCGGCATGACAACGCTCGTCACTGGAGCCAACGGCTTTAGCGGATCGCACGTGGTGCGCGCGCTGCTCCGACGCGGCCACGCGGTGAGGGGTCTCGTGCGTCCGACGAGCGACCTCCGGCGGCTCAATGGCCTCGACTTTCCCTTGGTCAAAGGGGACATAACGGACCGTCATGTGCTGGGCCAGGCGTGCGAAGGGGTCGAGACGGTTATCCACACCGCGGCCTATGTGGAACTGGGCATCGTCGATGCGGCGGAGATGGACCGGGTCAATGTCGAGGGGACACGCGCCATACTTGATGCGGCTGTCGCAGCGGGCGTGAGCCGGTTCGTCCACTGCAGCACCATCGGGGTTCTCGGCGACACGAGCGGCGAGATCGTCGACGAGACCTTCCGGCGGGTTCAGCGGGGCTACTCGTCCGCCTATGACCGCACCAAGCATCAGGCGCAGGAATTGGTCGATGCGTACGGTGAGCGGGGGCTTGGGGTCGTCAGCGTGCTGCCCTCCGGGATTCTGGGGCCCAGCGATCCCCATTTCGGTCCGGTGGTTCGGCGCTTCCTCAGCGGACGCCTAAAGCTGTGGGCCGGAGGGGCGCGTGTCACCGGCATCGTCCATGTCGAAGACGTGGCCGGGGCTCTGGTCCTCGCCGCGGAGATGGGTGCACCCGGCGAGCGCTACATCGCGTCATCGGGCGAGATGACGACCCGCGAGATGTTCGCGCTGCTGGGTGCGACCGCCGGTATTCCGCCGCCGAAAGAGATGCCGGAGGCTCTGGTGCGGGCGATCGGCTTCTGCCTGACGCCCATAGGCAAGGTCTTTTCCTGGAACCCGCCACTCAGCCGCGAACGTGTCCACTACCTCTACGACCGATGCGTCAGGGTGGATGCGACCAAGGCGCGCCGTGACCTTAGGTGGACCCCGCTGGCGCCGGAAGAAACGGTGCGCAGCCTGATCCCCACAACGACCGCCACTTGAGCCCTTGGCCGCCTATCGCCGCGTCGCAGGGTCGGGACCATCCTGTCCAAGACGATCAAGGCGCCGCCGCAGAGGAAGACCTCGGTCAACCCGAACCATACCCAGACGCAGCCGAGGACGATCGGTCCGGCGAAAAGCGCAACGAATCTGTGCCGGACCCTATCGCCAGCACCGTGGCCTGGCGGCCTTCGGGGGCCAAGGCCGCCAGACGGTCGAAGGTCGCCAGGAGCTCCACCTGTCGAAAGCCACTTCACGCGCTCTGGTGCCAGACCTTAACCTGACAAGGTCCGCCCACACGGCAAGAGCCAGAGGCGCGGCGTCAGGGAGCTTCGACATGGACTCAAATCCGAAGCTTGCCGTCTCGGAAACCCGAAACGCCATCCGGCACGCCGGGATCAATCCGAACCATTGGTACCCCGTCGGATGGTCCGAGGCGTTCCGCCCGGCGAAGCCCGTTCCCGTCACGGTCTGGAACCAGACTATCGCGGTGTTCCGCGCGTCGGACGGATCGCTCCACGCGCTGGAGGATGCATGCCTGCACAAGGGTGTCGCGCTGCACAAGGGGACCGTCGCGGGCGACCGCATCGTCTGTGCGTACCACGGCTGGGAGTTCGACGGGCTCGGACGCTGCGTTCGGATCCCCTACCTGCCGGAGGGGCGCAAATGCCCAAGCGCACGCGTTCGCGCGTTCCCGGTCAGGGAAGGCCACGGCATCGTGTGGCTCTTTCCCGGCGATCCGGCACTGGCGGACGGGGCCGACCTGCCGGCAGTGCCGGAATACGGCGACCCGAATTGGCTGATGATCAGGATCCCGGGGCACTTCAGGGCCCACTTCTCCATTTGCAACGAGAACACGATGGATGTTTTCCACGGCCATTTGCACAAGGATCTGCAGGGCTGGTTCGATCCGATCCTGACGAAGCTCGATCGTGAGGAAGGACGTGTCGTCGCGGAATACCAGGTCACTTACAGGAGCCGCCTGGCCAAACTGCTCGGTCTGGCCAAATCGTCTACCGAAACCTGCCAGCGGACGGTTTCGATCGACTACACCTATCCCCACTACCGGAACCACATGGAGCGCATCTCGGCGCTCTACCTCATGCGACTTCCGGTTGGCCCGGCTGAAACCCGCTCGTTCTCGCTGATGTTCCTGAAGCCGGGCCTGCCCGGATGGCTGTGGCGTCCCCTCAGAAGGCCGCTCTCAGTGCTCTTGTGGCGGCTCCTGCTCAAACGCTTTCTCGATCAGGACAAAGGGATGATGGAGAGCGAGCAGGCGACGTTTGCCGACGATCCCGGCGCGGTCCGCGTGGAGATCAATCCGGCCATCGTCGCATTGCGCCGTGTGACCGTCGCGCAAGATCATTGTTCCGTTACCACGGATAACCTATTGGCCCCTCAGGCAGCCTCATGAAGCTCGATCACGCCCTGAAGACGCAGAAGCTGTTCAACCGCTCTCGAAGCGTCGGCATCAATCCCAATCACTGGTATCCCGTTGCCTGGGCCGACCGCCTGAAGCCCAGGCGGATCGAGCGGACAACCCTGTGGCAACAGCACATCGCCCTCTATCGCGATGCCGACGGTACGGCACACGCCCTGGAGGATGCCTGCCTGCACAAGGGGGTTGCCCTGCACAAGGGCGAGGTCGTCGACGGCTGCGTCGTCTGCCCCTATCACGGCTGGCGCTATGACGGCCAAGGCCGCTGCGTTTCGATTCCGTATTACCCTGAGCAGAAAAAGCTGCCGAGCGCTCGCGTTCGCAGCTATCCCGTGCACGAGCGGTACAATCTCATCTGGGTCTTCCCGGGTGACCCCGACCTGGCCGAGGCATCGCCAGTGCCGGAGATCGCGGAGTACGGCGACCCGAACTGGCTGATCGTAGAGGTTCCCGCGCGCTTCCCGGCGCATTTCTGCGTCGTCAACGAGAACCCCCTGGATGTCTTCCACGGGTATCTCCATCGTGATCTGCCAGGCTGGTACGACCCGGTTCTGGTCGGTCTCGAACGCGACGGCCGGACCATCAAGGCCGAGTACGACGTGACCTTCCGCAACGGCTGGCTCGCCCGACTGTTCGGGCTGGCCGGCGACACCGGTAAAGAGACCAGGCGGAAGATCGTCGTGGGATACCACTACCCCCACTGCCGGAACACCATGCCGGGGAAGTCCAACTACTATTTCATGCGCCAGCCGGTCGGCCCAACCGAGACCCAGTCCTACGGCTTCCTCTGCTTGCAGATCCGGCTGCCGCAATGGCTCGTGCGGCGCATCCGGAAGCCCTTGTCTCGCATCCTCTGGCGCTTCCTGGTCAAGCCGTTCCTCGTTCAGGACATCGAGATGATGGAGAGCGAGCAGCAGACCTATCTGCGCGATCCGGAGCGGCGGAATGTCGAAATCAATCCAGTCATATCGGCCGCCCAGCGCCTAACGGTCGAGCAGTACGACTTGCATCTCGTTCCAACGACTGGCGGGCCTTCGTATGGCGATGCGTGATGGACTTTGGTTCATGGACGTCATTGCCTTCTGAGGCGCATGTCCGGCCGCGCTGACCGCGATCACTTCATTCGCCAGGCGAACGGTCCGCGACGGATCACAAGCTGTAGAACGCCTATAGGTCGCCTACACTCCGATTATTGCCATAAGGCATAACCCATCACGTTTGTGAGAACTGATCCGGCTCTGGCGCGCCGCAAGGCGGCCGAATAGCAGATGAAGCCTGAGATAGCTTCGTGCGGAATTTCCGTCGGCAAGTGAGTCGAATACAGACGCTCGGTGGCTCAGCGAAACCGACTCCCTTGACGCCTCGGCCATCTTGCCGCAATTTTAACTGTGCGGTTACTTATTAGAGATTCTCTCCATGCGGCTGTCCCTGTGCAATGAGGTGCTGCGGGCGCTGCCCTTTGATCAGCAGTGCCGGTTCGCTGCCGGCCTCGGGTATGAGGGGCTGGAGATCGCGCCGATCACCGTCACCGACGACCCACGCAAGCTGACGGTCCAAGATGCCGCCGCCCTGCGCAGGACGGTCGAAGACTCGGGGCTGGTGGTGACGGGGCTGCACTTCCTGATGCTGGCACCCGGCGGGCTTTGCATCACTGGCTCGGACCGCGAGACAGTCGACCTTACGCGCGGCGTCATGCTGCGGCTCATCGACCTGTGTGCGGAGTTGGGCGGCGATATCCTGGTGCATGGTTCGCCCATGCAGCGGCGCCTGCCGGAGGATCCGGCGGCCGCAGCGGCGGGGCGGGAGACGGCGCTTCAGCATTTCGCGGCCGCCGGAGCGCGGGCACGGGAGCTTGGGCTGCTCTATTGCATCGAGCCGCTGTCGCGGGACCAGACGAACTTCGTCAACACCGTCGCTGAAGCCGTAGAGATCCTGGACACGCTCGGCGAGCCGGGGCTGGCCACCATGATCGATACCTCGTCGGCCGGGCGCAGCGAGGAACTCCCGGTGCCGGAGCTGATGGACCGCTGGATGCCTACCGGGCGCATCGCCCATATCCAGGTCAATGCCAAGAACCGCCAGGGCCCGGGCCAGGGGGACGAGGCGTTCGCGCCCATCTTCCAGCGGCTGATCGCCCACGGCTATGACCGCACCGTGTCGGTGGAGCCGTTCGACTACCGGCCCGACGGGCCGGGCTCCGCCGCCCGTGCCGCCGGCTATGTCCGCGGCCTGCTGGAAGCGCTCACATGGGCCTAGCAGCACCGCGTTTCGCCATCCGCGCGATCGACGCGTTCGAGCGCCCGACGCGCCTGCGCCTGCCGTTCCGGTTCGGTGTGGTCACGCTGCATGAGGCGCCGCAGGCTTTCCTGCGGGCGGAGATCGAGACGGAGGCCGGCGACCGCGCCATCGGCGTCGCAGCAGAGCTGATGGTGCCGAAATGGTTCGACAAGTCGCCGGACCTGTCGAACGAGCAGAATTTCGACCAGCTGCGCGCCGCCATCCTGACCGCCCGCAGTCTCTATCTGCAGGAGACGGACCGGCGCACCGCCTGGCAGCACCATGTCGGCGTCTACCCGCCCCACATGCGCGCCTGCACCGGGGTGGGGCTGAACCGCCTGGTCGCCGGCTATGGCCCGGCGCTAATCGACCGGGCGCTCTTGGATGCGCTCTGCCGCGCCGCGGGCGCCGGCTTCGCCGCCGCGATCCGCGGCAACCTGATGGGCATGGACGGCACCGGCGTGCCGCAGGACCTGAAGGCTGTCGACCTTCCCGCCTTCCTCGCCGGCCTGCAGCCGGCAGACAGCATTGCCGCGCGCCACACCGTCGGCCTTGTCGACGCCCTGACCCGGGCCGATGCCGACGGCCGGGGGCGGATCGGCGACGGCCTGCCGGAAAGCCTTGAGGAGGCGATCGCCGCCTACGGCCACAACTGGTTCAAGCTCAAGGTCTCAGGCGACACGGCCACCGACCGGGACCGCCTGGCGGCTATCGCCAGCATCCTCGATCGCACCACCCGGCCCTACCAGGTTACGCTGGACGGCAACGAGCAATACGCCCACGCCGATGCCTTCGCCGGATTCCTTGACGCCATACGCAGCGACAGTCGGCTGGCGCGGCTGGTGGACGCCATCGCCTTCATCGAACAGCCGATCGGCCGTGCTGCGGCGCTGGACCACGACGTTTCCGATCTTGCGGCGTTCCGGCCGCTGTTGATCGACGAGTCCGACGACGGGCTGGACGTGTTCCCGCGCGCCGCGGCGCTGGGCTACCGCGGCATCTCCAGCAAGACCTGCAAGGGCCTCTACCGCTCGATCCTCAACGCCGCGCGCGTCGCCCACTGGCAGACACCCGAAGGCACCGGACCCTATTTCCTGTCGGCAGAGGACCTGACGACCCAGGCCGGCATTTCCGTCCAGCAGGACCTGGCGCTGGTCGGCCTCTTGGGGCTGGAGCATGTGGAGCGCAACGGCCACCACTATGTCGCCGGTATGGCCGGTGCGCCCGTGGCGGAACAGGGCGCGTTCGTGCGCGCCCATCGCGACCTCTACCGCGAGACGCCGCACGGCGTGAGGCTGATCATCGACGGCGGGCGGATCAGCCTGCGCTCGCTGGACCAGCCCGGCTATGCGTCGGGCGCCCTGCCCGACTTCGCCGCCATGGCGCCCATGCCGCAGCCGGCGGACATTCCCACCCCGTCTTGACCAACAAAGAGAACCTCCATGGCACCCGAGCGCATCGGCATCATCATGAACGGCGTCACCGGCCGCATGGGCGTGAACCAGCATCTCGGCCGGTCGATCATGGCGATCCGGGCGGAGGGCGGCTTGGCGCTGGCCGACGGCCGCCGGCTGATGCCCGAGCCGGTACTGGTCGGCCGCAACGCAGCCAAGCTGCAGGCGCTCGCGACGGAGCACGGGCTGGAACGCTGGTCGACCGATCTGGAAGCGGAACTGCGCGACCCGGCCAACGCGATCTATTTCGATTCCGCCAGCACCAATCTGCGCGCGGAGAACGTCAAGCGCGCGATCGCGGCCGGCAAGCATGTCTATTGCGAGAAGCCGACGGCAATCTCCACCGAAGAGGCGCTGGACGTCTACCGCGCCGCGAAGGCGGCCGGCATCAAGCACGGCGTGGTGCAGGACAAGCTGTGGCTGCCCGGCTTCCTGAAGCTCAAGCGCCTGATCGACAGCGGTTTCTTCGGCCGCATCGTCTCGGTGAAGGGCGATTTCGGGTACTGGGTGTTCGAAGGCGACTGGCAGCCGGCCCAGCGCCCGTCCTGGAACTACCGCAAGGCCGATGGCGGCGGCATCATCGTCGACATGTTGTGCCACTGGCGCTACGTGCTGGACAATCTGTTCGGGTCCGTGCGCGCGGTCAGCTGCCTTGGCGCCACGCACATACCCCAGCGCTGGGACGAAGCCGGCCGCGCCTACGACGCCGACACCGACGATGCGGCTTACGCGACCTTCGAGATCGAGGGCGGCATTATCGCCCATATCAACAGCAGCTGGTGCACGCGCGTGCGGCGCGACGACCTGGTGACGTTCCAGGTGGATGGCACGCTGGGCTCGGCCGTGGCAGGCCTGCGCCGCTGCGTTGTCCAGCCGCGGCAGACCACACCGAAACCGGTCTGGAACCCGGATCTGGAACAGCCCATCGACTATTACGCCGATTGGATGGAAGTGCCGGACAACCAGCCCTTCGAGAATGCGTTCAAGGCGGAATGGGAGCTGTTCCTGCGCCATGTCGTGGAAGACACGCCCTTCCGCTGGTCGCTTTTGGAGGGGGCAAAAGGCGTACAACTGGCCGAGCTGGGCCTGGAGAGCTGGTGCCAGCGCCGCTGGGTCGGCGTGCCCGAGCTGGCCGGCTGACCCGGCATGACGGAAGTCGCCACGGCGCACCCCGAAGACCGACTGCTGTCGCTTAATACGGCGACGGTGCGCGAGCAGTGGACGCTGGAGCAGATCATCGACGGCTGCCAACGCCACGGCATCGGCGGCATCGCGCCCTGGCGCGACCAGCTGGCAATCTGCGGCGTCGACAAGGCGGCCGCCATGATCCGCGACTGCGGCCTGACGGTCACAGGCCTTTGCCGCGGCGGCATGTTCCCAGCGGACGACGCCGCAGGCCGCCAGCGGGCTATCGACGACAACCTGCGGGCTATCGACGACGCGCGTACGCTCGGCGCGGAGTGCCTGGTGCTGGTGGTTGGCGGCCTGCCGCCGGGATCACGCGATATCGCGGGCGCCCGCACGATGGTGCGCGACGGCATCGGCGCCGTCCTCGCACATGCCCGCGCCGCCGGCATGCCGCTGGCGATCGAGCCCTTGCATCCCATGTATGCGGCTGAGCGCGCCTGCATAAACACCATGGCCCAGGCACTGGAGCTTTGTGAGGAGCTGGACCCAGGGCGTACCGGCGCATTGGGCCTTGCCGTCGACGTCTACCATGTCTGGTGGGATCCGGACCTGGAGGCGCGGATCGCGGAGGCTGGGCGCGAGCGTCTGCTGGCCTTCCATATCTGCGACTGGCTGGTGCCGACGCGCGATCTGTTGGTCGACCGCGGCATGATGGGCGACGGCATCATCGATCTCGCCGGCATCCACCGCTGGATGACGGCCGCCGGCTATGACGGCCTCAGAGAGGTGGAAATCTTCTCCGCCGAGACCTGGTGGAAGCGCGATCCGGACGAGGTGCTGGCCACCTGCCTCGACCGCCACCGCCGCTGTCTGTGAGGTCACAGAACTGCCATACGGGTGATCGAAGATAGTCATTCGCGGTTGGCGCACGAAGATCGATTTGCTATAAGCCGCGCTTGCCGTCGGGCGGGGCCTTTCAGGGCCGGCCCGTTTGTACATGGTCCTCGGTAGCTCAGCGGTAGAGCGGGTGGCTGTTAACCACTAGGTCGCTGGTTCGAATCCGGCCCGGGGAGCCATCCATTTCCGGACATCGTCGCTTGGCCGGTAGTCGCTACGCGGCCTCAAGGCTCGACAAGAGCCGCCTGAACCGCCAGTCACTCCCGATACGCTCGACAACCGGATCGGCGCAGATCCATCCGAAATGCCGCCAGCCGCCTTCGACAAGCGCCTCAAGCGCGTCGACCGCGAGGTCCACTTCGCCGGCCTCCGCCGGTGCGATGACGTCATAGAAATACTTGGCGCCGCGCTGCTGCCATAGGTGCAGTTCGCCCTCCATGCCCAGCATCGTCCGCAGTGCAGACCGGGCGGCATGCCAGCGCGGTGCGTCCGGCGTCTCCACCAGCCGGTCTTCGACGCGTCTCAGCGCATTGACCCCAGCGGCCCGCGCGCGCTCCATGTCGCCAAGACGCGCGGCGCAACGCGCGGCGATGAAGGCCGGGCGATAGTCATCCGGCGCCAGCGTTGCGGCGCGCTCTCCCAGGGCCGCGGCAATCCGCACCTCACCCAATCCGAAGAATGCACAAGCGCCCAGGTAATGCGTTTCCGAATCCCGTGGATCGAGCGAAAAGGCAGCCGCGAAATGCGCGCGCGCCTGGTCTACCCGGTGGAGTTTCGCGGCGATGAATCCTTGCGCGGCATGCGCGGCAGCCAAGTCGGGCCGTCGTTGCGCCGCTAGACGTGCAGCGCTCGCGGCCTGCTCAAGACGTGCTGCCGGAACGCTGCAATGCACCGCTTCAATCGCGGTCAACGTTGCGAACCGGGCGCAGATGGAAGCGTCATTCGGGGCGATAGCGCGCGCCTCGGCGATCAGCGAGCTGATCTCCTCTGCAGCCGCAAAGCCCTTGATGTAGGTGAGGCGCTGCGCCTCGAGCATCAGGACATGCGCCTCTAGCGATGCGCTACCGTCCGTGTCGTGAACGGGACTGGGTTCGGCGCGCTTCGGCCGGCGGGTCATGGCCGCGCGGCCCAGCCGGTACCCACATTTGGGCACCGTCTCGATCAGAGCCTCGCCGGCATGCTTTCGGCCCAGAGCGCGGCGAAGCTCCGTGATGACCTGGGTCAGGCTTTCTTCACAGACATGGACATCCGGCCACACAGCGTCGAGCAGCGCGGCACGGCTGACGGTCGCGCCCTGAGCCTCAGCCAGCATCGTGAGTGCGCGGAGAGCCCGCGGCGATAGCCTGCGGACGACGTCACCGTTCTGCGCTTCGCGCGCCGAAGGCTCGATCCGCCAGGGACCGACGGAGAACCCTGCCTCGTTCGCGGCGATCCGCGAAGCCGTTCCATTGGGCCATGGCGCCACGCCGGCCATTGTCGTCGCCATTCTCTTCTACCTAGCGAAGCAGCAGCCGATTCTGCGGCCGCCTATGGGTGCGTCGACTTACGTCGTAATGACACCTGCGCCCAATTAGGTGTGACGGCGATCACAGCGCCACCCGATCGGACTTGATTCGCTTCAGCTCTCACGCGTTTGTGACCTTTGCCCCTCGAACGGTTCCGGCAGCGTCGCCAACAGCTTGCCAAGCAGGCCGGCCAAGGTTTCCCGCTCGCCCTGGGACAGTCCGGCGAGCAGCCGCGTCTCGTTGGCAACGTGCTGGGTCACGACCTCATCGATCAGCGCTCTGCCGGCATCGGTCAACGAAACAAGGACGCCCCGCCGATCCGCAGTGTCCGGGGTCCGTACCACCCAGCCCGCCTTCTGCAGACGGTCGATCCGCCCGGTCATCGCACCCGAGGTCACCATGGTGGCGTCGTAAAGCGCCGTCGGGCTCAGCGCGTAAGGGGCCCCCGACCGGCGTAGGGTCGCGAGCACGTCGAACTCGCCGGGCCCCAGCCCGTGCGCCTGGAACAGCGGGTTCAGGTGATCGCGGGCAACGCATTGCGCCGCCTCTGCGAGACGGCCGAACAACGCCATGACGAGACCGTCGATCTCCGGTCTCTCGCGCTGCCATTGTTCAACGGCCAGGCTTGCCCTGTCCAAGATGGCCACCTATCTTAGCACTAAGAAACTTAATGCGAAGCATTTTCGCTTGAATGCGGTGCGTCCGCAATGGATTTGCCCGCAGTGCTGGAGACACGACATGATGGCGTCCGGCCGTACGCTGGAGATCGGTCCAACCAACACCTGGGTGGTGCCGTTCGTCTGCCTGCTGGCGACGGGGTCACTGATCGGCCTGTCCGCCAACTTAGCTAAGCTGGCCGCAGAGGCCGGCCTGGGCGCCCTTCCCTTTCTCGCTTGGTCCGTGGCCGGTGCCGCGGTGGTACTGATGATCGTCGCGTTGCGCGCGCGCAAACTGCCCACGCTTACGGCGCGGACGACTGAGTACTTCGTGGTCGCGGCGCTGCTGGGCGTCGTTGTGCCCCATCTTCTGTTATACGCCGCCGTACCGCATGTCGGGGCGGGGTTCGTCGCTCTGGCGATCGCGTTTCCGCCGCTGTTCACCTATGCGGGGGCGCTGGCAATGCGCATGGAACGCTTCAATGCGCTGCGAGCGCTCGGCGTGCTTCTGGCACTGTCCGGTGCAGCACTTCTTGCCATTCTGAAGCTTTCCGCCCCGGATGCGGCGGCCGTCTGGATCGCAGCGACGCTGTTCGCCCCCGTGGTGCTAGCCGCCGGCAACATCTACCGCACCCTGCGCTGGCCCGCGGGCGCTCAGCCGGACGAACTGGCGCCAGGGATGGTTGCGGCGTCCGGGCTGATCCTGCTTCTGGCCGGGGCGATCCCAGGTGTCTCGCTCGCCGTGCCGGTCGAAAGCGCCATTCCAGTGCTGCTGATCCTGGCTCAGGCGGCAGCGTTCTCGGTCCAGTTCCTGTTGTTCTTCGTGCTGCAGAAACGCGGGGGCCCGGTCTATCTCAGCCTGCTGGGCTCGGTCGCGGCCGTCGTCGGCGTGCCGATCGCCGTGCTGCTGCTGGGCGAGGCTCCACCGCAGGGCCTACTCTACGGCGCCGTGCTGATCGCGCTCGGCATCGGTTTCGTCACGCGCGGCGGTCAGAGACAGCGCAAAGCAGGCGCAGGCACCGACGGCTAAGCCTTGCTCAGGGGCTCGGGCTCCGAGAGGAACATGAGGCCGAGTATGCACACGCCGCGACCGTTCACGGTGGGGATCGGCACGAAGATGTTCTCCGTGCTGCAATCGGCGACCTGCTCGGCCTCATAGCGGATCTGCAGCAACCGCGGCTCGTAATGTGTGCTGGCGATCTGGTTCAAGAGCGCGATGCCCTCTCTGGCCTTCTGGGCATCGTAGATCTCGCTCACCAGGTGGCCGGTGGCGTCGACCCCGAAGAACCGCACCAGATCAGTGCCAACCCTTGTGTACCGCCAGTCCCGCCCCCCATCGACCGGCTCGATCACGCAGACGCGAGCCTCGTGAGGCGAGTTCGCCAACAGGTCCATCGGCCGGCTCAGTTTGGTTGCACCAGCGGCCAGAGCCCGGCAGGCTTCCTGGAGGTCCGCGAACACTTTGCGCACGAGCGGGTTCATGGAGGGCGCCTCGCTCAGCCACTCGAAACGGCCGTTGACGTCCTTCGCCGCTCGGCGCCCCGCTGCCTTCCGGGTCATCGCCGTGCCCCCCTAACCACAGTCCTCACAATCAACAGATCAGCTTATCAAGTTCGCCGAGGCGGACCACTGCGCCATTACGCCAGTCATCCGTAAAAGCGCGACACCGAAGACGCAACATGGGACGGCGGCGGCGGCGGCCTTGTCCCTACTTGTGATCCGGCCTGCGGCGGTGGCACGATCGGCGGCAAAGACAGCGGTCTTTCCGCATATTCGTGCCGGTGCGATGACGATCTACTTCTACGGCAAGACCGACGAATACGGGTGCTTCGCCAATACGTCCAGCCACGGATTCACGATGGACGGACGCTATTGGCGCAGTGTCGAGCACTATTACCAGGCCCACAAGTTCGCCGATGCGGCCTGGACGGAACGCGTGCGCCAGGCCCGGACCGTGCGGGAGGCGCGCGCCCTCGGTCAGTCCCGCAAGGTGCCGATCCGGCCTGACTGGGAAAGCGCGCGCGACCAGGTGATGGTCACGGCAGTCCGGGCCAAGATCGACGCCCATGCCGAGGTTCGCCAGCAGCTTCTGGATACGGGCGAGGAAACGCTGGTGGAGGCCTCTCCCTATGATCACTACTGGGGCTGCGGTGCCGACGGCAGTGGTGCCAACAAGCTGGGCCAGATCCTGATGCAGATCCGCAGTGAGTTGCGCTCGCGGCCGGGGTGACGCCGACGCCCCCTCGTACCCGTCAGTCGGCGCCGCCATAGAGGTAGCGGGCGGCAGCCTCACTCATCGCGGTATAGGAATGCCCGACGCCCGGGACGACCCGCATCGACCAGTTGAACGTGTGGCCATCGCCGGCCGCGACGGCCATGGCGGTCGCGTAGAAGAATCGGCCACGCGCAAGCCGGTGCGCGCCCTGGGCCTCCGCCTCGGGCGTCTGTCGCAGGCCGCCCCCGCTCTCAGTCCCGTCATCGCGGCCCCCAAGCAGCACCATCAGATCTCTGGAAAACGCCATTGCCAACTGGCGCTGCGAGATCGGGGCACCGGCGAGCCCATAGGGAAACCGCGCGTTCGGCGTCACCGCCGTGTACCAGCCAGCATTCGCGGCAACGGCGCGGTCCACCCTGGCATCAGGCGCAAACAGCACAAGGCGGTGAACGAACTGCCCGCCCGCAGAGTGGCCGAACACGTCATAGTGTGAGCGCTGCGACCCTGTCGCTGCGACCGTCGCGTCGAAGATTCGATCAAGCCCGGCAAACAGCCAGGCTTCGGGGTCGTCACGCACCACGATATCGTCGAAGGTCCGCGTGTCGGCGCCTTGGCCGATCATGCCGGCAAGATTGTAGGCTGCGACCCCGGGATAGTCGTCCTCGGCAAACCGCGGGGCGAGAACCAGCAGGTCGAATGCCTCTGCCGCCGCAATCCACGCATCTCGATAGTCGTCGCTGTTTCGCCCCATGCCCGGCAGAACCTGAAGGATCGGATCGGAGGGGCCGTGGCTCCGCGCCCGATGGTAGTGGACCGTGACCGGGTGCGTTCCGACCTCCATGGGCAGGGTGACAGTGAAGGACCCGGAGCCCGCTTCGATCGCGACGCTGCCTGGGGTAGCCCCGAGCGGCCGTGTCGAGGTCGCAAAGGTGCTCGATGCGGCGACCGCTATCAGGAATGCAAGGCAGACGGCTCCGGCGATACGCAGTCGCTCCATGTTCGGCTCGCACAGACGATCTTCGATGGCGGATCCCGCATCCCGGCGGCATTTCGGGGCGTTCCGGGTCCATCCCGCCAGACCGGATATGGACGCTTGCGCCTTACAATTCCGTCAACGCTCCACCGGCGATCAGACCGGCCTGCCCGATCACTGGGTTCCGTCTCAGCCCCTCCACAAGATGGTCGACCACCGCGCGGACGCGTGCCGAGGTCTGGCCCGCCTCTTTGTGGACCACGTGGATCGGAACGGGTGGCGGTTCGCAGTCCTGCAGCACGATTTCCAGGGCACCGGTCGCTACGTGCTGTGCGACCATATACGACAACACGCGGGTGATACCGCGGCCGGCAAGGGCCGCATCAATGGCGGCGTCGGCCGTGTTCATGATCAGCCGCGCGCGGGGCCGGAAGCCCTGCGGCTTGCCGTTCCTGACCAGCGACCATTCGCCGCCGACGGCCATGGTCGCAAAGTTGATGATGTCATGCGCCGCCAGGTCCGACGGCGCTCGGGGCCTGCCGCGAGCCGCGAGATAGCCGGGCGACGCGCAAAGCACACGCCGCACGCTGCCGACGCGCACCGCAGACAACTGGGAGTCCGGTAGCTCCGCAATGCGTACCGCCACATCCACTCCCTCGTTGATCAGGTGGACGACGCGATCAACGAACAGCGTCGAAACCGAGATGTCGGGATAACGGTCCAACAGGTCCAGCAGCACCGGCAGCAGCGCCAGCCGGCCGAACATCACCGACGCCGTGACGGAGACCAGACCGCTTGGGGCCGCGTGAAGGCCGGCGGCGTGCCGGTCTGCCTCATCAATCTCCGCCAAGATACGGCGGCAGTCCGCGAGGTACCGTTCACCGGCTTCGGTCAGCGTCACCGACCGTGTCGTCCGGTGCAGCAGCCGCGCACCCAGACGGGCCTCCAGATCCGACACGGCCCGGGTTACCGATGGCGGCGAAATCCCAAGACGGCGGGCCGCCGGCATGAAGCCCGACGCCTCGGCCACCGCGACGAACACGGACATGGTCTGAAGGCGGTCCATCGCCATTCCCGAAAATGAAATAATCAATTGCTAATTATGGCCATTCTCCTCCCAGACCGAAAGTCTCACATTTGCGGTCATGACCGTATGCGAGATCGCCGACCCCTCAGCGGGAACGGCGCAACTCCGAGAGTAAGGAGACAGACAATGGCCGAAGCCGCGTTGACCAAAGGCGCCCATCACATCGGGCTGACCGTGCCGAACCTGTCGGAAACCAGAGCGTTCTTCACCGAGACGCTGGGCTTCGCCCAACTGGGAGAGGTGCCCGACTATCCGGCGGTCTTTCTGAGCGACGGCACGACAATGATCACCCTGTGGCAGGCGGCCGATCCGGCAAATGCGGTGCCGTTCGACCGCAAGAACGTGATCGGCCTGCACCACCTGGCGCTGCGTCTTGAGACCACGGAAGCGTTGGATGCGCTGCACCAGACACTGAGCAACACCGACGGCGTGCGGATCGAATTTGCGCCGGAGCCACTGGGCGGCAGCGGCGCCAGGCACATGATGTGCTTTATCCCGGGTGGCATCCGCGTGGAATTCGTTGTCCCCGGCGCCTGAACAGCCCAAGCCGAACGCCTCCACAACGGGGCCCGACCGCGAGGATATCGGACATGGACGGACATCAAGACGCAGCCGGTTCGCCCTTCCACAAGGGCGAACAGACGGTTCAGGAGCGCCTGGGCCTTCGCGACCAGGTGGAGGCGTTCGGGCGTAGGGTCATCCGCAACCACATGCCCGATCAGCACCGGGAGTTCTACGCCATGCTCCCGTTCCTGCTGCTCGGCACGGTCGACGACCTTGGGCGGCCCTGGGCCTCGATCGTTGCGGGCCGGCACGGGTTCATCAGCGCGCCCGATGCCCGCACGCTGACGGTGGGCGGGAGGCCGCTGTTCGGCGATCCGCTGAATGCGACGCTGAAGCCCGGCGTGGATATCGGCGTGCTGGGCATCCAGCTCGAGACGCGGCGCCGGAACCGGATGACCGGACGGATCGAGACCGTCGACCCGGACGGCTTCACCATCGGCGTCCGCCAGGCTTTCGGCAACTGTCCCCAGTACATCCAGACCCGCACGACAGTCGCCGCACCTGAGATTGGCCGCGCCCCCACCGAGCGGCCGGTCAGCCGGTCGGACAGGTTCGACGACCAGACGCGCGCGCTGATCGAACGGTCCGACACGCTGTTCATCGCCACGGCCTATTCCGACGGCTCCGACGCGGAGTCTGGTGGTGTCGACGTGTCGCACCGCGGTGGCAAGCCGGGCTTCGTGCGCGTCGAAGGGGATCGTAGCTTCGTGTTCCCCGACTTCTCCGGCAACAACCACTTCAACACGGTCGGCAACATCGTGATGAACCCGAAGGCCGGCTTCCTGTTTGCGGACTTTGAAACAGACGACGTGGTCTACCTGACCGGCGAGGCAGAGATCGTCTGGGACGGCGCAGAGGTCCGCGCCTTCGCGGGGGCAGAGCGGTTGATCCGCTTCCACGCCGACGAAGTGATCCGGGTCGAGGGCAGCCTGCCGCTCAGCTTCGACTTCGGCGACTACTCGCCCATGCTGCAGCACACCGGCAGCTGGACCCAGGCGGCCGAAACGCTCACGGCGGAGGCAGAGCGCGACACTTTCGTGCCCTACGAGGTCTTCGACGTCCGTCCGGAAAGCGAGACGATCACCTCGTTCTATCTGCGTCGCGCAGACGGCAGGGCACCGGCCGGCCACGCCCCCGGCCAGTTCTTGCCGATCCGGCTTGACCTCCCTGCCACCGACGCGCCGGTCACGCGGACCTACACCGTGTCGGACGCGCCGAATGGCGACCACTATCGCCTTTCGGTGAAGCGTGAAGGCGGCGACGCGCTCGTCTCCACCTACCTGCACGACCAGGTGACGCCGGGTCAACGCATCGAAGCCATGGCCCCGCGCGGCTCCTTCGTGCTCGACCAGTCCAGCGACCGCCCGGCGGTTCTGATTTCGGCCGGCGTCGGCATCACACCGATGATGGCGATGGCGAACTTCGCCATCAACGAAGGGCTGCGCACGCGGAAGTTCCGCCCGATTCACTTCATCCACGGGACGCGGTCCGGCCGGACGCTGCCCTTCGGCGACCACATCCGATCGCTCGCCGCCAGCCATGCCAGCTTCCAGGCGCATATCCGCTTCAGCCGCCCGGACGAGACGGACCGGCTGGGCGTCACGCACGACAGCACCGGCCATGTCGACATCGCCCTGCTGAAGACGCTGCTGCCCCTCGACGACTACGACTTCTATCTCTGCGGACCCGCAGCATTCATGCAGTCACTGTATGACGGCCTGACCGCACTGGGCGTCCGCGAAACCCGCATCCACTACGAGTCGTTCGGCCCAGCGACGGTACTGCGGTCGAGCACCGGGATTGAACGGCCGCCCGCGTCGCAAGAGGCGGCCAGGGAGCCCGTTACGGTCCGGTTCTCCGGATCCGATGTGGACGCTGAATGGTCTCCGGCGAGCGGCACGCTTCTTGAGCTTGCCGAAGCGGCCGGGCTCGCACCGCCCTTTTCCTGCCGCTCAGGCATCTGCGGCACCTGCGCCACCAAGCTTCAATGCGGTGCAGTGGACTACATCGACGAACCCATCGGCCCACACGGCGATGACGAGGTCCTGATCTGCTGTTCAACGCCGCGATCAGTAACCGGCGAAGCCTCCTGCGGCGAAGATCACGGGGTCGTCCTCGATCTCTGATCCCGGGGGCGCAGGAGAGCCCGGACCTCAGTCTCCCTTCAGACGGTAGCCGGCGCCGCGCACTGTCTGCAGCTTGCCGGCCTGGCGGCCCAGCTTGCGCCGCAGCCGGCCCACATAGACCTCGACCACATTGGTCAGCGGATCCTCATTGGCGCCCCAGACAGTGTTCAGGATCCGCTCTCGCGAGAACACGCGGCCCGGCTTGGTCAGGAACATCTTCAGGATCTCCCGTTCCTTTACCGTGAGGTCCAGCGGCTCGCCGTCGACCGTCGCCTCCAGGCTCTCCAGGTCCAACGTGATGCCGCCGGCCTGCAAGATGGAGTCCGGGGCCTCGGAGAATCCGCCAGACCGCCGCGCCAGGGCCTGGATACGGGCTATCAGCTCGTCGAACTCAAACGGCTTCACCATATAGTCGTCCGCGCCGATGCGCAGCCCTTCCACCCGGTCGTCCAGCGCATCGAGGGCGGAGAGCATGAGGATCGGTGTGTGGTCCCCCCGCGCACGCAGCTTCCGACAAAAGTCTTTCCCGGGCAGGCCCGGCAGCATCAGGTCCAGGACGATGACGTCGAAGCGCTGTTCCAACGAGAGATCCAGTGCCGTGTCGGCGACCGGCGAATGGGTGACCATCCAGCCTTCGGCCCGAAGACCGCGCAGGATGAAATCGGCCACCCGAATTTCGTCTTCTACCAGCAGGAGGTTCATTGGCGACGGCCCTCCCCGGTCTTGCCCCGCGGGCGCCGTTGCCACTCGATCTTTTTGGCCAGAGCAAACCGCATAGTGGTGATCCTTGTTCTCCCCATTTGGCATCTCGAAGCAACAACGCGCGGTCTTGCGGCGTATTCCCTCGCCCCGCGCAAAAACGGCCGCCCATGGCGGCCATTCTGCCCAATTGCGGTGAAGGAAGTTCAGGAGGCGGCGACCAGCCGCGGACGATCTGGCAGGGCAAACCGTGCCCGGACACCTTCGCCGGGCGCGCTCGTCAACGCGATCTCGCCGCCATGGGCTTCGATGATCGCCTTGGCGACCGGCAAGCCGAGCCCGCTTCCACCGTCGTATCGGATCGCTGCATTGGAGCCGCGGAAGAAGCGCTCAAAGACGTGGGCGAGTTCCTCCTCGGTCAGTCCTGGGCCGTCATCGACCACGGTGACCGCAAAGCCATCGGGCGTTCGGTCGAGCCGCACGTCGACCCGCTGCCGGCCATAGCGCAGCGCGTTGTCCAACAAGATGGTGACCACCTGCCGGATGCGGTCGGGGTCTGCCCGCAACTTGGCCGGCGCCGTCGTCGCTTCGAAGATCACCGTCTTGCCCGCGTCGCCGAGCGTTCGGCCGGCGGAAACCGTACGCTCCACCAAATCGGCCAGATCCAGCTCACTCGTACGTATCCGCACTTCGCTGCTTTGCTGGCGGGCCACAAACAAGAGGTCGTCGACGATCCTGGCGGTGTGATCGGCAGCCTCGCGCGTGCGCAGCAGCACGTCACGGTATTCGCCGACGCTGCGTTCGCCGCCGCGCAGGGTCACGTCGGCCTCGCCGCGGATGATGGTCAGCGGCGTGCGCAGCTCATGGCTGACATCGGCCAGCAGGCGCCTGCGGTTGGCTTCCGTCCGGCGCAGCGTTTCCAGCAGGGTCTCAAGCTGCTCGGTGCGGCTAGAGACTTCCTGCTCCAGGGAATCCCGAGAGGCGCTAAGCAGATCCTGACGCTCCGCCACCTTGGCGATCATCTGGTTGAACGCCTGGGCGACGCCGTCCAGTTCGGTATTGCCGGGCGCTTCGATGCGGTGGGCCAATTCCCCGCGCCCCACCGCCTCCGCCCCAGCAACCAGGCGCTGAAGCGGCTTGGTCAACCCGCTGCGCAGCAGCGCCAGCCCGAAGGCCGCCGTGATCAGTGCGATGACCGCGGCGATGACCGCCGCCCTTCGATAGAGCGTGACGGCCGCCTCAACGGCGGCCTCGGTCTGAACAACCTTTTCGCGTTCACCGTCCAGGGCCTCTTCGATCAGGCCCTGGAAGTCGGCATCGATTTGCTCATCCAGGATGTCCGATAGGCGGATCCAGTAGGTCAGGGAATCGGAGGATCCGCCGTCGGCCTGCAACAGGTAGAACTCCTCCAGCAAAACTTCGATCTTCGCTTCGATCTGGGCCAGGATCCGGAAGCCGTCGCGCTCTTCTTCGCCGAACAGCTGCACTTCCTCGGCGATCAGGACCCTGAGCTCGCGGCTGTTGGCACGGATTTCCGTCAGCAGGCGAGCCTCCCCCACGCCCCGATCCCGATCGCCGATCAGCAGCGCGTCGCCGAACTGCTTGAACAGCTGATAGGTGTGGCTGGACAGCGACAGGTACTGCTCATAGACCCGGTGTGCCAGGCGAGAGCGCTCCAGCTCATGCTCCGCCGAACGCGCACTCCAGAACGCCAACAGCGCGCTCAGCAGCGCCATGGCCAGGAGACCGCTGAACGACAGCGAGAGCTTTGTCAGGTACCGCAAGCGGCATATCCCCCGCGTGTCACGCTGCCAGCCGGCAGCCGAAGAAGCGTGCTGTCGCCCCATCGCCGGACAGCAGGTCAGCCGGCGGTCCGGCTTCCACGATCCCGCCGTCCTGCACAAACCACAGCTGGTCCATGCGCCGGGCCAGCGCAATGTTGTGCGTCACGATCAAGGTCGTCGCACCGCTGTTGCGGATCAGACGGTCGACCAACGCCACACCTTCGGCATCCAGCGCGTCGTCAGGTTCGTCGAGCAGCAGCAGCCGGGGTGCGGACAGCGCCGCCCGGGTAAGCAGCACCCGCCTCGCCTCGCCGGAGGAAAGCGTACGGCCTGCCTCGCCCACCCGGCCGTCCAGGCCGCCGAGCCGCGAGATCACGGATCTCAGACCGAAAGTCTCCGCCTCGGCCCTGATCGCGTCGTCGCCGCGAACCTTCGACAGTCCCATGGTCAAGGCGCGACGCAGGCTGCCGGCCAGGATCGGCGACCGTGTGCCCATGAGCGCAATCGTCCGCCGCCGTTCGCCGGCGCTGAGGCTGCTCGGGGCGCGTCCGCCAAGGGCTATAGAGCCCTTCTTCGGCCGCTCCAGACCAGCGGCAAGCGAAAGCAGCGTGGACTTGCCGGCACCGTTCCCGCCGACGATGGCCACCGTCTGACCAGGTGCCACTTCGGCATCGATGCCCTTGAGAAGGCCGGCGGATACCGCGTCGAAGTGCAAGGCCGGCGGCGCGTCGGGCAGCGGATCGATATCCTGCAACCGCGGTCGGGGGATCCGTGGCGCCGCCAACAGGCTCTCGCATTTATCACGCGCTGCCACCCAGGCCCGATGCCGGTCCCAGACCCCAGCCAGGTCGCGCATGGGTTGGATCATCAGCGCCAGTGCCGCCAGGGCCCCGGCGGCTTCCGCGCCGGGTGCGCCGCTGCCGAGCGCGACGAAGAGGACAAGCGCGGCGGCAACCCCCGACACGGCGTCCGGGACTGACCGCAAGAAGCCTGCAGCCCGTGCCCGGTCCAGGGCCGAGGCCACCATCCGCTCGGTCCGGCGGACCAGATGCTCGGCTTCCTTCTGCATGCGGCCCATCAGGCGCAGCTCTGGCGCGTGGGGGATGCGCTCACTCATATCCGCTGCCAGACGCGCCCGGCGTGCCCTGAGGCGCCGATGCGCCGGCCCAAGCCTCGTGCTGGCGAAGGTCATGACGATCACGCCGAGCGCCACGGGGATCGTCGCGGCAAGACCGAGTGCGGGGTTCAGCAGGAACAGCACAGCGCAGGCGCACGGCAGCACGATGCCGGACGAGATCCATCGGGCGACGCCCATGCTCACCCAGCCGCGGACCGCCGCCAGATCGCCGACGAACCGCAGGGCCAGCGCACCGCTTCGGCGGTCGGACACATCGCGCGCCGACATCTGCGCCAGATGCGAGAAAAGCTTGATGCGCAACGCCGCCGCATAGTCCTGGCCCACGCGCTCGGCAACCACCCGCTCACAGACGCGCAGCGCTGCGATCACAAGGCCCGCGATGGCGATTAAGGCGAGTGCGGTCGCAGGCAGCCCGAGGCTGTCGTCGCGAAACGCGGCGAACACATCGCGCGTCGCGAACGCCGCCATGCCGGCCGCCGCCGCCTGACCCAGGGCAAGCGCGGCAACCTTGGCAATGCCGCGTCCGCGCCCGCCCCCGGCGATCTTGGGCAGTCGGCTCATGCCGCAACTCCGACCTGAGAGACAACCGCCGCTGCGGCATGCGCAGCACCGCCACTGAGCATCTGAACCAACAGGGCCCAGGCCTGTTCCGGATCGCACAGGGCATTGCGGGTCATCACCCGCACGCCGGTCGCCGCCTCGGCCTCAGCACTGCCGAGGGGGGAGCAGCTGATCATGCCCGTCAGGATCTCCGGCTCGATGTCGAGCGCCCGCAGGGCCGCACATCCGCCGGCTGCTGCCAGAGCGTCAGGCGCAGCGAAGACCACGCCCGAGAAGCCGTCACGAACCCGGGGCGTCTTCAAGAGCGCTGCGGTTTCAGCCTGGAACACGCCGTCGGCCAGTTCCACCACGGCGACCTCGCAGCCGTGCCGCGCGGCATGCCCCAACAGCGTGTCCAGTCCTGCCACGATCCGCTCCAGCGGCTGGCGGTAGGTCGACACCATGCCCGCATCGGTGAAATCGCCGACATAGTGGGCCCCGGTGTCGGCAAAAGCATGGACGTCGCCGAAGGCGCCCGTTCCGGTGGCCTTGATCGCCGCAACCCTGCAGCCGGCCCGGCTTAGACCATGCGCAAGCGCCGCCGTGGCCGTGGTCTTGCCGGAATTCATCGAGCTGCCGACGACGCCGATCACCGTCATCCCCACCGGGCGCGAGGCGTCGGACAGCGCATAGCGGCCGACATTGATCGGCTGCCCCGACGTGTCCGCGACAAGGCCCAGCGGCACGACACGCGTGGGCGTCGACATGCGGCTGTGCCGATACCGCATCCGGCCGATCACGCCGCCTGCCGCCAGCATGTCAGATCCGTCGGCGTCCAGTTCGGCGAGCCCCTCGAACTGGTCCGGGGCATAGCGGTCGCCGCAGGCCAGCACCACCATGTCGCCAGCATAAAGGTCCGACGTGCGGCCCTCGGCTAGCTGGATACGCTTGTGCGAGCCAACACGCTCCACCCGCCCCAGTACAAGATCGCCAGGGCCGGCGGCGTCGAGGGCGTCGATCAGGCTGGCAGCATCGGTCCGGGCCACGCGGCGCGTGGAGAAGGCCCATTTCGCCTGTGCCGGAATGCCCGCGGATACGGTGACGGGAAAGGTCATGTCATATCTCCTGGAACGGCTTGGTCTCGATTTGGTGTTGGGTTTTCGTCGTCCATGGTTGTGAGGTCTGGTCCGGCGTCCGGCAGGACCATCCTGTCCAGGCCGCCGCGCCGAACGCAGTCGCGGAAGTCGTGGCCGCAGCCGGGCAGCACGGCGAGATCCACACGCGGCGCAATGCCACGTGTGCCGGCCGCCCGCCGCAGTGCGGCGACCCAGCGACGGGCACGCGTCACGCGGTCTCTGCCCTGTTGTCGGTCGATCTCGGGCCTGGTCCGGGTGTTGCTGTCCGGCAGGCGGTCACCTGCCCCCACGCAGACCCGGATCGGCAGCCGCAGGAAGTCGTCGAGCCCGGCGGCGAAGTGCGGCCCCCAATCGTCGGCTCGCCCCGATCGTGCGGCGAGGCCATAGGGAAACACCGCGTCGTCGGGAAATGTGTACCAACCCGCCGACGTGACGGTCAGCCGCCGCACCAGTTCGGGGTAGAGCATGGCGAACCGGTGGGCGAACTGGGCACCGCCGGAATATCCGGTCAGATCGAAGCTCGGCGTCTGCCAGATGCCGGAAGACCGCAGCTCCGCCATCAGGGCCAGGAACGCCAGGTCGGCGCGCCGCTTGCGCACCACCTGCTGATAGCGCGGCCATGACCGCTGATCGAACAACGGTGCGATGACCGGTCGCCCCAGCGCGGCAGCACGTGAAGCGAACTGCTCCGCCTGGCCGCGTGCCCCGCGCCCGATGCCGTGGACGGTCACCAGCGGCGATGCGTCGACGGCGATAGTAGACGGAAGCACCAGCCAGCAGGCCAGCGCCCCACGCCCCTTCCCCTCGCGATAGCGGAGCGTGAAGGGGGTGGCCGCCTGCAGCTTGCGGTTCGCCGGCATGGGTTGGGGCATGGTTTCGAGCCGGGCTCAGGCGGCCACGCCGAAGACGTCGGCGGCGCTGGCACGGGGCAGCATGTCGAAGATCATGTGGATCCGGTCCTGGTCGCCGTCGTTGAAGGCCTCGTGCACCTGGTTGTTGTCGAACCACCAGAGCTCGCCTTCCCCCATGCGCACCTCTTCATCGCCGGCCTTCAGCCACGATCCCATGGAGGAGCGCAGCACGAAGTGATACCGATTGCGCACACGATAGTATTCACCGCGATCGACATGGGGATAGACGCGCCGTCCGGCCGGCAGACAGACGACCTTGGCGCGGCCGAGCAGGCTGTCCTGCTCTTGCGCGAACTGGCGCAGGAACTCGCAGGCGATCGGGTAACTGGCCGAGCCGGTCGTCCACCGGCTCTCATGCACATCGCGATTCTTACGCTCGCCGATGGCGGACTTGCGCACGCCCCGCAGCGGTATGGCAAGCGCCTCGCGCTGCACGGCGATCTTGTCCTGACGGCCGGTCGATGCGTCCCAGGCACCGTCGACCGAGGCGATCTCGTCAAGAAAGGGCTTGGGATCGATGCCCGAACGGATACGGTTGAAATACTTCATCTGACCCTCCTGTCGCGTCGTTCGGGAGACACAACGTCCCCACGCGGCGTTTATTCCCGGCTCTCTTCCGGCTTTCGCGCGGGGTGCGTCGCGGGCCGGTAATCGAGCAGTTGTGGAGGGTTAGAACCAATGACAACGAAGCCCCTACCCTTTTAACGGGTTTTTGGGGACCTCTTCATGGGCCGTTTGGCCGCCATTCACTTGCGTTTCATCTGGCGTTCATTTTGGACGGTCTGAGCGGGTCAGACCGTAATGGCCTTCTCCACGAAATCGGCCGCCGCCAATGTTGCCGCATCCGCCTCGATCGGTCCGATGATCTGTATGCCGAGCGGCAATCCTCTGCCCGTAGCGAGCCCGGGTACGTTGACCGCCGGCAGATGCAACAGCGTCCAGAGCCGGTTGAAGGCGGAGGATCCGGTGTTGGACTGACCCTCGGGCGCCGGTCCGGGGGCGCTCGGCGCCAAGATCACGTCGACCTGATGGAACACTGCCGAGACGGCGGTGCGGGCGGTCTGCGCCGTTCTCAGCGCCATCTGGCGGTCTTCGTCGGTGATGCGGTCGCCTTCGTCG
>JANQQD010000400.1 GCA_028285185.1 Anaerolineae bacterium | reverse complement strand
AGCTTGTGATAGGCGAACGTATAGTCGGCGCGGGTGGCGTTGCCGTCGCCGTCGATGAAGGTGTAATGCCCCATGTCCTTATAGCCGAGCCCCCCTGCCTTCAAGATCGGACCCGCTGCGCTCTGGAAGTCCACTCGCTTCCAACCCCGATTGAGAAAGCCATGGTCGTGGGGATAGTTCGGATCACCGCCGACGAAGTAGGACCGCGCTCCTGCGCGATCGAGCCGGATGACGTCCGCCAAGGTGGGCTTGAAGAGAAGGGGTTCGTCCGGTGGCCCGAAATCGTAAAGGTCCAAGAGCCGATCGACGTCACGCTCGGTGACATACTTGGCCCAAGCGCGCTGCGCGGCGATGACTTCAGCTTTGGTCATGGGCTCGAAAGTGCGCTCGGCCATTCTTCAGGCTCCTTGTTAATTGGCTGCAAGCAGGAATGCAGGATGCCATCGAGGCAGCCGAGCAGCATTAAAGGCGTTGAAGCCTTCCAGCACCTTGCGAAATGCGGGCACGGCAGAGATCTCCGCCAGGCCACGCACGCCGCCGCGCGCGCCCTGGCCACCACGGCAACCTAAGATCGATCTTATCCCAGGCTGACTTCCCGTCAAATCGCCGTTCACCTGGCTCGCGCCTGAAGTGCCGTTATCCGGTGGTTAAGAGACCTCCGATACCCTTGGACGAGTGCCGCTTGGACCTTGGCCGGCCGGCACCGGGATGGTCGGAAACGGGCTTGCCACACGATGGCCGCAGCGATCTTTCTGGGTCTTGTCTATTGCGTGCTGCCGACGCTCGTTTTCGGGCTCTTGCGACCCACGACCGTCTCGATGGGCCGCTGGCCGACGACGCGGTGGGGCGTTCTAGGCCTTGCAGTCCTGCAGGCGTTCGTCGGCATGATGGGCCTCGGGGCCTTCCTTCAGCCGGAAAAGCCGGGAATGGTCTCGTTCAATCACGACATCTCCGTTGCCATCGCTGTGATCTGCGGTCTGTCGGCGTTGAGTCGACTGTTTGCCGGCCGCCGCGATGGGTCGGCGAAACCGAAGGCCGAGGCGCCAGGGGCGGTCGCCACGGACACATGCCCATCGCGATGCGAACCGGCCACCGCCGCAACCCCCGGCATGGGAACGGCAGAACCATTGGGCCGTCTGCCCGGGGACGCCCAGCGCGACATGCGATCGGCGATCGTCAATGTCGGCAAACTGCGTCGCTGGGCCGGCATCTTCGACGGCCATGTGCTTCAGGGCATCTTGAGCCTGATCGCCGACCACGCCGATGCCACGATCCAGGAGGTTTTTCGCGATCCCGGCGACTTCCCACGCGTACGCAAGGCGCTGGTGCACTATCTCGGGCACGTCGTAGCGGTGCTGGACCATCTGGCAACGGTCCATGTCGGCACCGGCCGGGAAGAGCACCTGGACCGTACGGCGGCGACGCTTGAGCGGCTGCTGCCCGTGTTCGAGACCTATCGGAACAAGGCCTTCGAGAACGATGCCATTCAGTTGGACGCCCGGTTGGACATGCTGGACCAGGAAATCATGGCCCACAGCCGATCCGCGCCGGTCGCGGCGAGTTCCTGAAGCCGGATCCAGCCTGCTGGATCATCGCCCGCCAATGGAATTAAGGTTGCCCCCGATCGCCATTCGAGGCACGAGATCGGCTGGGTGACGGTCTGACCGAAGGCGGTCCGGCAAGACGGGTGGGCGAACGGCTGGCCCTTCCGCAGGCGCACGACTTGGCGGCCGGGCCGCATCCATGTGAGGACACACATGCGACAATACCTGGTTGGGGGCGCGGTCGCCGCAGCCCTCGCAGCAAGCCTGCTTTTTGTCGTCTACCAGACCTATTTGGGCTTTGCGCCCAGCTTGGGGCGCTATCCGGTTCAGGGCATCGACATCTCGCACCACCAGGGCGTGATCGACTGGGATACGCTGACGGCGGACGAGCCGCCCGCCTTCGTCTACATGAAGGCCACCGAAGGTGGGGATTTCCGCGACACCCAGTTCGCCGTGAACTGGGATGAGGCTGAGCGGGTCGGCGTTGTGCGCGGTGCCTATCATTACTTCACGCTCTGTACGCCAGGTGCGGAGCAGGCGGCGAACTTCATCGACGTCGTGCCCGCCGACCCCGAGGCGCTGCCGCCGGCCGTCGATCTGGAGTTCGGCGGCAACTGCAGCCATCGCCCGTCAAGCGAGGAGCTGCAGGCCGAGCTGGCGGACTTCCTGGACCTGGTGGAAAACCACTACGGCAAGACTGCCCTGCTCTACACGACGGCGAGCTTCTACCGCACGCACCTGGACGGCGCCTTCGACGACCGGCCCTACTGGCTGCGCAGCCTGATCGTAAGGCCACGCTATGGCCGTGAACCCTGGTACTTCTGGCAGTTCCACAGCCGCGGCCGGCGCAGCGGAATTGACGGCTGGGTCGATCTGAACGCCTTCTATGGCAGCGCTGCCGAATTCGAAGGATTCCGACGGCCGGATCCGACGGACTGAAAGCCAATCGAACGCTTGGGTCAGGAGGTATCGGGGTGCTGCCCCGCTGACGTGACGGCGCGCTTCGCCGGATCGAGGAATTGTTTTACGATTCGGCGCTATAACGGATACGTAGTCAAAAGGCGTATTTGTCGGAGAACCGATCGGATGTCTCAGGTTGAGAGGCGGCGGGCCAAGCGCAGTAACACCCTGAAAAAGGGCAAGATTATTTTCAATAACGCGATGTGTACCGTCGAATGCACGATCAAGGATCTTTCCGCCTCCGGCGCCGGATTGGAGCTGCCGCTGTGGGAGGACCTGCCCGAAGACTTCGTTCTGGTGATCGCCGGCGGCGCCAGCCGCCAATGCGAAGTGGCATGGTCGTCCAACAATCGGCTCGGCGTCCAGTTCGTGGACGTCGATGGCGTCGTGGAGTCGCCCGCGCGTGCGGTTGCTGAACGGCCCGCGCGTCTGCCGCTGGACAACAAGGCGAGCCTGCTGGCGAGAATCGACGACATCCAGCGCCAGTTGGATGAGCTTCGTGCAGAGATCGATGCGAACGCCTGATCATCGAGCATCGACACGACCTTCGAGCCTTGCATCCAGCTTGGATCGCCGGTGAACGATCGGTCTCCAACCCGCAGAGGCGTAGTCGGATTGTCACGCGATCGCGATCCGTGACCTGTGGTTTACTGGGCAAGAGGAAGGGCGGATTGTGCCGTCAGCGAGGCTGGCGACCGATACCGGACGGAACCATGATCGGTTCGCAAGCACGTCATGACCGGTGCGTGCGATCTTCGGGGGACACCATGTTCCGCACAGTCGCGATCTCGGCGAGCCTGATGACCGCCTGGATCGGTATCGCCGGCGCCGACCCCGCGCCCCATCAGTGGAGCCCCGGTTTCTATCAGGCTGGCACGATGTTCCGGACGGCGTCCGGCAGCGGCTTTTCCGGCTTCCTGCTGACCTGCGCGCCCACGCCGGATGACGCGCCGCTGCGTTTCGTGACCGACAGCTTTTCCTTCCAGGCCGAGGGGCCGGTCTACCCGCTGGACATCGATGTTGACGACAAGAGGTTCCGCATTCAGGGCACCATCGACGCAGGCGACGGCGCGACGTCTGTACCGACCTTGCTGTCGGGCGACATCGATCCCGCCATCGTGGCCGCCATCACCCGCGGGGAGGACCTGACGCTTTCGCTGCCGACACTCGGGGACGAGGCGAGCTTTCGGCTCGACGGTGCCGGCGCCGCCATCGCCGACATGATCGGCGATTGCCGGGAATTCACGCCGGACTGGTGCGCGGAGCGGCTTTTGGTTCTGGGGCAGCCCGCCTCGGCCGACCCGTCGCATCTGGAGGCCGAGCATCGTGCGGCCGTTCTTCAGACACTTGTCAGCATGGATCCGTCGGAAACCGTCAATGCCGACCGGGCACTGCGAAACTCATGCAGCGCCTACTACGATCTCAACAACGACGGACTGGAAGAGCTGCTGCTCTATCTGCGCCCGGATGAGGCGATGCAATTCCAGTTCCATGTCTTTACCCAAGTCGACGGAGAGTTCCGGCAGGTTCTGCAGGAAACGGACCTGTCGCCGCGTTTCGTGGCCTGGAGTTTCGTGCCTGCCCGCTGGGGCGGCTGGCATGGCCTGGTGACCATGGACGTCGAAATCGCCGATACCGCGGAACCGGAGGCCCGATCCATCCTCGGCCACATCTACAGTTGGTCAGCGGACGCCGGGGCCTATGAGATCGACTGGATGCATCGCACGGCCTGCCGCTGGCCCGATTGCTCAATGTAGGGCAAGCCGGTTCGGGCGCCCGGCATGTCGGCTCAGTCCGAGAGCCTGGCCGCGGCCCGACGCACGATCTCGGCCCGCTCCCGCTGGCGGTCCGCGGCGCGGGCCCGGACGCGATCAACCAGCGCCGGATCGGCCACGCGTGGCGAACCGGCGGCATAGGGGGGTGCTGGATCGTATTCGATCGCCAGCTGGATCGCCTCGGCCACCTCTGTACCCGCGATCTCGCCGACCAGACGCAGAGCGAAATCGATGCCGGCCGTCACGCCACCGCCGGTCACCAGATTGCCGTCGAATACGATTCGATCGTCCACGGGTTCGGCACCGAAGTCGCGCAGCAGGTCCAACGACAGCCAGTGACAGGCGGCTTTACGGCCCCGCAGCAAGCCGGCTGCGCCGAGCACCAGCGAGCCGGTGCAGACCGACGTGACGTGGCGTGCCGACTCGGCCGTCCGGCGGAGGAACGCCAGGGCTTCGGCATCCTCCATCATCTCCGCCACCCCAGGGCCGCCGGGCACACAGACCATGTCCAGGGCGGGGCAGGTCTCGAAGGTGGTCGTCGGCAGGATGGTCATCCCTGTGTCGGACTGGACCGGATCCAGCGACTTCCAGACCAGATGCACCGCAGCACCTGGCAGCCGCGACAGCACCTCGAACGGGCCGGTCAGGTCCAGCTGGGTCAGTCGCGGGAACAGGAGGAAGCCGGCCGTCAGACTGGCGGCAGCCATCGGCCCACTATCCCGAATGCAGGCGGTCGACGCAGGTCACCACGATCGCGGCGTGCCTGTCGGCACCACGTCCCCGCAGATGATCGCGGCTTCGGGCATAATCCTCCGCAACCTCGGCGTCCTTGATGCTCTTCAGGTTGATGTCGACATTGTAGAGCACCGCGGTCAGCGCCCCGTGCAAGAGTGCGGCACCGGCGCCGACATCGCTGACGATGCCGGCGTCACTGAGCGCGGCCGCCTTGTCGGCGAGGTCCAGGGCCTCCAGCACCGCCTGGGCTGACGCAAGGGGAACCTCAGTGGCATCCTTCGCCGCCTGCTGCAGGGCGCCGCGACGGATGGCCTTTTCCTCATCCGTGCCGCGGGGCAGCTTGAGCGCGGCCATGTAGCCGTCGAACACGGCAATGTCCGCATCGGCGAATTCGCTCAGCTGCGCCAGCAGCCGGTCGCCGGCATCGATCAGCGGGCCCAGCGCCTGATCATCCTCGCGCTTGCGCTGGGTGACCCTGAGGGCCATCAGCACCAGCCCCATGCCGATGGCCGCCCCCACCATGCCGGCCGATCCGCCGCCGGGTGTGGGCGCATCGCTTGCCGTGCGGTCGCGCAGCTCCGCTGCGGTCCAGTCCCAGATGCTCATATCGGTCAATCCGCCCTGTTGTCACGATCCCTGGCGCTGCAGCGCGATGGCGCGCACCAGATTGGCGAAGATCAGGCTGCTGGTCAGCGGCCCCACGCCGCCGGGCACAGGCGTGATCGCCGATGCCACCTCGGCGACTGCGGGTGCCACATCGCCCACCAAG
Source organism: Anaerolineae bacterium (assembly GCA_028285185.1). Lineage (GTDB taxonomy): Bacteria > Pseudomonadota > Alphaproteobacteria > DSM-16000 > Inquilinaceae > JACKIG01. Next base: position 5,020 of record JANQQD010000400.1, on the reverse strand, counting down.
CGGCCGTCAACCATGTTGATGCCGGCATCGATCACGACTTGGCCCGGCCGGATATGGGCTTCGGTGATCAGGCCGGGCCGGCCCGCGGCGACGAACACGACATCGGCCGGGGCGATGGCTGCCGTCAGATCCGGCGTCTTGCTGTGGCAGACCGTCACCGTGGCGTCGCGGTTGATCAACATCGGCGCCAGCGCCCGGCCGACAGACCGGCCGCGCCCGACAACCGTGACCCGGCGGCCCGACAGCGATCCCGTTTCCTCCGCCAGGCGAATGCAGGCGTCGGGTGTCGCCGGGGCAATGGCCTCCGCCTCCCGCCCCAGCGCGATGAGACCCAGATTGACCGATGTCAGCCCATCCACGTCTTTCAGAGGGTCGATCCGATCGATGGCGGGTTCGGCCTGCAGGCCCTCGCCCACCGGCAGATCCAACAGGATGCCTTGGACGTTGGCGTCGGCCGACAGCTCGGCAATGACGCCTTCCAGGGCCGCCTGGCCTTGCGCCGGGTCGACGGTGACGACGTCCAGCGCCACGCCCAGCTTCGCGGCCGTGCGGCCTTTCGCCTCTGCATAGCTGATGGTGGCGGGGTCGTTGCTGGCAACCACCACCGCCATGCGCGGCTCCAGCCCCGAGGCTTTCAGCCGGCCGACATCGTCCGCGATGCCGGCGCGCACGGTCTCGGCGATCGGTGCGCCGCGCAGGGCCAGGACATCGGACATCGGGGTCTCCCAAGGACGGGTGGGGTTTCACGGTGGACGCCAAGAACGCGGGCGGTTGGATACACCTCGACTTTCGTGGCTGACAAGGCCATAACCGCGCACCAGCCGGGCACGAGACATGACCCGGCCCGCCACCCAAGATTTGCGAGTTTGACGTACCCCATGATCCCCGTGCTGCTCGGGCTAGGCGCCAATCTGGGCGACCGTGCCGCGAACCTGGACGCTGCCGTCGCCGGCCTGAGCCGGTTCCTCAACGTCACAGCCTGCTCGCCCGTCTATGAGACGGCGCCCATGTATGTCGAAGACCAGGCGCCGTTCCTGAACATGGCGTTGACCGCCGAAACGCGGCTGACGCCGGAGGCCCTGCTGGGCGCCGTCAAACAGCTCGAAAGACGGCTGGGGCGGATGCCGGGCCCGCGCTTCGGCCCGCGGTGCATCGATATCGATATCCTGTTCCACGGCGACTCCGTAGTAGCCGATCGGCAGCTTGAGATCCCCCATCCGCGTATGGCCGAACGCGCCTTCGTGCTGGTGCCGGCCTGCGACATCGCCGGCGACTGGCGAAATCCGGTCTCGGGCTGCACAGTGGCCCAGATGCTGGACGCATTGGGGCCGACGGATACCGGGCTGGTCCCCTGGACCGAGACCGACGCACCACAGGCCGCCTACGGCTGACGCACGGCCGCGGCCATGGGCGGCACCACCGACCTGATCCGGCTGACAGCCACAGAGGCGGTCGATGCCCTGAGCGCCGGCCAAGTGACGCCGGTTGAGCTGATCGACGCAGCGGCGGCGCGCATCGATGCCGTCGACGCCGCGGTCAACGCCTTGCCGACCCTGTGTTTTGACCGCGCCCGCAGCGAGGCGGAGCGGATGATGCGGGGCGACTTGTCCCGTAGAGACGGGCATGCCTGGCTGGCCGGGCTGCCGGTGGCGATCAAGGACCTGAACGAAGTTGCCGGCGTGCGCACGACCTGGGGCTCGCCGATCTTCGCCGACCACATCTCGACCCAGTCGGACATGACGGTGGAGATGATCGAGCGCCGCGGCGGGATCGTCATCGCCAAGTCCAACACGCCCGAGTTCGGCGCCGGCGCGCAGACCTTCAACGAAGTGTTCGGCGCCACCCGCAACCCCTGGAACACGGCTCTGACCTGCGGCGGCTCGTCCGGCGGGGCGGCCGTGGCTCTGGCCACCGGCATGGTCTGGCTGGCGCAGGGTTCAGACCTTGGCGGCTCGCTCAGGACGCCGGCGGGCTTCTGTTCCGTCGTCGGCTTGCGGCCGAGCCCCGGCACGGTGCCGCGCGGCCCCACCATGACGGCATTCGACGACCTGTCGGTGGAAGGCCCGATGGGGCGGACGGTCGCCGATGTGGGGCTGATGCTGGATGCCATGGCCGGGCCTCACCCCGCCGATCCCATCTCTCGGACGCTGCCGGGCCGACCCTACGCGGAGGCCGCGCGGGCCCCGCAGGCGCCGGCGCGGGTCGCGTACACGCCGGATCTCGGGTTCCTACCAGTCGATGCCGAGGTGCGCGAGATCACCGCCCGGGCCGCCCGCGGCTTCGAGCGCCTGGGCAGCCGGGTGGAGGAGGAAACGCCCGACTTCTCCGGCGCGGCGGAGACGTTTCAGGTGCTGCGCGCACTGGGCTATGCCGCCAAACTCGCAAGGCATCTTGAGGCGCATCGCGCCCTTCTGAAGCCCGATGTGGTGTGGAACACAGAGCTGGGGCTGAAGCTGACTGGCGAAGAGATCGGCCGGGCACGCGCACGGCGCAGCGAACTGTTCTACCGGATGCACGCCTTCTTCCAACGGTACGATCTGCTGGTTTGCCCTACCGCCATCGTGCCACCGTTTTCGGTGGAGCAGCGCTATGTCGACCGCGTCGGCGATCACGTGTTCGACAATTACATCGACTGGATCGGCATCACCTATGCCATCACCCTGACCAGCTGTCCGGCGCTGTCGCTGCACGGCGGCTTCACCCAAGACGGCCGGCCGGTCGGGCTGCAGCTTGTCGGCCCGCCGCGTGGGGAAGCGGCGCTGCTGTCCGCGGCCGCGGCGCTGGAAGACACACTGCAGGTGGCCGGCCTGACGCCGATCGATCCCCGTGCCTTGCCTTAGCTCTCTATGGAACGCACATTGACGGGCGTCAGCCCCCGCCGCACCGCCTCCGTCCCGACTGGAGACCCACAAAATGCAAGACCTGATCGGCTATTCGGTCGAGGAAATGAAAGTCGGCCAGTCGGCCAGCTTCGCAAAGACGGTGACGGAGGCCGATGTCGCCCTGTTTGCTGGCGTGACCGGCGATCTGAACCCAGCCCATGTCAACCAGGCCTACGCCGAGCAGACCGACTTCAAGGGCCGGGTCGCACACGGCATTCTGACCGCCGGCTTCATCTCGGCCGTCTTGGGAACGAAGCTGCCTGGACCGGGCAGCATCTATCTATCCCAGACACTGCGCTTCCTGGCCCCTGTGCGCATCGGCAATACGGTCGTGGCGACAGTCACGGTCAAAGAGATCTTTGCGAAGAAGAGACGCGTCGTGCTGGACACGGTGTGCCGGATCGGCGAGACCGTCGTGCTGGAAGGCGAAGCCACGGTGATGGCACCCAGCCGCCGCTGACCCCATCCGGGCCGGCCGGCACGGTGCGGGGCATGCGGAGCTGATGCGCGTTTTCAAGCAACTGGATGCCCTGCCCGACGACGCTAGGGGCACCGTGGTCGCGATCGGGAACTTCGACGGTGTCCACCGCGGCCATCAAGAGGTCATCGCCGAAGCGGCGGCCGTGGCACGGGTGATGGAGGCACCGCTGGCCGCCATGGCGTTCGAGCCCCATCCCCGCCGCTATTTCAAGCCGGACGATGCACCCTTCCGGCTGACACCGGAGGGCCCGCGCACGCGCCTCTTGGCCGAACACGGCGTCGATCTGCACTATCTGCCGAGCTTCGATGCCGGGTTCGCCGGTCAATCCGCCCACGCGTTTGTCGAGCATGTGCTGGTCAAGCAACTGGGCGCGCGGCATGTGACCGTGGGTTACGATTTCCACTATGGCCGGGGCCGCCAGGGCAATGCGGAAAGCCTGCTGACCGACGGCCGCCGCTATGGCTTCGGTGTTACCGTGGTGACCCAGGCGGCGGACGAGACCGGAGGCATCTACTCCTCATCGCGCATTCGCGAGGCGTTAAAGGCAGCACAGCCGCAGCACGCCGCAGAGGCGCTGGGCCGGCCGTTCGAGATCGAGGGCCCAGTGCTGAAGGGCGATCAGCGCGGGCGTCTCTTGGGCTATCCGACAGCCAATATCGACCTCAACGACTATCAACAGCCCGCCTTCGGCGTCTATGCCGTACGTTGCGCCGTGGCCGAAGATGACCCGCCGCAATGGCGCGACGGCGTCGCCAATCTGGGCATCCGGCCGATGTTCGAGGTCGACCGCCCGCTCTTGGAAGCGCATCTGTTCGACTTCGACGGCGACCTCTACGGCCGCGTGCTGCGGGTCCAGCTGGTCGCCTATCTGCGCACCGAGATCCGCTTCCGCTCGATCGACGAGCTGATCGCTCAGATGAATGACGACAGCGCCGCGGCGAGGGCGATCCTGAGCCAGTAGCCGGTAGGTCGGATCAAGCGAAGCGCGATCCGACATGCCGCGGCCGCCCATTGTCGGCTTTCGGCTTCGCCTCTAGCCGACCTACATCTTGCTCGATTACTCCGACGAATTCTGTTCCGACCCTCCAAGGATCTTAATCATGCCAATACGTTTGTAACGCCCAAGTTCATTGTGTTTCTCTGCCGCATGCAAGGCCTTGAGCTCCGGCCAGTTCTTGTCCGGAACAAATTCCTTGAATCCAAAACGTTGGTAAAATGGCGCATTAAACGGCAAGTCAGCAAAGGTCGTCAGCGTCACCGCCTGATAGCCTCTTATCTGAGCCTGGTGAACAGCATATCGCAGAAGCGCCTTGCCAATTCCTTTTCCAGAAGAGTGATAAGAAACGGAAAGCTCCTTTAAATGCGCCTCTCCATCCATTTCAACAATAACGCAGAATCCCGTCATTTTGCCGGCATCTTCTGCAACCAAGATGATAGTCGAGAGCGGCAATTCATTGTAAAAGGACGCGGGACTCGGTTCCATCTCAGCGATATCTACAAGCCCCACTTCGGCAAAAGCCTGTGCTGCTTCTTTCTCAACGACAGGGAAATTAATAAAGTCACTCGGCATTGCTTTTCGTATTTTTATATCCGCCATACCGCCCTCGATTGCCGCTCGCCCTCAACTGCCTTGAGCCGGTAGCTTGCATCAAGCGAA
>JANQQD010000393.1 GCA_028285185.1 Anaerolineae bacterium | reverse complement strand
CAGCTTGTTGATCGTCTCGATCATGTGCACTGGAATGCGGATGGTGCGCGCCTGATCGGCGATCGACCGGGTAATGGCCTGGCGGATCCACCAGGTGGCATAGGTGGAGAACTTGTAGCCGCGGCGGTATTCGAACTTATCGACCGCTTTCATCAGGCCGATGTTGCCTTCCTGGATCAGATCCAGGAACTGCAGGCCGCGGTTGGTGTACTTCTTGGCAATGGAGATAACGAGCCGCAGATTGGCCTCCACCATCTCCTTCTTCGCCCGCGCAGCTTCCTTCTCGCCCTTCTGCACCGTCGCCACGATGCGCCGGAACTCCGAGATCGGCAGGCCCGCCTGTTCGGAAATCGTCGCTACTTCGCCGCGGATGCGGTTGATGCCGTCGATGTGGCGCTCGGCGAACTTCTGCCATTTGGGGCTTTTGGGCGCCACGCGCTCCAGCCAGGTCGGGTCCAACTCGTGGCCGAAATAGGCTTCCAGGAACGCCTCGCGGCTGACGCCGGAATCAATTGCCAGGCGCAGCAGACGCCCTTCCTGACCCACCAGGCTGCGGTTCAGCTGATAGAGCTGCTCGACAAGCTGTTCGATGCGCGAGCCGTTGAGGTGCACATCCTCCATCAGCAGCACCAGCTCGTGCTTCAGCTTCTCGTACTTGCCGTCGGACTGGCGGCTCGGCCGCTCGCCCTTCTGCAGCAGGGTCAGGCGCTGGTCCTGCAGCTTGTGCAGCTTGCTGTAGGTGCCCTCAATGCTGTCGAACAGCTCCAGCACGCGGGGCTTGAGCTGCTCTTCCATGGCCGAAAGCGAGATGCCGCCGTCGTCGTCGACGGCTTCCAGGTCGCTGCCGTCACCGTCACCGTCGCCGTCACCGCTGGAGTCGTCGCTCTCGTCGTCGTCGTCTTCGCTGGCCGCCTTTGACGGGGCCGCATCGGTATTGGCGGCAGCCGGTGGGGCTGCAGGCTGCATGCCGGGTTCGCCGGCAGGCTCCGCCGGCGCCGGCATGTCGCCGCCCAGCGCCGACGCCGCATCGGCAATCGCGACGACCACATCGCCGATGGTCGTGGTCGCCGGCACGCCGTCTTCGCGCGGTGGCCCACCGGGCTCGGCGCCATAGGTGGCATCGAGATCGATGATGTCGCGCAGCAGCATCTTGCCGTCTTTGAGGGCATTGTGCCATTCGATGATGGCGCGGATCGTGAGCGGCGACTCGCAGATGCCGCCGATCATCATCTCACGGCCGGCCTCGATCCGCTTGGCGATCGCGATCTCGCCCTCGCGCGACAGCAGCTCGACCGAGCCCATTTCGCGCAGATACATCCGCACCGGGTCGTCCGTACGGCCGATCTCGTCATCGTCGAGATTACCGGCCGTCCGCACTTCGGTATCGCGCTCGCCCTCGGGCTGTTCTTCTTCGGCGTCTTCGTTCTCGACGACATTGATGCCCATTTCGGACATCGTCGCCATGACGTCTTCAATCTGCTCCGACGAGGTCTGGTCGGGCGGCAGGGCCGAGTTCAGCTCGTCATAGGTGACGTAGCCGCGCTCTTTCGCCCGCGCGAGCAGCTTTTTGAAGGCCTGGCCCACATTGTCCAACAGCGGCGCGTCGCCGCCTTCCTCGCGGGACTCCGAAGCGTCCGTATTTGCAGCCGGTTTCGTGGCCATGGGCAGTCAACGCCCCCGATCAGTTGCAGTCTTCGACACAAAACGACAAATGGCACGCGGCCGGCCCGTCGGGGTCGATCCTTGTGCCATCCAACCCTCGTTCAACTTTCCCCCGCCCGCATTCGCCGGTCATCGCGACATCGACCCCTCGGGGTCGTCAAGCGTGCCGATCGTTCTTGGTCCCGGTAACGCCATCAACCGTGCCCAGTTTTCTTCTGTCGGCTCCCGTTCGAACCGCAACACTGCTTCCTGCCGCTCTTGGTTGCGGCGCTCGGCCCCCAGCTCATCCCAAAGCCGTTGCCATTGGGAATGGGCATCTTCCGGCGCAACCCTCGCCATGAGCGGCGCGTCAACTGCAGTTCCCGAGAACAGGCGGTCAATGGCGGACAATAACCCCAGCTGCTCCAAATGGCATCTTAGGCCAGCCGAATCAAGTGAACGGTCGACACTGAGTCGGTCAACGATGCGGTGTTTCAAGCGCTCGAAGGTCGGATCGGCCATGTCGAGCTCTGCCAGCTGTTCGCAGACCTCATCAAACAGGTGCGGATGTTCGATCATCAGGACCAGCAGCAGACGCGCGACATGGTGTCCACGCTGGCTTTCCGGGATGCCCGGTCTGCGCGGCCGCGGCGCAATCGTCGGCCGCCGCGGATCGCCACGCTGCGGTGTGCCGCGCCCGGGAAAGAACGCCTGACCGACGCGGCGGCGGAAGTCGCTGCGATAGAAGGTCCGCACGCCCGGATCGGCGATGGACTGAGACAGCTGCTCCAGCGCCGACTTCAAACCGGCCCGGCCTTCAGGGCTGTCGATCCGATGGCGGGTGCCTTCGCGATCCCAGATCACATCGGCCAGAGATCGCGCCTCATCCAGAACCGTGCGCATGGCCGCTACGCCAGCACGGCGCAGCAGGCTGTCGGGATCGTCGCCGGCCGGCAGGAAGCCGAAGCGGGCGGAATGGTCGGGGCGTAGCACCGGCAGGATCCGGTCCGCCGCTCGCCACGCCGCGCGGCGTCCGGCCTCGTCCCCGTCGAAGCACAACACAGGCTCTGCCGCCGTACGCCAGAGCGTCTGGATCTGCGTTTCCGTCAGCGCCGTGCCCAGCGGCGCCACCGCCCCACCGAAGCCCGCTTCCTGCAGCGCGATAACGTCCATATAGCCTTCGGCGACGATCACCGGCTGGCCGTCGCGGGCCGCCATGCGCGCGTGCGACAGGCCATAGAGCAGCGTGCCCTTCTGGAACAGTGGGCCGTCGGGGCTGTTGAGGTATTTCGGCCCGTCGCCATCCAGCAGCCGCGCGCCGAAGCCGACCACGCGTCCCCGCGCGTCGGATACCGGGAACAGGATCCGGTTGCGGAACATCGGATAGGGCCGCCGGCCATCATCGGCCGTGCGCAGCAGCCCGGCCTCAATCAACGCGTCCGGCTCAAAGCCTTCCGCCTCCAGTGCAGCTGCCACCGCGTGGCCGTCGGCGGGGGCGAAACCCAGCCGGTAACGCTCGACCGCGGTCTCTGACAGCCCACGTGAGACAAGATAAGCACGGGCCTCCGCGCCGCCCGGTGATGCCAGCCGATCTTCGAAGAAGCGGCAGGCGCGATCCAGCAGCTCGTGCAGCGTCTTTCGGCGCCGGTGCTGTTCCCGTTCCCGCTCGTCCGGTTGAGGCACGGAAAGGCCGGCATCTGCCGCCAGCATCTCCACGGCTTCCATGAAGTCGCGCCGGTCGTGCTGCATGACGAAGCCGACGATGTCGCCATGGGCGCCGCAGCCGAAGCAGTGGAAGAAGCCTTTGTCGTCGTTGACCGTGAAGCTTGGTGTCTTCTCGCGGTGGAACGGGCAGAGTCCCTTGAATTCACGGCCGGCCCGCGTCAGCCGCACACGCCGGCCGACCACGTCGGAAACGGCGATGCGCTGGCGCAGTTCATCGAGAAAGCTGGGCGGCAAAGGCATACAACGGCTTTTACCGCCGTTGGCCGGCGCGACGCGAGATTTTAGTCCAAGAGCGGGATCGGCGGTGTCGCCGGCGCGACGACGCTACCAGTCAGGCCGCAGCCGCCATGCCCGCTTCGGAGGCAATCACTTGCTCAAGCCGCACCTTGCCCCAGGCGTTGTCCGGCCGCGCCGCAAGGCGCTCTGCCAGCAGCGAGCGTGCAAGCCCGGTCCGGCCCGAGCGAATCGCCGACTCGATCAGCAGCTGCTGGAACACATCGCGCTGCGCGTGGCTGCCGCCAAGGCCTTGCAGGTCGGTACGCAACGGCAGCAGCCGGTCGACGGCCTGCGCATAGCGACGCCGGCCATAGGCAAGGATGCCTTCGGCAAGATCGATACCGAGGCGCCGCGTAACTCCGGCCTGGCTCGTGTGGCGCTGCGCGCTCAGGCGTAGCGCGGTCAACCATCGCTCTGCGTGGCACAGTCTGCCGGACGCCACCAGGCCCAAGAGGTAATGTGCGTCGGCGAAGCCATAGATGTGGCGGCCGATCCGGCCGATCGCCTTGTCAGCCAGTTCATCCCAGCGGCGTCCCACATCGACACCCTCTGCCTCCAGCCGCCAGAGCAGCGAAGAGGCGTTGCTGACATCGCGGAAATCGTCGGTCTGATCCTTGCGGATCGCGCTGTCATAAAGGTCCAGGACAGCATCGTGCTCGCCGAGTGCAAGGTGGAACAGCGCGCGGTGCCAGTAGAGGTGATAGGCGAAGTTGTTGGCGTCCTGCCAGGTGTCCTCATTCGCCGTCAGCCAGTCGACGCCGGCGCGCGGTGCATCGCGCATCTCCAGCACATGGGCCACGGCATGCAGGCCCCAGGAATCATCCGGCGCCAGCTCCACCGCCCGACGCCCGAACTGCTCGGCAGCCTGATAGGCGCCGGTCTCCTCCAGAGAAAACGCGTAGCAGCCGGCAAGGTATCCGGCGCCCGGCATGTCATCGGTCCACTGCGGCAGGATCCGCTCCAGCGATCGCCGCATCCCCGCCGCGTCACCCGACATGAACCTGAGCCCATGGCTCAGCTTGGCGGCAAGCGCATCGTGGGGGTGATCGTCCAGGATTGCCTCGAAGCGGCGAACGGGTTCGGCAAAATCGCCGGCACAGAAGGCCGCCAACGCGGCGACATAGTGCCGCTCGCGATCCGTCCCGCCGCGCGCGCGCAGACTGGCCTGGGCCTTTCCAAGGGCACAGGCGGCCACGTCGACCAATTCGCCCTTGGCCAGCAGCAGCGTAAACAGCCCCTTTGCTGCCAGGGCGATCGTCAACCCGGGGTCGGCGGCCAAGGCCCTGGCCAGATGGTCGACCGTGTCTCGGCCGTGGGCTAGGAACCTGAGTGTCGCGCTATCGAAGTGACGTGCGGCATCGGCGCTGTCGGTGGTCAGCGGCAAACCATGACAGTCAAACTGCATCGGAAATGACCCTCGTCGTAATTTACCTGTTGCTCCCCGCCCGGGGCGGGGCACTGGTGAACAACTCCCCACTCTCAATGTTTGACGCAATTGTAGAAGCGTTTGGCTGGAGCGTGCTGAAGTATCACGGCGAAGTGATGGCAAATGAACGGCCCGCTGGTCTGACACTATGCCTATTGTCAGCACAAGGGGGCGCTAGGGCGATCACATGGTCACAGGTGAGGCAATAGGCGGACGGCGGGACGTCGGCCCAATTGTCGAAGGTCAAGGCGGGCGGCGACCGGACGGTCGCGTCGTGGGCATTGCCGCAGCGCTGCTGGCCGTTGGTGCCGTGCTGCTGGACGGTGCCTATGGCTGGCGCCAGGCGGCGCTTTTGCTAACCGGTGGGGCGCTTGGCTTGACGCTCTATCATGCCGCCTTCGGCTTCACCGCAGCATGGCGGGCGCTGATCACGGAACGGCGAGGCGATGGTGTGCGGGCCCAGATGGTCATGCTGGCTGTGGCCGTCGTGCTGTTCTTTCCCGCCCTCGCGGCGGGGGAGCTGTTCGGACGACCGGTCTACGGTTTTGTCGCGCCCGCCGGCATTTCCGTGCTTGTCGGCGCCTTCATCTTCGGGGTCGGCATGCAGCTCGGCAACGGTTGCGCCAGTGGCACGCTCTACACTGTCGGCGGCGGCAGCAGCCGCATGCTGGTGACCCTGGCGTTTTTCATTGTCGGGTCCGTCGTGGCCACGCATCACCTGGACTGGTGGCTCGCGCAGCCTTCCCTGGCTCCGCTATCGCTAGTGCGGTCGTGGGGGCTCTGGCCCGCCCTCGCTTCAAACCTGGCCCTGTTCGCTCTCATTGCCGGTCTCACCAGATGGATCGAGCGCAGGTCATATGGCGGAACGGCGCCGAACCCACCATCCGGTGACGTGCGGCTCTGGCGCCGCCTCACCCAGGGCCCGTGGCCTCTGATCTGGGGTGCGGTCGCACTGGCAGTGCTGAACTTCGTCACTTTGGCGCTGGCTGGCCGGCCTTGGGGTGTCACTTCGGCATTCGCAATCTGGGGGGCGAAGCTGGGCGATGCCGCCGGCCTGGGCGTTGCCGACTGGCCGTACTGGACGGCCCGCGCGGGTGTGTTCGAGCGTAGCGTCTTCGCCGATATCACATCGGTGATGAATTTCGGCATTGTGCTGGGGGCCCTGTTGGCGGCCGGCCTGGCGGGGCGGTTCGCGCCGATCTGGCGACTGCCCTGGCGTTCTCTTGCCGCTGCCGCAATCGGTGGGCTGCTCTTGGGCTACGGCGCCAGGCTCGCCTTCGGCTGCAATATCGGCGCCTTCTTCAGCGGCGTAGCGTCCGGCAGCCTGCACGGCTGGCTGTGGCTGATAGCCGCGTTCGCCGGCAATATGATCGGCGTCCGTCTGCGCCCGGCCTTCGGTTTCTCGAGCCCCAGCGCCGTTTCTGGCCGCAAGCCAACGGTCATGGTCGGTCAATAGCTCGGCCGATAGCAGGCTCAAGCCGATGTGAGAATTTTATTCCCCGCTCACAGACGCATTGTTTCTCAAAATTGTATCGAGGCGAGATCATCACCTTAGTGAACAATTAAGACGTTGGGGATAGGAGGTGGATAGTTGAGTCATGCTGATTCCACTCGTTAGGATTGGGGACTTTAAATGTTCAACAACCTGCGCTCTCGGATCCTCCTGATCCTCGTCGTACCCGTGTTAAGTCTGCTGGGGATCGCCGGATGGAGCGTTCATCAGAAATGGGCGTCCGTACAGCGCTATGAGCGTCTGATCCCTCTCGCGGAAGTTGCTCAGTCCGCGAGCGCAGTGGTGCATGAATTGCAGAAAGAGCGTGGCCGGACTGTGGGCTTCATCTCCTCAAATTGGGAAGACCGGTTCTTCTCGGAAGTCCAAGATCAGCGGTCGCTGACAGATCCGGCCATCGCAACCTATCTAGCCACGGTCGGCGACACGGGATTGTCCGCCGATGTGCCAGAGCTGGCGGCTCTGCTTGACGGCATCGAGGACCGACTCTCGCAAGTGCCGCTGCACCGCGACAACGTTGACGCCCGGTCGATGACGGTCGCGGAGAACGTCGCCTTCTACACTCAGATCATCGAGGATCTGATGTCGCTGGTCTCGCAGACGGTGCTGTACAGCCCCTCGGACAGGTTGGTGGCAGAGCTGCTGCCACTACAGGCCCTGGTCAACGCGAAAGAGGATGCAGGGCTGGAGCGGGCGTTGGGCAGCGCCCTGCTGAACCAGGCCGCCGCGGGCGACGCCGATTTCGGCCTCTTCCTCAGGTACCACCGGCGACTGGCTGGCGAGGCCAAGGCGTTGGCGGAATTCAATCTGTTTGCTCTGCCCGACCATGTCGCCCAGTTTGACACGACGGTGATCGGGCCGGAGGTCGACCAGGTGACGGCGTGGCGGGACGTCATCCTGGCCCTGCCGCAGACAGGCGATCCCCAGGGCGTGGACGGTATTGAATGGTTCAATACCGCGACGGTCAGGATCAATCTTTTCAAGCAGGTTGAGGACGCAATCGCCGAACGTGCAATCGCCACCGCGGAAACCGAGCTGGACCGCCTGCTCAGCGGACTTTGGGCGCTGGTGGCGGTGAACCTCGCGGCGGTTGTTACGGCAGTGGGGCTCGGCCTTGCCATCGCCCTGCGCATATCGCAGCCGTTAAGGAATCTGGTCGACAGCACCATGCAACTCGCATCCGGCGAGACGGAGATCAAGATCCCCTATGTGGGCCAACAGGGTGAGATCGGCGAGATGGCGGGCGCTCTCGCCAAGTTCCAGCAGACGGAAGCTGAGAACCAGATGCTGCAGAACCTGCAGCATGAACAGAGGGTGCGTTCCCTGGAGGAACGAAAGCAGGCGGTCAGAACGCTCTGCGACGACATCGAGACCGAGGTGGCTGCCGCCGTCAGCAGCATGCTGGCGCAGACCGAGGCCCTTCTCGAAAACTCGGTGAAGATGTCGGCCGTTTCCGAGCGCGTGCGGTCCCGCGCAGACGATATGGCGACGTCGACCCGTCAATCGCTTGCCGGCACGGAGGCAGTGGCTGCTGCGACCGAGGAGCTGTCCACATCGATCGCTGAAGTGACCAGTCGGGCAAGCCAATCTGCAGGCGTCGCCGAGCAGGCCGTCGACCTGTCGCGTCAGACCGGCGAAATCGTATCCGGGCTGGCGGCTGCGGCGGACAGCGTCAGCGGTGTCGTCCAGGTGATCCGCGACATCGCCGAGCAGACCAATCTGCTGGCGCTGAACGCCACGATCGAAGCCGCCAGAGCGGGCGAAGCGGGCAAAGGGTTCGCCGTCGTGGCGGGCGAGGTCAAAGGCCTTGCCAACCAGACGCAGTCATCCGTCTCCGAGATCGAGAGCCAGGTGCGCAGGATGCAGGAGGCAACGGGCGAGGCCGTCGGTGCCATCGGCCGGATCGCGGAAACGATCGGCGAAATCAACCAGAGCATGGCCCAGTCCGCCGCCGCCGTCGATCAGCAGTCCGAGGCGACCCGAGAGATCTCGTCAACCGTTGCGGGGACGGCCGGGGACGCGCGTATCATCTCCGACCGCATCACAGAGATCCTGGGCGAATTCGACGAGGTCAACGTCCTGGCCGGAGAGGTGGCCACGTCTTCCCGGTCGCTCGACGACGCCGTCGGCGGCGTACGCGAGAAGCTCAACGACATCATTCTGGCGGCTGTCTCTGCCGCCGATTTCGAGCGCAAGACGGGTTAGCCCGATGCCGGCCGGATTTCGCCGCGGTTACCAGCGCTGCAGAACGACCGCGGCGTAGGCCGGCACGTTCAGGCCGACGCCGTGGTTCAGGCGGCTGTCATGGCCCCCGTTGTCCACCTGTCGCTCGTCTTCCTGTTGCACCGAGAACTCCGGCCAGGTGGAATTCCAGAGTTCGCGGTAGTCGCCGCCGGGCAGATTGAGATCCGTCAGGCTGCGGTGGCCCGACCATCCGCCGAAGTTCAGCAGTACGTAAAACTCCTCGCCCTCACCACGGGTGAAGGCCAGCGTCTGCCCTTCGGCCATGCGCACGCCGAGCGGTGACGGGCCTTTGATCCGCGTGTCGCGATGCAACAGCGCCATGGCACGGAACCAGGCCCGCAGCCGGTGGCGGTCGTCTTCAGCCAGATAGTCCGAAACCGGCAAGGGCTCGGAAGAGCCGAAGGCGAACTGGCGGTGTTCGCCGGATTCCAGGCCCATGAAGCTCATGGGGATACCGCGTGCCAGAAAGGCCGCGGCCGTTGCCACCTTGGCCATGCGCAGGCCCCGACCGAAACCGGCGACATTGGCGACGCGGTCGTTGACGTTGCCGACCTCGTCATGGCTCTCGGGATAGTTAGTGACGTTGTACCATTGCTGGCAGTGGGTGTGGCTTATCTGCATAGCGGTCGCGAGCGCCGGCATCACGTGCCAGCCGCGGCAGGCGTCCACCAGGCGGTCATGGAAGTCGTCGCACCACTGGCTGTCCATGGGGCCGCCGAAGTTGGTCAGGTCCCATTCGTTCGGCAGATGCTCAGCGATCAGGATGCAGCCGCCGCCGATCTCCACATCCAGCGCGTGGCGCAGGGCGTGCAGGAAGTTCCATCCGCCGCCGGAACCGGGGGTCCGCACGAAGGCGCCGGTATGATGCGCGTATCGGATCGTATGGGTATGATCCAGGCGGAAGCCGTCGATGTGGAACTCCCGCGCCAGATAGACCAGGTTCTGCTGGAAGAAGTGCACCGACTGGGGATGATCGAAGTTGATCATGGCGCCCCAGGCCGTATCGCCGTCGAAGAAGCTCTCGCGGGCCGTGCGCCACAGCACATTGTCCTGATGGCCGGTGTGGTTGAACACCACATCCACGATCACGGCGATGCCGTGACGGTGGCACGTATCGACCAGGGTCTTCAAAGCGTCGGGCCCGCCGTAGTCCTCCTCCACCGCAAAGAAGAAGGCCGGGTCATAGCCCCAGGAATTGGTCGATCCGACCTCATTGACCGGCAAGAGCTGGATTGCGGTGATGCCCAGGCCCGTCAGGTACCCCGCCTGGCTGTCGATCTCCCGCGCCACCCGCAAGAGCGGCGGCAGGTCGGTGAAGCGGTCGGTGAACCGGCTGGCGTGCAGCTGATAGATGACAAGGTGGTCCCAGGCCGGCCGCGACCAGCCGAAATCCGACCAGCGAAAGCGGTCGTGGCGGACCAGTCGCGATGTCCGGTCCGCTTGGGCGGGTGCTGCGTTGTCGGTCCAGTCGGCGGCAGGGTCACGCACCCGCTCGCCATCATTCAACACGAACTGATAGCGCGCACCGTGATAGTCACCCTCCGCCTCGGGCGGCAGTCCGGCAGCGATCTCTGCGATCGGCACCGTCGCCCACCAATAGGTGCCATCGGTCGTGGAGCGCATTTCGATCGGGCTGTCCATCCAGCCGGTCCACTCCCCGATCAGCCGCACGCGTGCCTTCAGCGGCGCGTGCAGGGCAAAGCGGATGGCGTCGCCATCGGCCCAGGCCCCGGGGCGGCGGATCGCAAAAGGCGGGTCGGCAAATTGCCCGTCGGGCGGCGGTTCGGCCAGCAGCGGCGGGCGCTCGGGCACCAGGGTCAGTGGCGCCGCCGCACCCCGACCGTCTGCGACAACGCTATGCGCCTCGATCACTTCCCATCGGTTGTTCGCGTCGAACAGTTTGATGTTGGTCGGCACATCCGGATAGGTGGTGATCTCCAGCGTGCCGTCCGGCGCGACGGGCACCGGCGTGGCAAGGGGCATCCGCGCATAGCCCAGCCAGACATGGGCGTTGAGCGGCTTGCCGAGCTGACTGTAGGGCGGCGGGTCGACCACAGTGATCGGCAGTGTCGCCTGTTGCTGCGGCCGCTCCGCGAAGGTCCGCGGCACGCCCGCCAACAGGAAGGTCTCGCTCTCATCGACGGGCGTGAACCGGCGCCGGGCGCGATGGTCCTCCCATTCAACCGCGCCGCCCGGCAGTCGGTGAAAGGCACGCACGGCATAGGTCAGGTCGGGGTAGAGGTCGGCGCTGTGAGTGCTCCACCCTTCGTCCGCGTCCGGGCTGCCGACGGCGTCAACGATCAGACCGGACCCCTCCTCCTGAACCTGCAGGGTGGGAACGACGTCCGGTCCCCACTCATGGCGGTAGTGCAGCCGCAGGGACAGTGTCTGCGGCCGATCGCGCAGCACGGGCGAAGATTCGGCGTGGGTCCAGATCTCGGCGCCGTCGCTTGACGTCCAGGCGCGGTTCGCGGCGTCGGGTTCATAGGCCTCGTGGTCCGGAAGACCGCGCTGCTTGGCCTTGAAATGGAAAAAGCCCGATTGCGTCAGCGAAGGCGGCACGGTCCAGATCGGCCCGTCGCCGTCGATGTCGTCGATCGGCAGCCAGAAGCGGTGGTCGGGAGTTCTTGGGTCCCATATGAACAGCTCCGCCTCGCGATAGCGCTCCGCGGTGACCAGATGAATGCGAACGCCCAAGTCCGCCACCGCAGTCGGCGCTATGGTGGCGACGCGGCGTGTGTCTTCGAAGAACCAGACCGCCGAGGCCGGCCGTCCTGTGCCGGTCAGCGGCAATCGGCGGCGGAAGATCTCGCGCTCCCACCGCTGATGGCCGCCGGCCTCGTCCACCATCATGAAGCGGGTGGCCTCGCCCAGCGGCTCACATCCGCGGTGGGCGAATCGCGCCCAGCCGGTCTCGGCCACCTCTTGCGGCGGCAGCGTCACGTGGAAGGCGCTGTCTTCGTTCCAGAGATGCAGGCGCGGCTTCGCAAAGCTTGTATAGGCGTGGAACTCGATCATCGGCGAAGTCCCCCGGTCGGCTATCGAAACTGCGGACAGCGGCCTCAGTATCTCTCAACCGTCGCTGGGGAAAAGCGGTTTCCCGCCCACAACCGACATGGCCCGTGGATTCCAGCCGATGCGGTAGCAAAGCTCCGCCGGGTCGTCGATGTCCCAGAGCACGAAGTCGGCCGCAAGTCCGGCTGCGAGGCGCCCGCAGACGTCCTGCAGGCCCAGGGCTTGTGCAGCGTTGCGGGTGACGCCGGTCAACGCCTCGGCTGTCGTCAGACGGAACAGGGTGCACGCCATGTTCAGCATCAGCAGCAGCGATGTGACCGGCGCGCTGCCGGGATTGCTGTCGGTCGCCACGGCCATGGGCACACCGTGGCGCCGTAAGGCGTCGATCGGCGGCAGTCTAGTTTCCCGCAACGTATAGAACGCGCCGGGCAGCAGCACGGCGACCGTTGCCGCCTGAGCCATCGCCTTGACGCCGTTCTCCGACGTGTATTCCAGATGGTCCGCCGACAGCGCACGATACTCGGCGGCCAGTGCCGCACCGTCTCCGTCGGTCAGCTGATCGGCATGCAGCTTCACCGCAAGGCCATGGCGGTGCGCGGCCTCGAAGACGCGCGTGATCTGGGCACTGGTGAACGCGATCCTTTCCAGAAAGCCGTCGACCGCATCGGCTAGCCCCGCATCGGCGACCTGCGGCAGGACGTGGTCGCAGACCTGGTCGATGTATCCCTCGGCGTCGCCTTTGTATTCCGGCGGCGTGGCATGCGCGCCAAGATACGTACGGCGTACGCGTATGCCTGTGTCTTGCAGCAACCCCGCGACGCGCAGCATACGGCACTCGGTTTCTGCATCCAGCCCATAGCCCGACTTGATCTCGACGGTGGTCACACCTTCGGCTTGCAGTGCTGCCAGACGCCGGCGGGCATCGCGTAACAGGATCTCCTGGTCGGCCGCCCGCGTCGCGGCCACCGTGGACACGATGCCGCCACCGGCCCGCGCGATCTCTTCATAGGAGGCACCGTCCAGCCGCAACGCGAACTCGCGGGACCGGTTGCCGCCGTAGACCAGATGCGTATGGCAGTCGACCAGCCCCGGTGTCACCCAGCGCCCACCGGCATCTTGCACTTCGCGGGCCAGAGTGTCGGGCGCGCCGGGCAGGTCGGCGCGCGGCCCGACCCAGGCGATCTGTCCGTCGGCAACCGCGATGGCGCCGTCTTCGATCGCGCCATAGCCCGTGTCGCCATCCATGGTGGCGAGGTTAGCGTTGATCCACAGAGCGTCCCACATCTCCGCCGCCTCCGCCGCGACCCCTAGCGCAGCGATGCGATGGCGGCGCGTGCCAGGGCATCGGCGCGTTCATTCTCCGGATGGCCGGCATGGCCGCGCACCCAGTGCCACCGCACGGTATGGGGGGCCAGCGCCGCATCTAGCCGCTGCCAGAGATCCTGGTTCTTCACCGGCTTCTTGTCCGCCGTCCGCCAGCCGCGTGATTTCCAGTTGGCCATCCACTGGGTCACGCCTTGCTTGACGTACTGGCTGTCTGTGGTCACCACGACTTGGACCGGGCGCTTCAGCGCTTCAAACCCGGCGATGGCGGCCATCAGCTCCATCCGGTTGTTGGTTGTTGCGCGCTCGCCGCCCGAAAGCTCTTTCTCGCGCTCGCCGAACCGCAGGATCGCGCCCCAGCCGCCGGGGCCCGGGTTGCCGCTGCAGGCCCCGTCGGTGAACATCTCCACGACCGCGCCGCTCATGGTTCCAGCCCATAAGCTCCGGGGCTCTGCACCTCCTGATGGAAACGCAGCTTCGACCAGTACTCCAGCGGGTCTTTCGGTTTCACCAGAGCGCCTTCCGGATGGTGCAGCCAGTCATAGAGCCGCGTGAGCAGGAACCTGAGCGCCGCGCCGCGTGCCAGCAGGGGCAGGACCTCCAGCTCGCGGGGGCAGACGGGCCTGACCTTGCGGTAGTTCGAGAGCATCAGCCGCGCCTTGGTCACGTTGAACTGGCCGTCCGGCTCGAAACACCAGGCGTTCAGGCACACCGCCAGGTCGTAGGCGAAGAAGTCCGTGCAGGAGAAGTAGAAGTCGATGAAGCCGCTTAGGCTCTCGCCCTTGAAGAAGACGTTGTCTGGAAACAGGTCGGCATGGATCAGCCCGGCCGGCAGATCCTCCGGCCAGTGGCTTTCCAGGTACAGCAACTCGGCATCCAGACTTTCGGCCAGTTCCGGCCTTACCTCATGCGCGCGATCTTCAGAGCGCTGCAGCAGCGGTCGCCAGCCGCTGACCGACAGGTCGTTGACCCGTCGCATGGCGAAGTCCGCGCCGGCCAGATGCATGGCCGCAAGCCCGGCGCCCAGCGCTGCGCAATGCCTCGGCTGGATTCGCCGGGGCCACATCCCTTCCAGAAAGCTGACGATGGCGGCAGGCCTGTCAGCCAGTCGGCGCAGCACCACCCCGTCACGTCCGGGCAGCGGCAGCGGGCAGGCGATGCCGCGTTCGGCCAAGTGGCGCATGACTCCGATGAAGAAGGGCAGGTCGGTCTCTGAGACCCGCTTTTCGTATAGGGTCAGGATGAACGGTCCCCGAGTCGTCACCATCAGGAAGTTTGAGTTCTCGACCCCCTCGGCGATTCCCTTCAGCGAGAGCACGTCGCCCAGGTCATACTGGGCGGCGAACGCCTGCACGGCTTCGTCGGTGACTTCGGTGTATACGGCCATCGCCAGCAGGGTTGCCGCAAGCCCGGGGTCCCGTCAATCCCGCGGGCTTGCCGCGTCTGCCCCGTTGGCGTAGAGCCGTGGTCCGGCAAACCCGAACCAGCGGCGGGAGAGCGAGATGAGCGAGACGGCCGGCTTTGAGGCTGCCGCAGAGACTGGGGCGTCCTCGGGGCGCACCTATTACCTTGTCGATGGCTCGGGCTATATCTTCCGCGCCTACCACGCCATTCCCGACAGCTTCCGCCGGCCCGACGGCGTGCTGGTGAATGCCGTGCACGGCTTTTCGGCCATGCTGATGAAGCTCTTGGCGGAGGTTGAAGCCCACCACCTGGCCGTGGTGTTCGACGCCGCGCGGGAGAATTTCCGCAACGAGATCTATCCCGACTACAAGGCCAACCGCGACGAGCCGCCGCCCGATCTGGTGCCGCAATTCGCGCTGATCCGCGATGCCACGCGCGCCTTCAACATCGCCCAGGTGGAGATGGAGGGCTATGAGGCCGACGATCTGATCGCCACGTATTGCCGGCAGGCGCGCGAAGAGGGGGCTCAGGTCGTTGTCGTCTCGTCCGACAAGGATCTGATGCAGCTTGTCGGTGACGGCGTGACGCTGTTGGACCCCATGAAGAACCGGACCATCGACGTCCCGGAGGTGGTCGAGAAGTTCGGTGTTCCGCCGCATCAGGTCGTCGACGTGCAGGCGCTCGCCGGCGACAGCATCGACAACGTGCCCGGAGTGCCCGGCATTGGCGTGAAGACGGCGGCCCAGTTGATCAACGACTACGGCGATCTGGAATCGCTGCTGAGCCGGGCTGAAGAGATCAAGCAGCCCAAGCGGCGCCAGTCGCTGATCGAGTTCGCAGAGCAGGCGCGCATCTCCAAGCGCTTGGTGGCCTTGGACGAACACGTCGAGGCGCCGCTCTCGCTGGCGGAGATGGCCGTTCAGCCGACCGACGTGGACACGCTTGCCAAGTTCCTGAGCGACCAGGGCTTCCGGTCCATCGTGGCACGCGTGCGCACTCAGTTTGGTGGCGCGGACGTCGAGGACCCGGCAGCCGAGCCGGACCCTGCGGCGCCTGTCGAAGCTCAGTATGTGCTCGTTCAGGACGAAGCCGACCTGTTGCCTTGGATCGAAGAGGCTCTGGCCGGCGGCGTGCTCGCCGTCGATACCGAGACCACCTCGCTCGATGCCTCGTCGGCGGCGCTGGTCGGCATCTCTCTGGCCACGGCGCCGGGGCGGGCCTGCTACGTCCCGGTGGGCCATGTTGGGCAGAGCGGTGACGGCACGCTGGATCTCTCCGACGGCGATGCACGGCCGCAGCAGATCCCGCTGGACCGGGCCATCGCGCTGCTGAAGCCGGTGCTGGAAGACCCGTCAGTGCTCAAGATCGGCCAGAACCTGAAATACGATTGGCAGGTGCTGGCGCGCCATGGCGTCCGCGTGGACCCCATCGACGACACGATGCTGTTGTCCTACGTGCTCGACGGCGGCGCGCATGGGCACGGCATGGACGAGCTGGCCCGGCTGCATCTCGACCACGAGACGATCCACTATTCCGACCTTTGCGGCACGGGCAAGAACCAGATCACCTTCGACCGGGTGCCGCTGGACAAGGCCCGCGACTATGCAGCCGAAGACGCCGACATCACGCTCAGGCTACACGGGCTCTTGAAGCCGCGCCTGGTCACGGAGCACATGGTCACGGTCTACGAGACCATCGAGCGGCCGCTTGCCGCCATCATCGGCGAGATGGAGACCACCGGCATCAAGGTGGACCGCGACGCGCTGGTGCGCCTGTCGACGGAGTTCACCGAACGGCTGGGGGATCTGGAGAGCGAGATCCACAAGCTCGCCGGCCACAGCTTCAATGTCGGCTCACCCAAGCAGCTCGGCACCGTGCTGTTCGATGAGATGGGGATCCAGGGCGGCAAGAAGGGCAAGGCGGGCGCCTACAGCACCGACAGCGCGGTGTTGGAGCCGCTGGCCGCCCAGGGCCACGACATCGCCGCCCGCGTGCTGGACTGGCGCCAGCTCTCCAAGCTGAGGGGCACTTACACCGACGCGCTGGTCGACCAGATCAACCCGCGCACGGGGCGCGTGCACACCTCATTCAGCTTGGCGGCAACCAATACCGGCCGGCTGTCCTCCAACGACCCCAACCTGCAGAACATCCCGATCCGCACGGAAGAGGGGCGCAAGATCCGCTACGCCTTCGTGGCGGAGCCGGGCAACAAGCTGATCTCCGTCGACTATTCGCAGATCGAGCTGCGCCTGGTCGCCCACATCGCCGGTGTCGAGGCCTTGAAGCAGGCGTTCCGCGAGGGGTTGGACATCCACGCCATGACGGCGAGCCAGGTGTTCGGCATCCCCATGGACGACATGACGGCGGAGACGCGGCGCCGCGCCAAGGCCATCAATTTCGGCATCATCTACGGCATCTCCGCCTTCGGCCTTGCCAACCAGCTGGGCATTCCGCAGGGGGAGGCCGGCAGCTTCATCAACGCGTATCTGGAGAAGTTCGGCGAGCTGAAGGCCTGGATGGACGCGACCAAACGCCAGGGGCGGGAGCGCGGCTTCGTCACCACTCTCTATGGCCGGAAATGCCATCTGCCGACCATCAAGGATCCGAATCCGGCCCGACGCGGCTTTGCCGAACGCCAGGCCATCAACGCGCCGATCCAGGGCACGGCCGCCGACATCATCAAGCGGGCCATGGTGCGCATCCCTCGGGCGCTCGCCAAGGCGGGCCTGAGCGCCCGTATGCTGCTGCAGGTGCATGACGAGTTGGTGTTCGAAGCTCCGGCCGGCGAGGCCGAGGCCACAGCCGAGACCGTCAAGCGCACCATGGAGGCAGCCGCCCATCTCGACGTGCCGCTGGTGGCCGATGCGGGCATCGCCGATACCTGGGCGGAGGCGCATTGATCCGGATCGTTCCGGATGCGGTGCCGATCTGGAGGATATTCGTGGAAACTGAATTCACGCCGATGACGGCGTTGCTCGGCGGGGCGCTGATCGGTGCAGCCGCGGTCTTACTGATGTGGTCGCAAGGCCGCGTGATGGGAGTGAGCGGCATTGTCGGCCGGTTGCTGCCGCCGGACGCCGCGCCGGATCGCAGATGGCGCATTGCGTTTCTCGGTGGCTGCCTGGCCGCACCGGCGCTCTACGTGCTGGCGACGGGCATGTTGCCTGCCGTTGCGTCACCCACGGGACTACCGTTCCTGGTGCTCGCGGGCCTGATCGTCGGCTTCGGCACGACGGTCGGCAGCGGATGCACCAGTGGCCATGGTGTGTGCGGCCGGACAGTCGCGCCAGCC
>JANQQD010000152.1 GCA_028285185.1 Anaerolineae bacterium | reverse complement strand
CGCGTTCTACCAGGGCGGCGAAGCGCTCATCGAGCGATTGTCCTTGGGCGACGACGTCGTCGACATCGACAGCCCATCGACCGGTGGCATCCCGATCGCCGCACCGCTGGTCGATACCGGCGACGGCAACGACGAGATCCACGGCAGCGTGCATCACGACACGATCTACGCGGGCAAGGGCGACGACACCGTCTTCGGCGACAAGGGCAGCGATGAGATCTACGGAGAGCGCGGCCACGATATCATCGACGGCGACGACGGCGACGACTTCCTCTATGGCGGTCTCGGCATGGACACCCTCGATGGCGGCCATGGTGAGGATTACATCGAAGGCGGCAGAGGCGACGACATCATCGAGGGCGGTTCGCACGACGACAGATTGCTCGGCGGCCGCGGCAAGGACAGATTGTCCGGCGGCCACGGCGATGACCACCTGAATGGCGAGGGCGGCCGGGACACGCTGCTTGGCAATGACGGCAACGACCTGCTGCTGGGCGGCGGCGGTAACGACGGCCTGTTTGGCGGCGCCGGCACCGATTCCGCGGTCTATCTGCTGCCGCAGGCCCATTACCAGGTGTTCGACCTGGGTGGCTCTTTCGCCGTGCAAGCGTTGAGCGGCAATGAAGGCTACGACACGCTGGTGGGGATCGAACGGCTGATCTTCACCGATGGTGTGATGATCCTCTAGAATTGCGGTCTGGGCTGACCAAGGTCGGCCCAAACGATGCGGCACACTGCTCCGGCTCCCATGCCCACCGGCCAGCCGCGCATGGGAGGATTGGAGAGACCGAAAGCAAAGGCTGTTGTATTCCGCCGCCCGGCATTGCCACAAAACAGCCTGACCTTTTTGAATACCTAAGCCGGCCCCAAAGCAACAAAACTTAATATTCCGTTACTCTTCGTGTTTTCACAAGTCATTGTTGCTCAACAGTTTCGAGTTTTACACAGATTGAATTCGTTCTTCGCGATTGCAGCGATTACGAAGGGACGGAGATTCGTGATTCTGACTTGATCCTTCCAAATATGATCCAATTGTCGTATTGTGATTTCTGCGTCCCCCGCCTCCTCATGCCGGCTCGCCGCCGTGCATGCAGGGGTAGACTTGGGGAGACGACAAGCCCGTGCCCAGCGCAGTTGCCGATATCGAAGAGGCGGCGGCCCACGAGGTCAGCATCGCCGATCCCGTCGACGCATGCCGGGCCTGCCTGCCGGCCTGTGAGCAGCTTCTGGACCGCATCCGCGATGCCGTGGCGAAGGACGTCACCCGCGATGGCCGCATCGACGCGGCGGCGCTGGATCAACGGCAATCGTCGGCCCACGGCTATGCCTGGTACGCCACCTATGTGGCGGGCTTGCGAGAGCTGGTCGGCTGGGCCGACCGGCTGACCGAGCACGGCCATTTCGGGGAGCTGGAGGCACTGATCCTGCAGGCCGCCTTTGGCGAGTACATGGCGCAGCTGATCGGCGGCATCCCCTTGAGCCAGGTGGAAATCGTGCGGCCACGGGACTTCGGCCTGGGCGAAGACGCACTGGCCCCGTTCTCGCGAGAACCGGTCGCACTGGTGATGCGCGCCGGCAACACGGATGCCGTCCGCCGACGGATCGCGGAGCTGGTGGCCGCCGGGCTGGACACTGGCGCTTTCGGCGCCTCCGGGCTGGAAGACGAAAGCCTGGAGATGGTGCGCGACCAATTCCGCCGTTTCGTGGCGGAGCAGGTGCTGCCCGCAGCTCACGAATGGCACCTGAAGGACGAGCTGGTGCCCGATGCTGTCATCGCCCAGATGGCAGAACTGGGCGTGTTCGGCCTGACCGTGCCGGAAGACTGGGGCGGATTCGGCATGGGCAAGACGGCCATGTGCGTCGTCACCGAAGAGCTGAGCCGCGGCTATATCGGCGTCGGCTCTCTCGGCACCCGCTCGGAGATCGCGGCGGAGCTGATCCGGCTCGGCGGGCGGGATGAGCAGAAGACCCACTATCTGCCCAAGATCGCGTCGGGCGAGATCCTGCCCACGGCCGTGTTCACCGAACCCAACACGGGATCCGATTTGGCTAGCTTGCGCACGCGTGCCGTGCGGGATGGCGACGTCTACCGGGTGACCGGCAACAAGACCTGGATCACGCATGCCGTGCGCAGCGATCTGATGACGCTGCTCGCCCGCACCAACCCGGACGAGCCTGGGCATCGCGGCCTGTCCATGTTCCTGGTGGAAAAGCCGCGCGGCACCGATGCCGACCCCTTCCCGGCCCCGGGCATGACCGGCGGCGAGATCCCAGTGCTCGGCTATCGCGGCATGAAGGAATACGAGATCGGCTTCGACGATTTCGTCATCCCGGCCACCAGCCTGTTGGGCGACCAGGAAGGCCGCGGCTTCTACCAGCTGATGGAAACCTTCGAGAGTGCGCGCATCCAGACGGCGGCGCGCGCCGTCGGCGTGGCGGAAAGCGCGCTGGAGCTGGGCCTGCGCTATGCGAAAGAGCGCATCCAGTTCGGCCGGCCGATCTTCGAGTTCCCCCGCGTCTACGGCAAGATCGCCTGGATGGCGGTCGAGACCATGATCGCCCGTCAGCTCACCTATTTCTCCGCCCGCGCAAAGGACAGTGACGAGCGCTGCGACATCGAAGCGGGCATGGCCAAGCTGTTGGGCGCTCGCGTGGCCTTCGCCAATGCCGATGCGGGGCTGCAGATCCATGGCGGCAACGGCTATGCCATGGAATACCCGATCAGCCGCGTGCTGTGCGATGCCCGCATCCTCAACATCTTCGAGGGTGCCGCGGAGATCCAGGCCCAGGTGATCGCGCGCGGCCTGTTGAGCCGCCGCTGACCGGAGGAACAGCTGTCATGGATCACCCGATGGAGACTGCCGCCATCCCGGTGCCGCCTCAGAGCGAACTGGCGCCGGGCCAGGGCGTCGATCTCAGCCGCGTCCGCCGGCCCCGGTATGGCCGTTTTCTCGACGATCTGGAACCGGGGCATGTCTACGCCCACCCGCGCGGCATGACGTTCCTGCGCTCTGGCATGACAGCGTTCGCGCGCGTGTTCATGCAGGCCAACCCCCTTTACCTGAACGAGATCTATGCCCATGAGCATGGGTTTCGCGACATCCCGGTCAGCCCGCAGATGGTGTTCAATGCCATCCTCTCACTGGGCGTCCAGAACAACAGCGAACGGGCGATCGCCAATCTCGGCTATTACGATGTCCAATTCCTGCGTCCGGTCTATGCCAGCGAGACGCTGAGGGCCTTCACGCGCGTTGAAGACCGGCAGGATCGGGGGCCGGACAGCCCTGGTATCGTCACGCTGCAGACCGTGGGCGTTAACCAGGACGGCGCGGTCGTCCTGCAGTATCGCCGCAAGATCATGGTCGGGCACCGGCCCCCCGGCACGCCGCCCGTGAAGACGCCGCTCGACGACCCGGAAGCCCCCGGCATCGAGTTCCCCTGGGATCCCGACGCCGTGGCGGAGATACCCCTGCCGCAGGGGCCCTACCCGGCAGACCTCACCGGCTCCGACACGTATTTCGAGAATTTCGCAGCCGGCGATATCATCGTGCATGCCAATGGCCGCACGATCACCGACGAGCACATCGGTCAGACCTACAAGATCGGCAACAGCCACCCGCTGCATTTCGACCGGATCTTCTCCGGCGCGCTGAGCGGCAAGATGAGCGGAGAGCCGATCGTCTATGGCGGTCTCGTGTTCGCCTGGCTTGAGGGATGCGCCAGCCGCGACGCCACCGAGAACGCCGTGTGGGAGCTTGGGTTCACTGAGGGCTACCATACCCAGCCAGCGGTGTCGGGCGACACGGTCGCTGCGATTTCGCGTGTGCTGGAGACGCGGCCGACGCCGGGCCCCATGGGCGAGACAACCGGCATCGTCACCTTCCAGCTGATCGGCGTGAAGGGCATGTCGGCGGGTGCGGCCCTCGATACCCATGGCGCCGATCTGTTCATCAAGGAAAACAGCAAGAAGAAACTCGGCAAAGAGAAGATCCCCGCGAAGATCTTCGAGATCGAGCGGCGCGTTGTGATCAAGCGTCGCCCTCACTGATTTGCAATCGATTGGATTGGATGTGATGGACACTTTGGAAAAGAACACCCAGATCAAGCGTGACAGACCCTGGCTGATCCGCACCTATTCGGGACATTCCTCGGCCAAGGCGTCGAACCAGCTTTATCGCACGAACCTCGCCAAGGGGCAGACCGGCCTGTCGGTCGCCTTCGACCTGCCGACACAGACCGGCTATGACGCCGACCACCCGCTGGCGCGCGGCGAAGTCGGCAAGGTGGGCGTGCCCATCTGTTCCATCGAAGACATGGAGACCCTGTTCGAGGGCATCCCGCTGGAGCGGATGAACACCTCGATGACCATCAACGCCACCGCGCCGTGGCTGATGGCGCTCTATATCGCCGTGGCCGAACGCCAGGGGGCCGATACGCGGGCCCTGCAAGGCACAGTGCAGAACGACATCATCAAGGAATACCTGTCGCGCGGCACCTATATCTTCCCACCGCAGCCTTCGGTGAAGCTGACGACGGATGTCATCACCTACACGGTGAAGCATGTGCCGAAATGGAACCCGACCAATGTCTGCAGCTATCACCTGCAGGAAGCCGGGGCCACGCCGGTGCAGGAAATGGCGTACGCGCTGTCGACCGGGATCACCGTGCTGGATGCGATCCGCGACTCCGGTGAGATCGCGGCAGACGAATTCTCCGACGTGGTCGGCCGCATCTCGTTCTTCGTCAATGCCGGCATCCGCTTCATCGAAGAATGCTGCAAGATGCGCGGCTTCGTGGAGCTCTGGGACCGCATCGCCCATGAACGCTACGGCGTGGAAGACGCAAAGCTCCGGCGCTTCCGCTATGGCGTCCAGGTCAACTCACTGGGCCTGACCGAAAGCCAGGCGGAAAACAACGTGCAGCGCATCGTGCTGGAGATGCTGGGCGTCGTCCTGTCCAAAACGGCCCGCGCTCGCGCAATCCAGCTTCCCGCCTGGAACGAGGCGCTGGGGTTGCCGCGCCCTTGGGATCAGCAGTGGTCGCTGCGCATCCAGCAGGTCATGGCGTTCGAAACGGACCTCTTGGAATACGGCGATCTCTTGGACGGCTCGCCCGCCGTCGCCGCCAAGGTCGCCTCGCTGGTTGCCGGCGCGGAGGCCGAGATGGCCCGCGTGGCCGAACATGGCGGCATGATCCGGGCGATCGAAAGCGGCTATGTGAAACGCGAGCTGGTGGGCAGCCAGACCACCCGCATGCGGGCGATCGAAAGCGGCGATCTGAAGATCGTCGGCGTGAATTGCTACACCGAAACGGCGGACTCGCCGCTGACCCAGGGCACCGACGGCGGCATCATGAAGGTCGATCCGACCGCGGAGCGCGAACAGATCGACCGGCTGGAATCCTTCCGGGCCAAGCGCGACCCGGGAGCCGTCAAGCAGGCTTTGGAGGCGCTGACCGAAGCGGCGCAGAGCGGCGCCAACGTCATGCCCGCCTCCATCGCCTGCGCCCATGCCGGCGTGACCACCGGCGAATGGGCCGGGGCGCTGCGCGCGGTATTCGGCGAGTACCGCGCGCCCACCGGCATCGACGGCGCCATCACCACCCGGACGGACAGTGCCAAGGTCGAAGCCCTGCGCGACCGCACGCGCGAGACAGGGGACCATCTGGGCCGGCCGCTCAGGCTTCTGATCGGCAAGCCGGGCCTCGACGGCCACAGCAACGGCGCCGAACAGGTGGCCGTGAAGGCCCGCGATGCCGGCTTCGAGGTCGTCTATGAAGGCATCCGCCTGACGCCGCGCCAGCTCGCCACCGCCGCGCTGGAGGAAGGCGTGCATCTGATCGGCCTCTCTGTGCTCTCCGGCAGCCACACCGAACTGGTGGAGGAGATCCGCGCCGAACTGGACAAGCTCGGCCTCACCAAGGTGCCGGTCATCATCGGCGGCATCATCCCGGACGACGACGCCGCTGCTCTCAGAGCTTCCGGGATCGCTGCGGTCTACACGCCGAAGGACATGGACCTGAACCGGATCATGGCGGAACTGGTGGACATCATCCGCGATGCCAACGGGCTTGGCCCCTACGAGGCGGCGGCGTGACCCATCACGGTACCGTGGAGCCCGATATCGCCGATCTGGCGGCGGCCCCCGCCGCGGGCGACCGCGCGGCGGTGGCGACTGGGCTGAACTGGATCGACGACCGCCGGCCGGAGATGCACCGGCGGACCGCCCGGCTCTTGTCGGCGCTGTCGCATGACCGGCTGCTGAGAGAGGGCCACATCATCGGCATGACGGGGCCGCCCGGCGTCGGCAAGTCGACGCTTTCGGCCGCCCTGATACGGCTCTGGTTGGGCCGCGGACTGACCGTCGGCGTGCTGGCCGTGGACCCGTCCAGCCCGATCACCGGCGGTGCGCTGTTGGGCGACCGGCTGCGCATGCTGGCCGGGATCGACGACCCGCGCGTCTTCATCCGCTCGCTCGCCAACCGCGGCGACTACGGCGGTCTGAGCGCCGAGGTCTGGCCCATGAGCGTGGTCATGCTGGCTGCGTTCGACATCGTGCTGATCGAGACCGTGGGCGTCGGCCAGCGCGAGATCGACATCGCGAGCTTCAGCGACACCACCTGCTTTGTGCTGCAGCCGCAGTCGGGTGACACCATCCAGTTCCTGAAGGCCGGCATCATGGAGGTGCCGGATGTGCTGGTGGTCAACAAGGCCGATCTGGGGATCGCCTGGGAAAAGACGGTGGCCGATCTGAGCATCGCCGTCGGCACCGGGGATAACGAGGTCTGGGTCCCGCCGATCGTCGCCACCAGTGCTGCGGCGCAGACTGGGATCGACGATCTTGCGGACCGGCTGTCAGGCCACCGCACCTGGCTTGCCGACCGCGGCACGCTGGGCCCCAAGCGGCAGGGCTTCGCCGCAAACTGGGTGCTGAAACGCCTGGATCAGGAATTCGGCCGCCACGGCATTGTTCGATTGGGCGGGGAGAAAGCCGTCCGGACCGCGGTCGAGGAAGACCCCGCCGCAGCTTTTGAGCAACTGGACCGATTTGGCAAAACGCTGGGCGCCGCTGCGCCTCAATAGGATAGCCCGAAGGGAGAACTGACATGTCCATGACCGACGCCGTCGCCCGCGATCTTTACGACGTGGGAGAAGCGCCGCCCCTCGGGGTCGTGCCGCCCAAGATGCACGCGTTCCTGGCGCGTGAAGAGCGTTTCGGTGAGCCCAACGACAGCCTGAAGTCCGAGGTGGTGCCGGTTCCCGACATCGCCGATGACGAGGCGCTGGTCTATGTCATGGCCGCCGGCGTCAACTACAACAACGTCTGGGCAGGGCTGGGCATCCCGGTCAACGTCATCAAGGCGCGGAACAAGGCGGGAGAGCCGGAAGAATACCACATCGGCGGGTCGGATGCCTCCGGCATCGTCTACAAGGTCGGCAAGGACGTGACCAACGTGAAGGTCGGTGACGAGGTCGTTGTCCATTGCGGCATGTGGGACCGCAACTGCCCGATGGTCGCGGCGGGCGTCGACCCGATGTATTCGCCGACCTACCGGATCTGGGGTTACGAGACCAACTTCGGCAGTTTCGCCCAGTTCACCAAAGTGCAGGCCCAGCAGTGCATGCCGAAGCCCAAGCACATGACATGGGAAGAGGCGGCGGCCTATGTGCTGGTCGGCGCCACAGCCTATCGCATGCTGATGGGCTGGGATGAGCACAAGGTGCGCGAAGGCGACGTGGCGCTGATCTGGGGGGGAGCCGGTGGCCTCGGCTCCATGGCCATCCAGATTGCCAAGGCCAAAGGCGCGATCCCGATCGCCATCATCTCCGACGACGACAAGATCCCCTATTGCATGGGCCTGGGCGCCAAAGGCTGCATCAATCGCCGCAACTTCGACCACTGGGGCATGCTGCCACACTGGAAGGATACGGCCGGCTATGCCCGCTGGCTGAAGGGCGTACGCTCATTCGGTGCCGCCATCTGGGAGATTCTTGGCGAGAAGAAGAGCCCCCGCATCGTGTTCGAGCATCCGGGCGAGGCTACGGTGCCGACCTCGATGTTCGTCTGCGACACGGGCGGCATGGTGGTCATCTGCGCCGGCACCAGCGGCTATAACGCCACCGTCGACCTGCGCTATGTCTGGATGCGCCAGAAGCGGATCCAGGGCTCGCATTTCGCCAACGGCGACCAGTCCATCGCCTTCAACGACATGGTGCTGGAAGGCAAGATCGATGCCTGCCTCTCTCGGTCGTTCAAATACGACGAGATACCGCTGGCGCACCAGCTGATGCACGACAACCAGCATCCGCACGGCAACATGGCGGTGCTGGTCGGCGCGCCCGGTTTCGGCCTGGGCCGCACGGGCGAGGCGCCGCGCGTGTCGGCCGCGGACATGCTGCCGAAGGGCGATACGCATACGATCATGGAGCCGGCCCGGCCGCACGTCGTGCCCACGGGCAATGCCGCGGCCGCGCTCGATCTGCCGGACGCGGTGGCAATCGACGAGACGACCAGGGTCGGCGACCTGATGACGCCCCGCATCGTTGCCTGCAGCCCGCAGGACACCTTGCGTACGGCGGCGAGCCTGATGGTCGAACACGGGATCCACGCCGTTGCCGTGCTGGAGAGCGGCCAGGTGACCGGCGTGGTCTCGCACACGGACATCATCCTGGCGCGCCAGGGCCGCTCGCAGGACACCGCACTGAAGATGCCGGTGCGCAGCGTCATGACGCTGGGGGCGGTCACCTGCACTGCCAACACCCTGCTGACAGACGCCGTCAGCATGATGACCGCCCGGCGCATCCACCGCCTGGTGGTGGTGGAGGAACGCGAGGGCCGCAACGTGCCCATCGGCGTGTTGTCCACCAGCGACGTGGTGAAGAACCTGCTGGCGGAATCGGCTAAGGCGTAAGTTTTTCGTCCCTGGTGCGGTGCGCCGCCCCGGGTCCGGGAAAAGGGGGCCGGTCACCTGACAAAAGGTGGCCGGCCTCGCATTGCGCGGGGCAACACTGGGGGGATAGAGGGACGCGCCGGAAGGGCTTCTGATCCGGCCCCTTCCCGTCGCTCAGCACCCGCCTGATGGACACTCCTCATAGACGCGAATGTAGTCGACATAGAGGTGCGACGGATCGAAGGTTTCGTCGATGGGGTAGCCGCTGCCGAGCGCGAGGTCGACCAGGACCATCTTCGGGATGCGGTGCGTTTCCGGTGTCGGCGTCTGCCAGATCGGCTGGCGGTTGAAGTAGAACGTGATGTTCGTCTCGTCGACCAAGACGCCGTAAGTGTTGAAGGCACCGGTGAGGTCCGCGTCCGGGCTATGACGCTCGGACCTCACTTCATGCTCGCGCTCGTCATCATTATACCAGGTGTGGACATAGGTGCCGTATCGGCCCGGGAACTCACCGAGATACTCCAGCACATCGATCTCTGCTCCGAAGCTGCGGTCTTCGGCCCGGCCCATCAGCCAGAAAGCCGGCCAGACGCCCGGTCCGGGCGGCAGCCGCATCCGAGCCTCGAAGTAACCGTAGGACTGCAAGAATCCCTGGTTCTGCCGGTCGGCAGAGGCCAGCAGGCCCGACTCCCATCTGCCCTCCAGTGTTCGCGCCGCCGTAATGACCAGCACGCCGTCTTCAATGGTGAAAGGAAAGCCTGGGCGCGGATCGACGAACCGAGCATCACCAAAGTCCCCTGCCCAGGGTGTATGGGCAATCCATCGGGTTCCCGGACCCCAGGGCGACACGTCAGGCAGCTCGTTGAACTCTTCGGCGAAGGTCAGCCGATATCCGTCAAGGTCCAAGGTCGGGCCTTCGGCCACCGCCGGTACGACGGTCGCGACAACGCCCAGGACCACCAGTATCCGTGCCGCTGTCGACAATCGGAAAGGCGCGCGATACCGGCGCGCGCGACGCTTCAGTCGGAACATGCCGTCATCCTCCACGGTTCCCGGCTGGCGCCGGGCAAGGGATAGCGAATGACGTGAAGCCAGGCCCAGGAAGGCCACAGCACACGATAACGGTCAACGCGGCATCTTCGGCCGATCACCGCTATCCCGCTGGGAATCGGTTTCGAGGTTTCGATCGCGCGCACGAACGCCAGACTCAGCCGGTATCGCGCGACAGCCGCGACGCGTTAGCGCATGACGCTATCGCGTCTCTGGGCCTACGAACGGGGTTCGGTCACTCCACCCGAATGGGGATCGATGCCAGCGTGGCGCGCGACTGGCCCGTCACATAGCGCAGCTCGTAGTTCCCGGGGTCGTTCGGTGCCCTCACCCTGGCAGGATTGCCGCCCCTGGTGATGGTATAGCCGGAGAGGACCGATCCCTCGTCCGCGCCGACCTCAACCAGGGTGATCACGTCGCCCTGATTGTCCGGCCCCTCCCAGGTCACGTCGAAAAGCTCACCGGCAACCACCACCTCGGGGGCCTGCAGAGTGGCCGTGGCGGGGATCACCGTGATCGGCAGGCTCACCAGCGTGGCGCGGGTCTGCGCGGTCAGGTACCGGACTTCATAGGCGCCGGGCTCATCGGGCACGCGCACCTCCAGGGGACTGCCTTCCCGTGTGTAGGTGTAGGCAGCGAACTCCCCTTCATCGGCGCCGGCCTCGACCACGGTGATGAAATCACGGTCGTTGTCCGGTCCGGTCCAGACCACGCTGATATCGGCGCCGGCCACCGCCTCTTGCGGCGCATCGAGGGTCCCGGTGGCTTCCGTCACCGTCAGAGGAAGGCTCGTCAGCGTCGCCCGCGTCTGGGCCGTCAGATAGCGGATCTCGAAAGCGCCGGCTTCCTCCGGCGCCAGCACCTCCAGCGGGCTGCCTTCCCGCGTATAGGTGTAGTTGCCGAATTCGCCCTCGTCGGCATCCGCCTCGACGATCGTGATGAAATCGCGCTCGTTATCCGGCCCGGTCCAGTCGATCCGGACTTCCGCGCCAGCCACGACCTCCTGCGGCGCCTCCAGCGTCGCACCTGCCGCCGTCACCGTCAGCGGAAGGCTCACCAGCGTGGCCCGGGTCTGCGCCGTCAGGTAGCGGATCTCGTAGTCGCCGGCCTCGTCCGGGGCCGGCACATCCAGCGGGCTGCCTTCCCGCGTGTAGGTGTAGTTGCCGAATTCGCCCTCGTCGGCACCGGCCTCGACGATCGTGATGAAATCGCGCTCGTTGTCCGGTCCGGTCCAATCGATCCGGACATCCGCGCCGGCCACGACCTCCTGTGGCGCTTCCAGCGTCGCACCGGCCTCCGTTACTGTCAGCGGCACACTCACCAGCGTTGCCCGGGTCTGGGCCGTCAGGTAGCGGATCTCGTAGTCGCCGGCCTCGTCCGGGGCCGGCACATCCAGCGGACTGCCTTCGCGTGTGTAGGTGTAGTTGCCGAATTCGCCTTCGTCGGCACCCGCCTCGACGATCGTGATGAAGTCGCGTTCATTGTCCGGACCGGTCCAGTCGATCCGCACATCCGCCCCCGCCTCGACCTCCGACGGCGCCTCCAGCGTCGCGCCGGCCTCCGCAACCGTCAGCGGTATGCTGGCCAGCGTGGCCCGCGTTTGGGCCGTAAGGTAACGGATCTCATAGTCGCCGGCCTCGTCCGGGGCCGGCACATCCAGCGGACTGCCTTCGCGCGTGTAGGTGTAGTTGCCGAATTCGCCTTCGTCGGCACCCGCCTCGACGATCGTGATGAAATCCCGTTCGTTGTCCGGACCGGTCCAATCGACCCGCACGTCCGCCCCCGCCACGACCTCCGGCGGTGCTTCGAGCGTCGCGCCCGCTTCCGTGACGGTCAGCGGAAGGCTGGCCAGCGTCGACCGGGTCTGGGCCGTCGAATACCGGATCTCATAGGCGCCCGGCTCGTCCGGGGCCAGCACGTCCAGCGGGCTGCCTTCGTATGTGTAGGTGTGGTTGCCGAACTCACCCTCGTCGGCACCCGCCTCGACGATGGTGATGAAGTCGCGGTCATTGTCGGGACCGGTCCAGTCGACCCGCACCTCCGCCCCCGCCACGACCTCCGGCGGTGCCTCAAGCGTTGCGACGGCTTCCATGACGGTCAAAGGAATGCTGGCCAGCGTTGCCCGCGTCTGTGCCGTCAGATACCGGATCTCATAGGCGCCCGGCTCGTCCGGGGCCAGCACGTCCAGCGGGCTGCCTTCGTATGTGTAGGTGTGGTTGCCAAACTCGCCCTCGTCGGCACCGGCCTCGACAATGGTGATGAAGTCGCGGTCGTTGTCCGGTCCGGTCCAGTCGACCCGCACATCCGCCCCGGCCACGACTTCAGCCGGCGCTTCCAGCGTCGCCAGCACCTCCGTTACAATGATCGGGCGGCTTGCGATGATCTCGCGGGAGTCGTCCCAGATGTAGCGCAGCTCGTACTCGCCGGGCTCCTCAGGGGCCAGCACCTCGAGCGGGCTGCCGTCACGGGTGTAGCTGTATTCAAGATAGGCGCCGGCATCTGCATCGGCTGGTACCACGGTGATGTAGTCGCCATCATCGTCCGGCCCGGTCCAGGCAACCGGAATGCCGGACCCGGCCGGCGCTTCCGGCGGAGCGTCCAGCGTGGCCTCGGGCAGAGGCATCGTCAGCACCACCTGGTGGGTGGCCGGATCGCCTGCCGTCACCTCAAACACGGTCGATCCGAACGCATCGCCGCGTTCGGCGCCGGCCACATAGCGACCCGCTTCCAGCACCACCTCCGCCGCGCCCGTGTCCGCGGCGTCGAAAACGGGCGCACCGGCCTCGGTTGTGACCTGCCACGTCACACCATCGGAATACGCTTCGCCATCCGGCCCGTCCAGCGCCTGCAACGTGATCGTGGCATCCGTGATCGGCTCAACCGTGGCCTCGCGCACGGTGTCCATCGCCTGTGACAGCTCTTCGGCCGTCTCGGCCGTCAGGAACACGCCGCCGGTGTTGTCGGCGAGACAGCGCAGCTGCGCCTGATCCTCCGGCGCCGCAACATCGAAGCCGATGACATGGGCCGTGAAGTTCACGCCGGCGCGCTCCAGCTCTTCACCAAGCGCACACGGGTCGGCATTGCAGGTCTCGATCCCGTCGCTCAGCAGGATCACGGTGGCAGGCTCGTCGGTATAGCGCAGCAGCTCTGCGGCATGGCGCACCGCCGCCGTCAGTGGCGTCCGGCCGCGCGGCAGCAGGCTGTCGACCTGCCCGGAGAACGCCTGCGGATCGACGGTGCCGACCGGAATCACCGTCTCGATATCCGAGCAGTCGCCCTCGCGCCGATGCCCGTAGGCCACCAGCCCCAATTCCACGCCCGGGTCCCAGTCGCCCAGCAGCTCGGCCACCACCTGCCGCGCGATGACGATCTTGTGCTCGCCCTCGACCTGGCCCCACATGCTGTTGGAGGCATCCAGCACCATGACCACGTTGGGGCTGCCGTCCTGCGCTTGCGCCGTCACGGGGCCCGCCATGCCTGCAAGACAGGCGAGCGCAATCAGGGCCGTGAGCCGGTACCACATGTCGTCATGCCTCCCAATCAGTGCCTTATGAGTGGCCGCCCGCCCCTCAAGGGGAGGGGCCAAGCAGCCGCTTGAGCACGGGAAGCGTCTTACCATTCCGGCAGCACGATATGAACCGCCGACAGGAAGGCCCCAGCCACCATGGCGGACAAAGCACATGCCCGGCACGATGGCGTACCGGGCATGTCAAACTGTGCCGACTCAGACCGGACCGATCGTCGCCGGCCCGGCCGTCATCTCAATGGGAGGAGACCAGGCTCTGCGGCCTACCAGTCGTTGCCGGCGGCGGAGAACGGTACCAGGGTTTCATCCATCGAGTCGTTCGCCGCCTGGCGGGCGGGAAAGCAGCCGCGTTGCCACGCCAGCATGGCGTGTTCATTCGGCCTGCCGACCAGGATCGGACCGTGCTGGTCCGTCAGCTCAACGGAATGGGTCTGCTTCATTATGGGCGCCTCATTTAGGGGATTGCGGTTCGCGGCGCGCAGCAATGGGGGGACGCAACCGCCGCTTCGAAAGAAATCGAACGATCTCTACCCGCTGTCAAGGACGGCGCAGGGGCGCTAGCGGGCCAATACCCATATTCGACACAATGCTTTATTCACGCCCGCGAACGTGTTCGATTCTGGCCCGGTTTCGGTTCGATGCCGGCGTCTTGCCGGCACGCCGCCAAGTCAGGCGGCCGCGCCGACCGAAGCGTCGGGAAGCGCCAGCGTGCGATTGACCCAGCGATGGACGCTTCGCGCCGCGCTCTCCCAGTTGGTATCCAGCATCATGGCATGCGCCAAGTTATCGATGATGTCAGCGCGGGTGCCATAGGCGCGGGCTGTCGCCTCCACCTCGAAGGCCGGGACGAATGCGTCGTCGCGCGCGCCGATCACGTGGATCGGCGTTTCGATCTGCCGCGTCCAGTAAGAGACGGCGTAGACCATGCTCTCCCAGGCGATCACTACGGATTCGTCCTGGAACCGGCGCATGTATCTGTTGGCCAAGGCGTCCGGCAGCGTAGGCGAGAACAGGCTGTGGCGGATGGTGCGGTCGGCGGCGGCCGTGGGGCCCACATACTGGGCCATGGCCATCTGCATCCACAGCATGGGCCGACGGATCATCATGTCCAGTGCCGTGATGTAGATCCCGTGCGGCGGCGTCGAAGACATCAGCACCGCGCCGGGCAGGGCGTGCTTGCGCAGATAGTGCTGGACGATGAAGCCGCCCATCGACTGGCCGATCAGCACCGGCGGTGCCGGCAGCGCCTCCACCGCGGCCGCGACGTCGGCGACATAGTCAGCCAGCGTCGCCCAGCGAACCGCGTTGTGGCCCTCGCTCAGGCCATGGCCACGCAGGCTCAAGGCATAGGCATCGAAGCCGCGTTCGGCGAAATAGGGCAGGAAATGCTCGTCCCAGCACCAAGCGGCGGAGAAAGCACCGTGCACGAACAGCAGCGGTGTCGGATGTGCCGGCCCTTCCGGCTTTCGACGAATGATCTCCAACCTCATCGCGCCCCACCCTTCGTTTCGATCTCTATTATTTTCACTTCGAAGTAACGGACGAAGCGATCTCACTATCATGCCCACGCAAGATTTGAATTAGACAACATTAACACTGCTGTCGACGTATTTGTGCTTCGGAAATCCTTCAGGCATTAACGATAAATTGTCCGAAGAATTTTGGAAATGCCGCTAACGGGTTCTGTTTGTTTATAATTTCGCCTTTCGGAGTGCCTAGACCCTCTCGACGGTATCGGCGCCAACCGGTCCGGACCATTCCGAGACGATCTCGGCCAGATCGGGTCGCGGCCGGTCCTCCGGCGCTTCGGCCCGGCTTCCCAGATAGAGGAAGCCGATGATCTTGTCCGTCTCGGGGTCGTGGCCCAGGAAGCGTGCGACCTCCGGCCGGTAGGCCGGCCATTCCGTCAGCCACTGCCCGCAATAGCCCAGCGCCTGAGCGGCGATCAGAAGCGACATGCACACCGCCCCACCCGACAGCATCTGTTCCATCACCGGGATCTTGTGGTCGTGCCGCAGCCTGGTGGCGACCACCAGCAGCAGCGGTGCCCGTTGTGGCCGCTGCCGTTCGAAGGCGATCTGCTTGTCATTGGCCTGAGGGTATTGCGCGACGAACAGGCGGGCCAGCAGATCGCCCAGCGCGGCCTGCCCCTGATCGCGCAGGATCTGGATGCGCCAGGGCGCCAGCTTGCCGTGGTCCGGCACGCGCGTGGCGGCGCGCAGGATCTTTTCAAGCGCCGCATCGTCGGGCCCGGGCCCGATCTGGTTGGCGACCACGACGGAACGCCGGGTCAAGAGCACGTCGATCGCTTCCATGGATCCTGCCGAACAGTCTGCGGGAAGGGGCTCTCCGGCGATATGGGACGGCGGCGGAGGCTTGTCCAGCCGAGCGGAAAGTGACGTCCCCGGCGGATTTCGTCCGGGACCGGCGCATTCGCGCTATCGGCGGGGCGGTCAATGCCTTTAAGTGCTGGGCCGTTCAGCCGCCCCGACGCCCAAGGAGGATCCCAGCCTTGAAAGCCGCAGTGTGTCACGGCTTCGGACAGCCACTGACGATCGAAGACATTGCCCTGGCGGACCCCGGACACGGCGAGATCAAGGTCAAGATAGCGGCCTGCGCCATCTGCCATAGCGACATCTTCTATGCCGACGGTGCCTGGGGCGGCACCTTGCCGGCCGTCTACGGCCATGAGGCGGCAGGGCATGTCGAGGCGGTGGGCCCGGGCGTCCAGGGGCTGTCGGTGGGCGATCCCGTCGTTGTGACGCTGATCCGCGCCTGCGGTACCTGCCGCTATTGCGCGCGCAACGAGCCGGTACAGTGCGACACGGAGTTTCCGCTGGACCGCCGCAGCCCGCTCTCGCTCGCCGACGGCAGCCCAATCGTCCACGGGTTGCGGACCGGGGCCTTCGCTGAATCCGT
Organism: Anaerolineae bacterium; assembly: GCA_028285185.1. Classification (GTDB taxonomy): domain Bacteria; phylum Pseudomonadota; class Alphaproteobacteria; order DSM-16000; family Inquilinaceae; genus JACKIG01. The sequence goes on along the minus strand of JANQQD010000152.1, from coordinate 6,232 downwards.
CGTGGTTGACGACTCGCAGGCCGTCGCAATCGACCCCGCCATGCCGATGGAGAGCGCATCCCTCTTGGCCTGCGGCGTGATCACCGGCTATGGCGCGGCGGTCAACACCGCTGAGGTGGCGCCGGGCATGAGCGTGGTCGTGATCGGCACGGGCGGCGTTGGGCTGAACAGCGTGCAGGGCGCGCGTATCGCCGGCGCCGATCCGGTGATCGCCGTCGACCTGTCGGACATGAAGCTGGAGGCGGCGCGCCGCTTCGGCGCCACCCACACCGTGAACCCGACGAAGGAAGATGCCGCCCAGGCCATCCGCAGCCTGACCGGCGGCCACGGCGCCGACACGGTGATCGTCACCGTCGGCGCCAAGCCCGCCTTCGATATGGCGTTCGGCCTGCTGGCCCGCGGTGGTGCTGCGGTGCTGGTGGGCATGCCGCCCTCCGGTGTGATGACCGAGATCGACCCATCGGATATCGCCTCGGCCAACCATCGCATTCTGGGCTGTAAGATGGGCTCCGCCCGCATCGCCGTCGACATCCCGCATCTGGTCGGTCTCTACCGCGAGGGGCGCCTCCTGCTGGACGAGCTGATCACCGGCCGCTACGGCTTGGGCGACATCAACTCCGCCATCGACGAGGTCAAGCGCGGCGACGCGCTACGCAACGTCATCCTGTTCTGAGCCGGGGCACACCTCGCGCGGGCGCTTGTGGAGAGGCTGGTGTCCCTGCCGGGGAGGTTCTCGCCTTCGCGAGAACGACGACTTGGTTGATGGATAACAAGAGCTGAAACCAACATCGTCATGCCCGCACAGGTGGGCATCTCCTGCCACGTTGTACCCAGCTGGCCAAAACTTCTGCCCATCAAACAGATTGAGAACCCCATGAAGATCACCGAACTCCGCACCTTCGTCGTCGGCAATCCGCCGCCGCATTTCGGTGGCCGCTATTTCCTGTTCCTGAAGCTGGTCACCGACACCGGCATCGAGGGCGTGGGCGAGGTCTATGCCGCCACCTTCGGCCCGCAGACGATCGTGAGGATGATCGAAGACGTGTTCGAACGGCACGTCCAGGGCGCCGACCCGTTCCGCATCGAAACCCTGTGGCGCCGCGTCTACGGCAGCGGCTACACGCTCCGCCCCGACGTCTCTCTGGTGGGCGTGCTGAGCGGGCTGGAAATGGCCTGCTGGGACATCGTTGGCAAGGCCGTGGGCCGCCCGGTCTACGACCTGTTGGGCGGCAAGGTGCATGAGCGCCTGCGCAGCTATACCTATCTCTATCCGGCCGAAGGCGAGGGCACCGAGGTCTATGCCGACCCCGACCTGGCGGCGGAGCGTGCCGCGGCGTGCGTCGCCCAGGGCTTCACCGCAGTGAAGTTCGACCCCGCGGGCCCGTACACGGTGTTCGACCCGCGCCAGCCGTCGCTGGCAGCGATCGAGCGCTCCGCCGCTTTCGTCCGCCGCCTCCGCGAGGCCGTGGGCACGAAGGCGGACCTGCTGTTCGGCACCCACGGCCAGTTCACCACGTCAGGGGCGATCCGCCTGGCCCAGGCCCTGGAGCCCTATGACCCGCTGTGGTTCGAGGAGCCGACGCCGCCGGACGTGCCTGAGGAGATGGCGCGCGTCGCCCGCCAGACCTCGATCCCCATCGCCACGGGCGAGCGGCTGACGACCAAGTACGAGTTCGCCCGCGTGCTGCAGCTTCAGGCGGCGTCCATCCTGCAGATGGCCCTGGGCCGCGTCGGCGGCTTGCTGGAGGCAAAGAAGATCGCCGGCATGGCCGAGGCGCACTATGCCCAGATCGCCCCGCACCTCTATTGCGGCCCCATCGAAGGCGCGGCGAACATCCAGCTCGCCGCCTGTTCCCCAAACTTCCTGATCCTGGAAAGCATCCAGACCTGGGGCGGCTTCCATGGCGAAATCCTGAAGCAGCCCATCCTCTGGGAAGACGGCTACGTGATCCCACCGACGGAACCGGGCCTGGGCGTGGAACTGGACGAGGCGGTTGCGGATGCGCATCCATACGATGGCAACGAGCTGCATCTTGAGATGCAGGCCGAGCCAGCGCAGTTCGACTGAACAACTTGGGAGGTTTGCCGAGAGAGCCTCAGCCAAACAGGCTCATCCTCCGCATCACGCCGTCACGCTTTATCAGCCAGTGCCGGAGCCCGCCGGCAACATGCAGCCCTGCCAGCATCACTATGGAAAGCCCCAACGCCGTGTGCACGGCGAAGAGCGATTCCGACAGTTCGCGGTTCTCGCCGATCAGGCCCGGCAGCGTCATGTCGAAGAACTGGACCGGGAAGTCTCCAGCCGCTGTCGCAAGCCAGCCGACGACCGGCATCGCAATGAGCGCAACGTACAGCAGCCGTTGCACCCAGGTGGAGAGGATGCGCTCCGTCGCAGTCAGGGTCGCCACAGGCGCCGGCGCCCCGAGGCTCAGGCGCACGCTGACCCGGAGGATCATCAGACCAAGGATCAGCACGCCTGCGGTCTTGTGATACTTGTAGAACGCCCCGGCAATCGTGGCTCCAAACGTGTTCCTGAGGCCTTCGAAGCCGTAAGCCCACAGGAAGGCGCCGGCGATCAACGCCAAGAGAACGAGGACGGCAATGATCCAATGGAGGAGACGCTGATGAAGGGAGTAGCGTGCGTCAGCCATATCAACCCTGCTGCGAGCAACATCCAACTCTGTTGCGCTTGATCTTAGTCTGACCAAGGTTCCTCACAAAGTTGGACTCTCTCCAGGGCGCAGCGCATTTTGCCGCTAGAGCGTTCGGGCGGAGAAAAGAGGGCGGATTCGTTTTCTCCAACACTGATCGCCGCCTCTCTCTCACACCAAGGGGCGTTCGGACCACCGCTACACCTCGCCGCGAGCCCGACAGAATTGACCGGGCCTCAGGATCGGGCGACCCTTAACATCAGCCGTCGCGCCACTTGGAAGATGTTGGTCAATGAAGAAATCAATACACGGGATTGCAGCCATCTTTGCCGCTGCAGCTTTCGCCGCGGGGCCGGCGGCTGCGGAGAGTTTCAAGCTCACCTACAACTTCTCGTTCGGCAGCGTGCTGCAGGCGGATATCACGGGCGAATTGCAAGACGATGGCGACACGGTGATCATAAGTTCCGTCGAAAACGCGCGTCTTGACGGCGTGATCGGCCCCGCGCTGCCCTTTGTGACGAGCCTGGCGGATCTGGTTGACGGAAGCGACCTGAACAGTCCTGTGCTGACGCTGAGCGGTCTGAACAACGACATCTCGGTCTGCTCCGACGAAACCTGCGTGGCGGAATTCATTACCTTCGACGGGGTCAGACAGTTTCTCGGGAAACCGGGGATCTACACGTCCGTTTCGTTCGGAAACACGTTTGCCGGCGGCGCCAACGCGGCCGAAGTATACGATCCCGCGAATTACAGCCTCGAGCAAAGGTGAACGCCGTCCCGCCGCCTGCTCCCTCAAGTTCCTGATCCTGGAAAGCTTCCGGACCCTGAGCGGAAGCGAACATTCTCCATTCGTTTCCCAACGCTCACGCGGAGGAGATGATATCCGCGCCTTTTTCTGCCACCATTAGCGAAGGTGCGTTCGTGTTGGCTGAGGTTATGTTGGGAAAGACGGACGCATCGACAACGCGCAACGCATCGACGCCGTAGACCTTGAGCGATGGGTCGACGACGCCAGTGTCGGTTTCGGGCGCCATTCTGCACGTTCCGCACGGGTGATAGACGGACGCCGCCCGTCTCCGGAAGTCGCCGAGGATATCGTCCTCGGTCGCCTGCGAGGGATCGAAGGGCGGCGCGACCGCGATGAGCGAACGCATCGCTGACGTCTCTTGCAGGCGGCCGATCAAGCGCGCGCCTGCGATGACGTCCGCGACATCCTTTTCTGAGCTCAGGTAATTCGGACGGATGACCGGGGCGACCGAGGCACTTGAGGACGCGATATCGACCCGCCCGGTGCTCGATGGGCGGGTCGAATTGAACCCAAGGATGAAGCCTGGATAGGGATCGGGCTTGAACAACTCGCGCCGTTCAACGAGCTCGGCAGAGTAGCTAATCGGATTGAAATACAACTGCATGTCGGGTCGAGGCAGCTCCGGCGTGCTGCGCACCATTCCACCGAACTGGTTCACGCCGATGCTGAGCGGCCCGCTTCGGCTCATGAGGAACCGGAGAGCAACAGAGATGCGCCCAGGCCAGTTGCCAAGCACATTGTTCAATGTCGGCTTCGCGGCCCGATAGTAGTAGTTAACTCCGAGATGATCCTGCAGTCCGCCGCCGACCGCGTCGTTCGCGTACACAACGTCGACCCCGAGGGACGAGAGCAATGTCCCTGGTCCGACGCCCGATCTTTGCAGAAGGGCCGGCGACCCAATGGCGCCGGCGGCGAGAATGACCTCTGCGCGAGCGGCGGCCTGTCCGGCACTCGAATTCCGCTCGTACTCGACGCCGACGGCGCGACGGTCCTGGAAGATAACGCGTTTCACGACGGCTTCGCTTCGAACGACGAGATTGGCTCGACGTAGCGCCGGCCGCAGGAACGCGACCGAAGCCGAACAGCGCCAACCCCGCCGGGTCGTTACATTGTAGCCGCCCACGCCTTCGGGATCGGCGCCGTTGACGTCAGTTGCGCGGCGCAGTCCAAGTTCCGACGCGGCTTCGAGAAAATGTCTCTTGACCGGATGGTAGTCAGCATCGCGGTTGCAGACCCAGAGCGGTCCGTCGCCAGAACTCGAGCCATCTTCGAGAACTCTGCGCTCAAATCGACTGTAGGACTGAGCGACTTCCGCCCAACCCCAACCTGGATTGCCAGCCTCGCGCCAGTCTTCATAGTCGCTGGGCATCCCGTGCGAGTAAACCATCGCATTGATAGAACTAGATCCACCAAGAACCTTACCTCGAGGAAAATAGATCCGCCGATTGTCCAGAAGTAGCTCAGGTTCCGAATAGAACTTCCAGTTCAGTCTAGGGTCAAAAAATGTCCTCCCATATCCAATCGGGAGGTGAATCCAGAGCGAGCGATCCGGCCCTCCAGCCTCAAGTAGCAGGACGGAGCGCTTGCCATCAGCGGTCAAACGATCCGCCAGGACGCATCCGGCCGAGCCGCCACCGACGATGATGAAATCGAACTGCTCCAACTGACTACCCCCGTCTTGCCCTCGAAGTCTGAAGCAGACTTCACCGAGATTTCGTACCGAGCCGTCGCGCCAACGACGAGCCCCTCCCACAACACGGCAACCAACCAAGGCAGCAGAGGCTTGGAAGCTTGCTCCACATGCCCGTAACGTCCAAGGACACCGATCGTTCTGGAAATGCCGGATGAAGACAGCTCGAGGGCCTAGGCGGGCGGCGACATCACCATGGCGATGAAGAGAGTGCTCAGCCGGGCCGCCAAATACGCAAGCGACTGCTGTCACCGCCTCTCTCGGCAGTGCCTACTTGATCTGAGTCGTGAACTGGCCCGGGGCGGTGATGCTGATCACGCCACCCCAGTTGCAGGTACATTTCGATGAGTTGCCGAGGGCCGGCATGCCGCCGATCAGCGTCGTCGGTGAACCAGGAGCCCAGGGAGCGAGGGTCACCGGAATGCATGGCATCGGCGTCAGCACGCCGAGGGCCGCGGAGGTGGCCGACGCGACGGTCGGATTGCTGAGGCTGGAGCACACGCCGAAAGGCACAATGTTCATCATGGGGATGTTGTCCATGATGTTGGCGGCCGGCATGCCCCCGCACATGGTTCGGCTTTTCGGCAGCACGGTGAATACTGACGGCGCCGCTCCGAACGTGCACTGCAGTGTAGCCGTGGCGACTGTTTCCTGGCCCATTGCCGTCTCCTTATCAAGAACTCCCGTTGCCGGCCGACGGGATGGCCGGCCTTAGTTGGTCGCCTAGTGGTCCGCGCCCAAAATGGCGGAAGTCCCAATCACCCCGTCTTCTAGTGATACCAATTGACCGGTTATGACCGTTCAGCCCGTTTCCAGACCGGAAACGGGTCCTTGAGCTTCTTCCAAGCGGCAGGCTTCATGGCCGTGGCATTGGCATCGCCGACGAGGCAGGCGTCGAGCCGGCGTCGGATCGCGGCCTCGTCCATATCGGTGCCGATGAAGACGATTTCCTGGCGGCGATCTCCATAGACGGCATCCCAGGATTTGGCGATGTGCTGACGCCATTCCGGGTGATCCGGCCAACGTTCCTTCGGCACGTTCGCCCACCAGAAGCCCATGGCCTCATGGCGCACAAGCGCGCCG